>WFXO01000010.1 GCA_015490555.1 Caldifarciminota bacterium | reverse complement strand
GGTTTGGGGGGAAGGGTGGGTTCGGGTTCCCGCCATAAAGATCCCGCACCAACTCTGGATAACGAAGGCATTTCGTTATATTCCCTGCCGTCCCGCCATTTGCGAACTTAGAGAATAGGTTTCCGGAACATAACAATGGTTTCTCTTGAAAGCACCCGTCCGTATCTCCCCATTTGTTGTGCACTATTCCCCCTTAGGCGGATAACCCAGGCTTGATCAAAAATGAGTCCTACTTGTTCCCCGATTTGAGCGAGTATCTCATCCACAGGAACTACAATACCAGAATACCGGACATTTCCAACGACCAAGGCAATCCGTGCTCCAGGACTGAGTATCTTTTGGGCCGATTCTAAAAACAAGAAAAGATCCTCGAAGTAACCGTCCAGCATTTTCAGCACCCGTGGATCTGCTCCACGATCCAGGCGCTTTAAAACATTTTGTAGTAACTGTGGCCGTTGGTACTCTTTATGGCCATCCCCTGAAAAGGTCGGTGCTTTTGCTTCAATGTGGGATCGGAGAGAACTGTATCTCAAGTCGAAAATTTGTTGTTCGTTTACCCCTAAGAGAAGGAGCTCAATTTGGAAGATTCGTGTATAGTCATGGCGATTGGGGTAAGGCGGGGAGGTAATTAATGCAGAGAATTTTTGGGGGAGCAAAGAATGTAACGTTCGAGCATCCCCAGGGTAAATCTCCACTTGAGGATAAGTCAAATTGTGATGGTCATGCGTTATGTCTTGAATCCAGTCCTCGGTTTTTTTCAAGAAACGAGGAATGATGAGGTTCGACTGGTCGGGTTTCTCCACCCAACGGAACCAACCTCCATTGGCCTGTGCACGGCTGAACTCTGGCACAAGGGAGAGAAGAGCAAGAAGGAAAAAGTCTCGGATACTGTGGTCTCCAATTAATTCGTAAATAGCAGAATGCAGTGAGAGTAATACAGATAACTCGTCCACGGTAAAGGCCTTTGTGATTCTCCGTGAGAGTAAAACGTCGGTGAAAAGTGGAGATACATGCCGTTTTCTACGCGCTAACCACTTCTTTAGGTCATTGTGAGCGTGAAGAAGTGAGGGAACATCGTAGAGGTTTGTTTTTGTACGGGCAACGAAAACCGCAAGGGGAAGCAGGTCAGTTCCACATGATGGGTATCCGGAATCTTTTGCGACTACGAGCGTTGTGCCTGCGCCGGCGAAAGGATCCAAGATCCACTCACCCTTTCTGATCTTCCACTCTTTTAAAATTTCTTCAACCAATTCGGGGGAGTAAGAATGTGGAAAGGCGTACCAGCGGTGAATTGGACGCTTTTTTAATAGGCGAGGGGTAGCAGCACGTGCCAAATCAAGCCTATAGACAAATCCCCGAGGAAGTTTGGGAAGCGTTAAGTGTGGTGGCGACGACGTTCTCATCAGGCCCGAATGCGCCCCTGTCTATACGCTGGACGCGGAAACCGTATCTTTACCGGCTGACGATATATCGGATGAGACAGAATCAGTTCCCCTTTTTCGAGTCGTGTTAAATGCATCTTGATATCCTTATCGAGGAATCGATAGGACCCCTCACTTAACTCCGCGCTGTCTGTTCGCCCTAAAACCTTCGTAGCTGCATTTCCTGTAACTCTGGGATGCACTGCACTCAGAAACTGCTGGGCTGAGAAAAGCACAATGCCGAAGGATCGACCACGTTCGGAAATGTCCAGCACCTGCTCAAGGATAGGAGATTTGGCTGCTTCCCCGCGGGCTGGCGCATACTTGTTCAACTCATCGACAAAAACAATAACTTTGTCGGGGAGTTCTTCTTCGTTATCTTCCAGCAAGGCCTCTCCTGAATAGAGTCCGTATAAAGTGCGAAGAATGTCACCGAAGACCAAAGTCTGCTCGTCATCGGTTAATTTGGCAATATCCACCACATAGATATGCCCTCCTCGAATCTTGCTGATCTCCTGCTCGATAGTGGTCATGCGAGTACTGAGTTGGTCCACAAAAATTCCTGACTGTCGGGTTTTCACAATCCGTCTGAGGATACGGATGAAACGCCCTACTGAAGAAGCAGCGATGTTCCCAATCTTTTGCGGAACTCCTTGATCCATCAGGGGTTTCTTGGTTAATAGGTCATCCCACGTTTGAATTTCACGCCACTTCGGTTCGTTGTTGAGGAGTCCATTGCTGATCTCCCCGATCAAAGCACCGAGCGTATCCCAGGGATCGGGAACGTGAGAAAAAAGGAGATCCAATTTGCTGGCCGTTTCCCGTAGAGCGTAAGCGTACATTTGGTGTGGATAGGGGGCGTCATCGGGATTGAAGATATTGGGACGGCCTGTAACGTTTGAGTGTTTTCCCCATGGCAAAAGGTAGTGGACACGGTCTTCAGGGAAAGGTTCTGGATGCAACCCCATCCGTTCCCATATTTCATGTTCTTCCGGTTCCAATGGCCGTGCTTCGTGAATATGCAGCAGGTCGTCGTATTTGACATTGAGCAAAATAGTGGCGATGTTCTCGGAATCTATAGTTTGGAGAATAGACTGGATAAGGAACATGGCGTAAGAGGTCTTGGTGGCTAAACCGGAAATTCCCGAGATATTGACATGTGCAGCCTCTGGTCCCAGAACATACTCTACATCTAAATACGCAACAGCTTCTTCCCCGTTGCTCATCCGAATCAATCCAGCAGGTACCCGGATTGTTTTCCCTGTACGTTGCTCTTTTTCTTTCATGGAGTCAATTCCCAGTGCGATATGGATTCCCTCCTCGGTAGCAAAACGCACCCGTGCTTCACTTTGGATGGGCATGTAAATGTCTTTGCTATTGGCCAGAACTGCAACCTCGGCGACGTTTGTCCCTTGACGTGGAGTGTTGGGTTCATCTACCGATTCTCCGAAATCATTGGAGATATAGTTCGATAGATGACTTGCCGCATCAGTGAGGTGATGGATGTTCGTTACCAACCCGTAGGTTGTACTGCCGTCAAAGTGCTCAACCTCCACAATGTCAAATGGGTTCACACGTTCTCCTGGTCTCAACCAGAAGGTAAAACGTTCCGCGCTTGTTGGACTCCGTTCTGTAGCAGAAGCTCGTCCGATCACTGGCCTCTGCTGAACTTGCTCCCTATGATCCTGCGTGTGTTCCTGATCCTTTTTAGTCATTTTAATCCTCCTACGGTAGCACCGATTTATTAAGAAATTCTAAGTTCTGGCCAACGAATCGCAGCCTTTAAAACGGCCTGAGAGTAAAAATGATTTTTAATCACTCTCTCCGCCATGTAAATCGGATACAAGTGTGCATGCCAACGATGGTCTCGACCGTGGGGTGTGACAGAACGCTCTGCAATCACTGCACCACTAATGAGATCCACCAAGTCAGAATCTACGGGCTCGCGAGTGGGATTTGGCATCTCGACCTTAACCACCCCCATGAGAGGGTAATCCAACCCACGTTGGGGCCGTATTCTGACATACCAGAAAACAATCTTTCCCTCCCGACTTTCACCCTGCCAACGGGGGAACACGCATGTACGTTGTCCTTCCTGTAAACCCGCTAACAGAGAATACAAGTTTAATTGTCGAGCCCGGGGGCCTGTACCCAGATGGAAAACCGTGTCTCTTCGAAAAGATTTCGCTACCCCAATCAATGGAGGCCCATCCCAGTCAATATATTCATTTCCCAAGGCTCCATCAACAACAAGCCACTCATCTTCTGATCTATGAGCAAGTTCCTCTTTCGCAATTTGAATTTCTACTTCTCGCATTACCCAGTTGGAAATATGGGCACCCCGTGAACGGCTTTCCCACACTTTTAACTTTTCTAAATATCCTTCGTCTTTCGAGGTGTCTCTCAACTCTAAATTGGGTACTTGACGGACAACCTCTTCCAGATGATTCCAAAGAGATTGGGACAGATTGGACTTCTGGAGAAGGAGCACAAATTTCCTTTTCACACATACGACGCGGAGGCTTCCGTCTTCCTTCCTGTGAATCGCTGCTGCACCTACTTGAGCCAGTTGGACAGGACTGGATCGTTGATGTTCGAGGACAGTGCCAATGAAATACGTCCGAACAGAACCATCCAAGAAGTATCGGAGCAGATGACGTTCCGTTCGGGGAATGGGTTTGATATCGTGGTATAACTTACGGCGGGGAGATTCCCACACCGTCTGCACAACATTCCTTCCCCCTAAGACCCGGTCATAGACCTCCTCTATATCCGGGGCTACTTGATCTTCTAAAGCCTGGCCGGTGGCAGGAAGAACTCGGGCTTCTGTTGCCAGGGCTTCCAGGGCAGGGCGCAGAATGGAAAAGGGGTTACCCATAATGATCCCCCCTTAAGCGTGTCGCACAGATCGCTTTCTTGTGAAATCGGGAACACCTAAATAAAGCCATTGAAACCAGAATCTTCGAAACATTCCATTTCGATACAATCTTGTCAGTATTACCATATTCTTTTAGCCCTTTGCACACCATTTACATTGCTTTGCATTCCCCCCTATTCAAGCGATGAGTTGCACCTGTTGAATTGTTGGGAAGCATTGTTAAAGAATTACCCTTTTGATCTTAAGAACTCGTTTTAAGGCCAATTTTGTTTGTTGTTCTAAGTCAGGGAATTGCCCCTCATAATCTGCTTTGTTTCTTTGCTGTCTTAAACGGTCTAAGGCCAAGCCTATTTTTTGGTAGTCTCTATCGGTTGATTTCCGAAAGAAACGAATGATTTTTCCATGATCTTCTGATGTATGAGACAACCTAACGCCGCCCTCCCTCACTGCTTTCTCCCTGGCCAGCCCAAAGGCTCCGTAGTATGCGCGGCTGATTACAGAGCGTAGGCAGGCTTCACGGTCTCCCAGTCGATGCGCATCCCTATAAAGGATTTGAGCAAGACTGATGAAATGAATCCAATCGAAACTCATTCGAAGACAACGTCAACGTTGAACAACCCATCGATTTCGTCCTGCACACTTAAAAACCATTCCTCATCAAATTGTTGCAGTTGATTGAGGGCGTGATCTGGAGGTACATCTGAATGTACATGGATAAGAGCAAATAGTTCCTCGTCCCCGCTTTCAGGGTCTTGTAAGAGACGGAGTTCCAACTGGGCCTCTGGCCCAAATATCTTTCGGAGATGTTCAGCAGCCTCATACACTACTTCGAGCAGTAATGGATGTTTTCGGAGGAACAGTTGGACTCTCGGTTGGGTAATTTTATAGATCTGTTGGATCTCATAAAGTAGTTGTGCAAGTCTCTCCGTATGTGATTCTGTGTGTAAGGGGGCTACGATTCGCTCCCCGAGAACGGTTGGACTCCCCGAGGCTATTCTGGGCGAAACTGTCGGCCACCCCAGTGTTACCAAAGTGTTCATTCTCCTCCCTCCTCTCCGAATTGTTTCCTTAGACTATCCGTAATAACTTCTTCAAAAACCTCAAGAATTCGATAATGAGCCTGTTCGACCCACTCAAGAGTTTTACTCGTAGGGACACTCCCAGGATTAGCCAGAAAATAATCGAGATCTAAAAGCACAGCCAATTGCTCCTCATCCTCAACCCCTTCACTTGCCAGCCTTAGATGCAGAGCGTCTCGCCCATTTTCAAAGGACAACAATAAGTATACTGCAAAAGCTTTGTAATCCTGAAACAATGGCCTACCCACGGAGGGATAGAGAGTGAAGAATTCATCAAGTGTCCTATGGTCATCGGGAAGCACAATCCGGTTGATGTAGCGCAATCCAATGCGCTGAAGTTTAGGTTTCGGAAAGATTTTGAGATATGCTCGGTACCCCTTTTTTATTAAAGGCTTGAATCTTTCCCAGTGAGGATACGGTGCCAGATGGTGCACCGAAATCCGATGTGGCTGAACCTGGATAAACGCTAACTCATCTTTACGCAGAAAGCGCATACCCTCCTCATATTGCACTTGAAGGGATGTTTCAGGCTGTTGCTGCACCGTGACACCCAGACGTTGGATACGACGCTTTTTGGGGAAGTCTTTTTTCAGCTGTTCGTATATGCGGCCAGGGACAGTAGCATCCCACTTAGAAGAAGGATCGAAGCGAAATTCGCATACCACTTCGATAATAGGGGGTTTTTGGTATTTCCGTTCTTTCACAGGATGACTCCTTGTTAAGCCTATTGTACATTTAGCTTCTCACCCTCGCAACTCTTCCAAACTTCGCTTGATGTCGGCCAACTCCTCGTCGCTCAGGCCCCACAGTTGGGCCGCGGCCCGGTCGATCTCTTCTTCCACCCGGCGCAGTTCAGCCTGGGCAGCCTCATCTCCATTGTACGCGCGCGGGGCCAGTTCGTGGGCCGTCTGGGAGAGATCCGCTATACGATTATGAAGAGGATCTTCTGGTATAAAAAGCGGTATCTTCAGTTTTTCAAGGACATGTGTAGAAATTTGGGTTCCGATAATAAATGAATCGACAATGAATCGACTAACTGAGCTATTGAGTACTCCCGCGAGGTAGTATGCTTCAACTCTTTGGTCTATAGGCACAACCATTAGACGGTGATCGGGTATTACTATTTTTTGCTGAAACTGATGGACAACTGCGGCGGTCATTTCGGTTGCTATGTATCGCCACACCACCTTCCACGGCGCGAAGGTGTAATCGCCCACGTCGAACATGGAGTAAAAGGGGCCGGTCTCGACGACCAGGCCATGTTTATCCCGACGCGTAAAATAGCGTTTGAAGGCAGCCCGCTCCCGAAGCACCGCTTCAAATCGCTTCAGGTACGCCCAGGTCTTGGGCCAGCGCTGTTGCACAATCTTTTCGTCAATACCGCGCCTCGTTTTCGGGTCTTGCATCATGAGGATGTGCAGAGACGGTTTCGCCAGCCAGCGCTGGACATCTCGGCCGCGCAGCAGGGGATAGAGAAGGTCGGGTTCAAGTTCCACGGTAACCGCTTCCACTTTCCGTTTCGCCCCCTCAGTCACGTTGCGCACCACGACCAGGCCGTCGGGACGTTTGGCGAGGATTTCCAGCCAGTAGACAGCATTTGTGCCGCCTGTGTAGGCTCCTGCATGGGCTTGATAATCTGACTTCCCAAGCACTTTCCTAACCGCTCTTATCGCCTTAGGCCGCGCGGTGAGCCAGGCGCTGGTCGGATCGCTCTCGTCTACGGGCGCGGCGCGGAAGTTCAAGCGCTTTGTCTGCTCCAGGACCTCCTCCAGGGTGGCGTCGTAATCCAGTCCGCCTCGCTTCACCTTCTTCCAGTAGGTGTAGGGCACAGGATAGCGGGTAGGCTGTCCCTTCTGCCACACGAACACGCTGGTGCGGGTGCTCGCGCCCTCGAACACCTGCAGGCTGCTCAGGTCATCCACGTGTAGCACGCGCAGGAACGGCCCGTCTTCCCCGATGCGAAAGCGACGAAATCCCTGGCCCGCCCCCGCGGTCTTCCACACGCTCTGCGTGATCACAAAGCCCAGTTTCCCACCTTGCTTGAGGAAACGGTCCGTGACCACATACGCCATCAGAGTAGAAATGTCCTTCTTCCCCTTGCCCAAAATGGTATCCATGCCCGAGTGAACGAACAGGCCGTACTCATGCCACAAAGGCGCGCTCTGTTCCCGGTAGCCCTGGGGCAAACTTTCCCAGTTGATCCAGGGCGGGTTGCCCACCACGTAGTCGAAGGGTTCCAGGAAGAGGGGCATGAACGCGTTCTTCAGCACCCGCGCCCAGATGCCGTCCAGGCCGCGCGCGTGCAGGTCCTTCAGGCGCTCAAAGAGATCCACCAGGACCTCCTCGGTTTTTTGGCTTCGATCCGCTACTTCAGGGAATTCCTGCCGGCACCGATGGAGGAACGAATCTGTAGAAAAGCCCCCTACCACATACTCTTCCAGGATTTTGGTCAATGTTTCCATCTTGGAGCGAGTGTTAATGATGAGGGGTATGGGGAGTTCGCCAACCGCAGTTTCCAGAATAATACGTTGTTGCTTGTAGATGTCTTTTTTCTCGGTCGGGGTTAGGATGCTGTCTGCAAGATAAACGGGGATTTCAACGTCATGCTGTCTGAAAGGAAGCAGATCTGCAATCGCCAAGGCGTAGTTAACTCGTGCAGCCAAAACTGCAAGCGGGTTCAAGTCAATCCCAACGACGTTCCGCAGGATAAAGTTTAAGATTTCTGCTTCTCCGAACCCTCCTTTAGACAGGTTAGCGCGGATGGCTCGAATTGCCAAGATCAGAAAAGTCCCTGAACCACAAGCAGGATCAAGGAGTCGTTTCTCACGAATCCGTATATGAGAGCCCACCTTGGGCATTTGATAAAGAGGCTCATTTAACTGATGCAAAACCCTTTGGGCAAGCCAGTCTGGCGTGTAGAACTCGCCCAAATCGTGGCGCACTTTGCGAGGGAGAAGATAGTGGTAGAGTTTTTTCAGCATATCCCGTGCGCTGTGGGGGTCGTCTTGAATCGTGGCCGGGTTGTAGTCTGCGAGGCGCTTGAGGACCAACCGGAGGGCTTTCTCGACGTTCTCGTCCCAGGCATCTAAATACCAGGAGAAGAAATCCCCTTCCAAAAGATTCGTTAATCCCAATGCGCGGAAAATCCCCCCACTTTCTAATGCACGTAGTTCTCTCTGGAGAGATTCTCCATCCAGATTTGCAATTTTGGACAAGGGTGTAGTTCCGAATTTCCCGCCAGCGAAAGTTTCCAAGACCAGACGTGCAATGTTTTTGACCAAGAACGAGAAGTATGTGTGGACGGCGAAGAAGAATCTTGGAAGATCAATATCCTCAGGGCGTAACCCTGATCCACGGATAAACCTCCGCATCTCATTGTCTTGCAGCAGTTTCCCCTCGGATGCTTCATAACCAGAGACCTCTCCAAAGAACAACCGCCATTGTTCGTAGAGCCGTGCGGTTAGGTCTTCCGCATGATTTTCCATGGCCTGGTACAGTGCTCGAATGGAGCGTTGACTATAGATATTTTGACTCCCGAAGTCCTCTACCAGATTTTCGGGGATGAGTGCTCGACCGGAGGAGAGGGATACAAGTGCACGTAAAAACCGTTCTGTTGAAACTTCGTTCACTTCCAAGGGTTCTTCGATAATAAAATGTCCTTCGTGGTAACGAACAAAGATGTAATAATACCCATCCAAAACCACCCCCAAGAGACGATCTCTCTGTTGTCGTTCTTTTTGGGCAACGCCGAGGATGTAATCCTTGACTTGCTGAATTGCATGATGGGTGTGGTAGTGTCCAACGTTTGGCCTGAGTGTGCCGGGATTTTCGTATTCGATTACGAGCCGATTGTAAACAGCGTCGGCACGTCCGGTGGCCAAGGTGTATTGCTGGCGGAAGAGAAGGTGGACCCCTAAATCCTCCGCAACTTTCTGAAAGATCTGGTCCGCCTGGAATTGAAATTCCGCTTCGTTGTGGGACTGTTTCGCCGCTTTTTGGAGGAGAATGGTAACTTCAGGGGCGATGGTTTCGATTCGTTCATAAACGGTCATCTTTGACATTCCCTCTTACTCCTCACCTGCAAGCCTTAAGGTAAGGGAAAGGGGGGTGGAGAGTCAAGGAAATTAGAGGGAGTCTGAGGTTTCTTAACATCATCCCATGAGGGAAGACCCACCATTCTCTGCCTGGATCAGCAAGACCCGATGACGCAAGGCAAACTCTCGGGCATCGGGGATCCTGGCTTGAAACCGTGCAAGTACCGCATCCACAAACGATTCCAGGTCCTTGGAGGTCACAAGGACCGTGATGTCCACATCCCTGGTGAAGCGGGGCTCTCCCCAGTGCTGAAGTGCCAGACCTCAGATGACGAAATAGGGAATCCCCTGTGCCTCCAAAAAACGCGCAATCTCAGAGGCTGCCTTCAGGAGGTTCATGGACTCTTTTGGGTTCGTTTAACCGTGCGACTGCCTGGCGCATGGCCCAGAGCAGTGGCGAGGGAGTCTGCCGCTGTTCTTGTGTTTGGACTGTCTTCAATGCAAGGTAGATCTGCAAAGAGCGCTCCGGGGTAAGGGAAATAAGAAACGAAGTGCGTTCCGACTTTGTTCGGGCTGTCGCTGCGTTTTGCCCTGCAAGCCAGGCTCGAACTTCCCGTTTGTTAAGAACCTTTGACATATCTGGTACCTCTCCCGTGGACACCCTTTTCAAATCCACAACTTAAACCTTGTGTCGAAAATTCGAACTCTTATCCCGTAGGTTTTGAGCCCTTTTTGCATTGCATTCCCCTCGCCTGCAAGCCTTAAGGTAAGGGAAGGGGGGTGAGGAGTCAAGGAAGGGATGTGTTTTTGAACAATTCTTTGGTTGTTCAAAAATTGTTCCACGAGTCCGGGCTCCTCAGGGCGCGCTTGGTTTGACCCGAGTCTTGTACCTGCCGGAAGCGTCCTGTCGAAGCCCCGAGAGGTTATTCCCGCATGTTCGACCGCAGTCTTCGGGCCGATAGCACCCTGGGAACCGTGCCATTCGGCCTCCTGCATCCGCCACCAGAGGGCCAAAAGAGAGGCCCTTCGCATTGGTCGTGGAGAAGGGCTGGACTGCCGGCCCCACGGCTACCGGGGTCGTCCCTTCGTTCCAGACCGTGACCCCGTCTGAGGCCTGAACGGCCGCGAGTCTGATCTCGTTGATCTCATGGGTCTCAGGGCCTCGTTCCGGACCAGGAGATGGAGCCGGCCGTGTTCGTCCGGCCGGAGGCGGCGAAGGACATCCCAATCTGTGGCTTCAAACCACCGGGCGATGCTGTTCGAGAAGCCTCAGATTCCAGGACCCATTCCTGGCCATCCCAGGCATACGTGGTGGGTCAGGAGCCAAAGAGCATTGTGAAAAGGAAAATCGAGATGAACCCAACCGCACAGCCCAGGGGAATCCCCAGCAGAAAATTCTGAACCCCCAGGATGTGGAGTTTGTTGCTGGCCTCTGGAGAAGAGGCCCAATACCGTAGGAGGACGATGTCCTCGGTGGGGATCGTAAAGGTTCCCTCCTCCTGGAGTGTACGGTCGGGGGCATAGTGTTCGCCCTGCCCGCCGATGTGGTCGCCTTCCCGCCAGACCGTGTACAGAAGGTAGAGATCGCCAGTTTTGGTTCGGATCTCCAGCACCGCGGGGTGGGTCTCTTCGGGCTGGAAGGATGCGATCTCCTCAGGCTGGCTGAGAACCCGCGGTTGATAGACCTGGCATGCGGCCATCCAGAAGGCAGCGGTCAGAAGCGGCCATGGGGAGGGTCTCATCGCGTTCCTCCTTTCGGCAACCGGAATCGGACCTCCGGGAGCCGGAAGCGAAGCCCGTAATAGAGTTGGGGACCTGGGACAAACCAGGCCTTTTCCCATCCTCTCCATCTACCGCCAAAGTAATGGGGTGGCGGAGGCTCCTCGGCAAATAAGATGAAGGTCAGGGTGAGCATGCGGAGCCCCAGAAAGGCCCAAAGATTCCTTTTCCACACGGCGCGCTGAAAATCTGCAGTCAGGACCACGCCATAAAGGGGATTCAACAGAAATGCCAAACGGAACTGGGTTGGAGGCCTCACAGGCAAAGTCAGGGTGTAGGATGCCTGGACATCCACATGGGCCGGGTAGAAGAGGGGATCGTGATTCCATGGAAACCCAACGGACATGACCGTCAAACGCAGGTGGTGACGGTGCGAAACACGATAGGTCAGTTGCAGGAGGGAAAGGGTCAGGGTGAGAGAGTTCCACAAGATCTCTCCTTGGGTGCCCCAGGCCTCCAGGGCAATCTCCCCGAAGGGTGAGACGGTAAATCGGGATCTCCGAACCTTGAGTGAGGGAGGAGAAGGTTCGGGGACCGGAGAAAGGCTTAGGCCCGTGGAACCGCCCATCGGATTCTGGGCATAACCTCGGAGGAGTTGGATCTTTTCCGGAGTCCAGGGGGGCGTGAGTTCAACGGAATAGATCTTGCGGACGGTCCCGTTGGCGCGGTTGTAGAGGGGAGTCCCGGCGATCCACGTGAAGAGGCTCAAAGGAGAGATGAGAAGTAGGAGGGGAGAGCCCCATTGTCCTACATGGGTGACTTCCCATGCCAAGGCGTACTCGCCCAGGGTAAGACCTGCAAGGATGGAAAACGCCTGTAGCCGGGTCGTTTGCCTGATGAGGCCTTTCAGACCCAACAGACGAATGCGGTGGATCTCGTGCCATGAAAGGGAATAGAGGGTGCCCTGCGTCTGGATCTGAAGGAGGGAGTCGGTGACCTGAATCAGCCGACCGCACGGTTGGTCATACGTGGTGACGACCTCGACTTCCAGGCCATGGAGCGCGACCTCCTGCGCCACCTCCTGCACCGGACTGGTGATCAGGACCCAAAGAATCCAAATCACACGAACCCTCCACTTGAGCCAATTATAGGGGGTTCTTTTTTGGACATGCAAGGTTGCGTATGGTGGAATGAAACCCGACGAATCTCCTGGATCACCTTTGAAAAGGGCAAAGCCATCCTCCTGAGTTTTCTTTTGGAAAATGGGGAAGACGGGTATGACCTTGGAGTGAGTGATACGGCACGGTCAGCCTGGATCGCATAAAATAAGGGCATGCTTGAGAACCGTCTCGGATTTGTGCCTCTGGTCGTGGTGATGGTCGGCCTCTGGATTGCCGCGTGTCGGGAGATTCCGCAGCCGGTGGAACTTTTACGGGTCGCCGGGTTCGTGGAGACGCCGGGCTATGTAAGGAGTATTTTTCAAGAGAATGAATTTCTCTTCCTGGCCAATGGCGAGGCGGGGGTCACCGTTATCGCAACCAGTTCCCCGATCCCCCCAGGTGTGGGGATTCCTCCTGAGTTTTACGCACACTGGGATGACCCTTCGGTGGAGGACTACGCGCGCGGCATCTGGAAAGCGCCGGGAGACACCCTGCTCTATGTGGCGGATACAGACGGAGGGATCCTGATCCTTCGGTTCGCCCTGGACAGCCTCGGACTGTCTTACGTCAACAGTGAGTTTGGCCGGAACCTCCAGGACATCACCGGTTGGGTCGTCCAGGATACGCCCTACCTCTACGTGGCCGACCAGGACGACGGGCTCGTCGTGTACGATGCCTCTTATCCCGGCTTCTTGAATCTGCTGGTGACCATCCCGCTTACCGGCTATTCGCGCGGAGTCTACCTCGATGCCCAAGCCGGACGCCTTTACGTGGCCCAGGGTCAGGCCGGCTTGGCGATCTTTGATGTCTCGACAGATCCAGCCCAGCCTGCCCTGCTCTCGAATGTCGACTTGCCCGGCGATGCCCGAAAGGTCTATGTCCAGGAAGGGATCGCCTATGTCGCGGCACGGGAACAGGGCCTGATGCTGGTCGATATATCGGACCCGTCGAATCCGTCTTTGCTTTCGTCCGTGGATTTCAACGGCTACGCCTGGGATGTGGTGGCCCGCAACGATACCGCATGGGTTGCAGCCGGCGGGGATGGGCTCCAATGGGTCGATTGTACGGATCCGACCTCGCCCGTGGTCATTGCCAACTTGCCCTGTGACTACGGCTATTCGGTCGACCAGGTGGGAGACTACGTGATCCTCGGAGGCCGACAGGGACTTTATTGGATCCTGCCGAATCCCTCCGGCTCCCAAAAGGGTCTGCCATAAGGCGCTGCATGGTTCCCCTGGGTTTTCAGGCCTCCGGCTTTCCCATAAAATCAAGCCCATGATCTTTTCGTGGCTTTTGTGGGCCGCCTTGCAGATTCAACCCACGGCGTCGGGGTTTACCCTCCACCTCGAGGCGGAGTCCAAAGCATCTTTGCCGGTAGCCGTCCCCTCGGAAGACGTCCTACCCGAGGTGTCCGCTCCGGCGGGGGTCACCTGGCGATGGAGTCCGCCCCTGCGATTCCGAGACCTGACCCTCCGGATCCTGGACCTGGAGGTCTCGTCGAGCGATACCCCAATTGCCGTGACATTCACCTATCCTCCGGCTTCTCGCCCGCTCTCTCAGGTCCCCAGTGAGTCCTTCTGGTCGTTTTATGAGGCGATCCCGGGCGCATCGCAGATCCTTTCCGGCCCTGCAGTTCGGGGAGGCTATCTCATCATCGCGCCGGACGCGTTCCTGAGCACGCTCACGCCACTGGTCCAATGGCTCCAGGACCAGGGCTATACCGTGTGGACCGTAGGGCTCTCCCAGACCGGCACGACCACCAGCGAGATCCAGGCGTTTATTCAGAACGTTTACGACACGTGGGTCCCGAAGGTGGAGTTTGTAGTCCTGGCGGCAGACGTGGATATTGTTGGCGGGCCCGGAATCCCCGCCTTTACTTATGGTCTGGATGCTACGGACTTGCCGTACGCGCTGCTGGACGGCGAGGACTATTTGCCGGATGTCTGGATTGGCCGGTTGCCCGTGGATAACACGTTGGAACTCCAGGTGGTGGTCCAGAAAATCTTGGGCTATGAGAAATCGCCCGACCTTTCGGATACCCTCTGGTACCGACGGGCCCTGATGGTCGCCTCGACCCACTATGCGATCACCACCAAGTTGACCAAACTCGTGATCCGCGATCGGTTACTGGATCGGGGCTACCTTCAAGTGGACACGGTCTTCTGGTATCCCGTGGGGCCGCAGCCCGGTGCAGAAGATCTCATGGCGGTCATCAACGAGGGTGTTGGGCTGATCAATTACCGGGGATGGTCCGGGGCGTTGGGCTGGCATGAGCCGCCGTTCTTTGTGCCCCAAATCGGGCAGTTGCAAAACGGGTGGCGGCTCCCGGTCCTGTACAACATCACGTGCGGCTCCGGGAACTTCGCTTCGTCGGTGGATCCGGCCTTTGGCGAAGAATGGCTTCGGGCAGGGACCCCGGCCAACCCCAAGGGCGGGGTGGGGTTCTTCGGACCGACCAATCCCAGCGTCCATACCCGGTGGAACAACGCCATTGACGCCGGGATCTTTGAGGGGCTATTGTTTGAGGGAATTCGCCGATTGGCCCCGAGCGGGGTCCGGGGATTGTTCCAACTCTTCTGGGAGTTCCCGGGTCGGGAGGGCCCAGGCGATTCCATCGAGTTTTACTTCCACGTCTATAACACCCTGGGCCTGCCTTCCTTGCAGGTACACGTCGGGGTCCCGCATGCCTTAGCGGTGGAGCATCTGGCGTCGATCGGGCCCGAGGGTGGGGCGTTCCCGGTCCAGGTCACGTTCCAGGGACAGCCCGTGACCTGGGCCTATGTCGCCCTGACGGCCCCGGACCACACCTTGCTGGCGCATGGGCCTGTAGACGAGCAAGGCATCTTTTATGGAGAAGTCCCCGCCAATCCCGGGGATTCTGTTCGGGTGACCGTAACCGCGCCCGGCCATCGGCCTTATCTTGCGACCGTCCCGGTGCTTCCTTCGAACTTGCCGCTGGCCGTGGATACCGTTTGGATCGTGGACAACAACGACGGATCCCTCAATCCCCAAGAGACGGCGACCCTGCGGGTGCAGATTCGGAATGTGGGCACCCAGAGCATCAATGCCGGGTCCGGCCTCTTGCGGTCTGTAGGGACTTGGGCAAGTGTTGTAGATTCGACCGCGCAATTTCCTTCTTTGGGGCCCGGTGGACAGGCCGTACTGGAGTTCTCGGTGTCCACCGTGCCCGACCTCCCGGACGGGGAGCCGTTGACCTTTGAACTGGTCCTCCAGGTGGGGAACGCCAGCCGAGCCCATTATCTCCATCTTTGGAGTGCCTCGCCAGACCTCCAGGTTCTGGAGGCGCAGGCAAATCCCGTCCTGAATCCGGGTACCCTTTCCTCCTTGAGCCTCCACATCGCCAACCGGGGGTCCCTTGCGACTGGTCCTTTGACCATGGTTTTGCGATCTGCCTTTACGGGCATTGAAGTCGTGGATTCCCAGGCGACGCTTGCGGGCCTGGCTCCTGGGAGCGAGGCGTGGACCGGAGACGTCTTTTCTGTCCAGACGTTGCCGGATGTAGTTCCTGGCAGGGACATCTGGTTCCGGCTCGATTGGTCAACGTCGGGTGGGGCCGAAGGGACCGTGTATTTTTCGGTTCCAGTCGGGCCGGCACAACCGGACGCCCCGATGGGTCCGGATCCGTATGGCTATTGGGCGTATGATGATACGGACACGTTGGCGCCCTGGGCCCCCACCTATGCGTGGGTCGAGTTGGATCCTGCCCAGGGAGGAAACGGCACCCTGTTGGCGCTGGGCGACGATAGCACCGTGGTGCTCTCGTTGCCGTTTGTCTTCCGGTATTATGGGAACGAATTCACCCAGGTCTCGGTCTGTTCCAACGGCTGGATCGCCTTCGATTCGACCTGGTATTTCCACTTCCGGAACTGGCCCATCCCCTCGCCCCACGGCCCGGAGAACCTGGTGGCCATTTACTGGGACGACCTGACCGTGGAGAACGGGGGCGTGTTCTATGCCTACGATGCAACGAACCACCGGTGGATCGTGGAATGGAAAGCCGTCAATCGCCTGGACAATCAGACGCCTGAGGTCTTTGAAGTGATCCTTTACGACCCCGCTTACTGGCCAACGCCGACCGGAGATGGCGAGATTGTGATGCAGTATCAAGACGTTCAGGCGGTCTCGGGCGGACATTACGAGGCGACAGTGGGCATCGAGGACCGCTGGCACCTCCGAGGTCTGCAATATGTTTATGGCAGTTATTATCACCCCCATGCGGCGGAACTCGTCCCAGGTCGCGCCATCCGATGGACAACTTTGCCTCCGGACTCCCACTTGATCCAGGTTCAAGAGCCCGGCACAACGATCCCACGGATCCCCCAGATTGATATCCCTACCATCGTCTCGGTCCCGACCTTACAGGTGACGCTTTTCCAAAGGACCCCCGTACAAGTCCGTATCTACGATATCACCGGTCGGCAGATCGATGCCTGGAGTCGGACTCTTCCTTCCGGCACGCACCGCATTTCCTTAGAAGCCACAACCTGGCCGGCCGGGGTGTATGTGATCAACGTCCAGGCGGGGCACGGCCATTTGCGTCGTCCCATCCTCATCCTCCGATGATCCTGTTCTGGCTGGTCTTCCTGATTGGGCAGCATGTGGCAGACCCGCGGTACCACACGGGAGAACAGATCCGTGCGTTTTTTGATTCCGTCGCCACACAACGGCCCGATCTTTTTGTTCTGGACACCATAGGGGTGACCGACCGGCTGGGGTTGCCGATCCTGGCATTGAAGATCAGCGACCATCCAACGGAAGAGGAGCCGGAGCCACGGATTTTGCTGACGGCGATCCACCATGCGGAAGAAGTCCTTGGCGCGGAAGTCTTGTGGGCCCTGGTGGATACGGTGTTTCGCGCCTACGATACCGATCCTGAGATCCGGGACTGGGTAGATCGCCTCGAGGTCTTTGTGGTCCCGGAAGTCAACCCGGACGGCCACTGGGTCGTCACCTCCCTTCAGGATACCAGTTGGCGGAAGAACTTGCGCGACAACGATGGGGATGGGGCCATGGATCTGGAAGACCGAAGCGATGGGGTGGACCTCAACCGGAACTACGACTTCCACTGGCAAGGAGGTAACCCGGATCCTGCGAGTTCATATTACCGGGGTCCGAGCCCGTTTTCGGAGCCGGAGACCCGGGCCATCCGCGATCTGACGCTCCGGGAGCGGTTCAGTGCGGCGGTCCATTACCATTCGCCTGCCATTTCCATGGGAGAGATCGTTTATACGCCTTATCCCGGCGCCCCGGATTTCCCCTATTTCCTTTCCTTGGCCATCCAGTTTGCGGGGCATCTTCCCAAGGTTCAGGGGACGGGCACCTATGCAGTGCTCTACGGAGAATACGATGTGGGCAATGCCCGGAATTGGCAATACGCCGCAGTAGGGACCTATGCCCTCAATGTCGAGATTGGGTCTTATCTGGTCCAGCCGCCCCCGGAGTCCGTGGATGTCTTTGTGAATACGCAACTGGAGGGGCTCTTTTTTCTCCTTCACCGGGTTGCCCGGGGGCCGGGATTGAGTATCCAGGCCATTGACGACCACCTGGGCTGTCCGATCCCGGTCCAGGTGGAGATCCTAGAGATCGACACCCTGGCGCCTGTTCCCGGCCCGCGCATCTCTTCGGAGGACGAAGCCTTTTTTGTGCACCGCATCCTTACCCCAGGCTCTTATACCGTGGTCGTATCGGACCTTGGCCAGAGTTACTTCCCGGAAACGTTACATGTGGAGATCGGGGACACCCTGGTATCTCTCAGGGTCCCGATGCGGGCGCATCAGACCTTGACCCTCTGGACGATGCCCTTGGGCCAACGCCTGGAAGTCCGCTATTACACCCCTTTAGCCGGTCAGGCAGAGTTCCTTCTTTTTGACGTTGCGGGGCGGCTTCGGGGGTCCTGGCAGGCCAAGGTGCGACGGGGTTGGAACCGACTGCTCTATCCCCTCCCAGCCCCGTTGCCGGATGCTGTGTACATCCTCAGGGTTTCTCAGAAAAATCGGCCTGTTCATCAAACCTTTGCTACACCGTTTGTCAAAATTGGAGGTGTCCGATGAAGCGTTTGCGATTTGCGTTGCTCGGGTTCTTGTTTCTTTGGGGTGGGGTTTCCCTTCCTGCCGCGGTCTTTCACGGGGTCTCGTTCTTTGGTGATACCGCGTACGTGGCGGTCATGCAAGACTCGACGATGAACCTTCTGTTTAGTCCGGATGCAGGCCTGACCTGGGAGAACCGGAGTGCCTATGCGAACACCACGATCCAGCCGATGTGGGATGCGGAGTTCGTGAACGGCTCCGAAGGGTGGATTGTGGGGATTGTCAGTTTTGTCTTCCACACCCAGGACGCAGGCTACTCCTGGAGTCTCCAGAACTACGGCGGGTCCAAATTCATTACCCGGCTCAAGATGCTGGATGCACAGACCGGCTGGGCGGCCGGCGGGGACGCCATCTATTTCCGAACCACAGATGGGGGACAGAGTTGGTCCTGGTACCTCGTCTCCTTTTCCGTGGTGACAGACCTCTATGGGGTGGCCCCGATCTCTGCCGATGAGTGCTTTATGGCCGGAGGGATCCCCTTCGGTGCCCCTGGCGGTCAGGGCTATGTCTTTCACACCACCGATGGAGGAACCTCCTGGGATGTAGTCCTGGAGAGCACCGAGTTTGACTACCTGGACATTGCGTTTCCGACACCCACCCAGGGGGTGGTCGTGGGGGGGACCGATACGGACCCTTATGATCCCGTGATCCTGTACACATCGGATGGAGGGCAGACCTGGACCAATGTGACTCCGTCCTTTGGGCATACCTTGCGGGCGGTTCACTTTGTCAATGAGAACGAAGGATGGGCAGTCGGGAAGTTCGGCACGATTTTGCACACCACGGATGGGGGGCTGACCTGGACCCTTCAGAATCCACCCACCCAAGTCACCCTCTTCGATGTGGAGTTTTCCGATGCCCTTCACGGGATGGCGGTCGGAGACTCCAATGTGGTGCTGGTGACCTCAGACGGGGGCCAGACCTGGACCCGCTATGATGTGGTTCAGGTGACGGAGAGTGTGTGGAAGCCGACCCAGGGGTTGCCGATCCAAAGGACTTGGATCGTGAAGGCAGGGGGAGACCTTCCGCAGGGACTTCGCAGCCTCCAGGGAACCTGGCGTCTTTACTCGGCCACAGGAGCCATGCAATTTCAGGGAAGGGTTGAGGAACTCACCCGGGTCGTAAGGGCCCTGGCACCGGGTCTGTATTGGCTTCAGCAAGGGTCTACGCAAGTTCGGGTCCTGAAGATTGGGTCGTAAGGGAAAAGGAGGTGGGCGGCGGCTGATGCCGCCGCCCGGAGGCCGAGGGTTCCTCGGCCCGTCATCGGACCTCTGAGAGGGGCAACAGGAGGCGGAGGCTGTTAAGGATCACCAGCACGGTGCTCCCTTCGTGTCCCAGGACCCCGAGGGTCAACGGAACCTTGCCCAGGAAATTCAGGACCACCATCACGAGGATGACGGTCATAGCAAAGGCCAGGTTTTGGAGAACAATGGTCCGGGCCTTCCGGGCAAGCCGGACGGCATACGGCAAATTGCGCAGTTCTTTTCTCATCAAGACCACATCGGCGGTTTCCAGTGCGACATCTGTCGAGACCCCGCCGATCGCCATGCCCACCTCGGCGGTTGCCAGGACCGGACCGTCATTGACCCCATCCCCGACCATGGCCAGGCGCCGTCCCTGTGCCTGGAGTTTGCGGAGGGTCTCGACCTTTTCTTCCGGCCGGAGCCCTGCGTAATACTCGTCCATCCCCAGGGTCTCGGCAATCCGTTTGGCGACTTCCCGCCGGTCTCCGGTGAGCATCACGATGCGACGGATCCCGATCTTGTGGAGGGTCTGGACCACTTCGTGGGCTTCCTCCCGCAGGACATCGGAGAGGGTGATGATGCCGATTGGGATTCCGTCCTTATAGACCCCCACCACCGTGAATCCATTGGCCAGAAGATGTTGGGTTTCGCCTCCATTGAGAAATTCTTTCGGGGGCCGTCCGACAAAGATTTCGTGTCCCTGTACTTTCCCTGAAACGCCGAGGCCCACTTTGTATTCAAAGCCCTCGACAGGGAGGAGGGGGAGTTTTTGCGAGCGGGCGTGTGCCACAATGGCCCGTGCGAAGGGATGTTCCGAATATCGCTCCAGGGATGCCGCCCACTGGAGGACCTCCTCGGAGGTCGCACCGTTCAAGGTCACCACCCCATGGATCTGGATATCGCCCCGCGTCAGGGTGCCGGTCTTATCGAACGCGACGGTATCGACACGTCCCAACTGTTCCACATAGGCTCCGCCTTTGAACAGAATCCCTTTCCGTGCCCCGTGGGCGATGGCAGAGAGGATGGCGGCCGGCGTCGCCAGGACGACGGCGCACGGGGACGCGACCACCAGGAAGACCATGGCTCGATAGAATGCGACGTCATGCCCCAGTCCGAACCATGAGCGGAAGAGGAAGTAAAGCAGGACCGAGCCGACCAGGACGAAGAGGGTATAGACCTGGCCAAAGGCATCCGCCAAACGCTGAGTTTTTCCCTTATGCTCGCGGGCGGTTTTGATCATCTGGATCGTCTTGGAGAGGGTGGATTCCTCCATCGGCCGAGTGACCTCATAGACCACAGTTCCATCCAGGAGGAGGGAGCCGGCATAGACCGCGTGGCCCGGCCGCTTGAGGATCGGAATCGACTCCCCGGTGATGTGCGAGGTGTCGAAGTGGCCCGTGCCCTCGAGGATTTTCCCATCGGTCGGCACCTGGGTTCCAGGAATCAGACGGACACGGTCCCCGGGTCGAAGCAATTCTGAGGGGACCTGAATTTCTCGATCCTCGTACAGGAGCAACGCTTCTTGAGGCTTGTAGGAGAGGAGACGGCGAATCGCGCGTCGGCTTTTGTCCATCGCAAGCAATTCCAGGGTGCTGGAGAGCGAAAACAAGAACAGGAGGACCACCCCTTCAAAGGGATGCCCTAAGTAGAACGCGCCCAGAGCCGCAAGGACCATCAAGAGGTCGACGTCGATCTTCTTTTCCTTCAAGGCCTGGACGGCCCGGATCGTCGCAAAGGCGCCCCCACTCAGGAATGCGAGGAGATACGCAAAAAGGCTGGCCCCATGCCCCTGGATTTCCAGGACTTTCCCCAGGGCGCCGAAGACCAATGCGCCGAGGGTTGCCAGGCTCATCCAGAGTTTCTCACGTTTTTGTTGGGCTTCTTCCAACAGGGCATCCGCCTCTAACACCCGCCATTCCAGGGTTTGCAGGTCTTGATCGTTCTCCGGGCCACCTGCAAGCAGGGTCAGGACCTGTGCTTCTGGATCGTGGATCGAACGACAGGTTAAGGAGTGGAGGGCCTTTTCAATAGAGCCATGTGCCATCAAGTGGGGGTAAAGATGCAGGAGGTCGTCTTTCACTTTCCGGACCACGCGCGCAATCTCCTCGAGGGGCGTTGCTTTGGGATAAAACAGGCGAACGCGCGGGGGATGTTCCCCGTAATGGATTTCCAGTTTTCGGATCTCCGGGAACTTCTGGAGCCAGGTTTGACATTCCTTAAGCGTCTGCATCTCGCACCTCCTCAGTTGGATTCGAGCCCGTGGCTGAAGGGTGTTGTTTCAAACAATCGTTGCAGATGCCGTACACGAACCCCCGGATGTGTTCGACCTTCCCGGGAACGTGCACAAGAAGCCCTTCCAATGCAGACAAATTCACATCCAGGTCTTCCACCCGATGGCAGACACGACAAACGAAGTGGAGATGCGGAGTCCGTGCAGCTTCCCAGAGTTTACGATCCCACCCGTCCAGGGCGATTTCCCGTGCCCGACCTTCTTCCTGGAGGGCGTGCAAATTGCGATAGACCGTCGCCAGGGAGAGGGTGGGGATCTCTTTTTTCAAAAGTTCATAAATCTTTTCTGCACTCCAGTGCCCACCCTGGGCCAGGAGTTGATAAATCTGTTCCCGCTGAAAACTCCTGCGAATTCTTTTTTCCTTCATCTCAGTCCTCCATTGGAACAAATTTTAAATGAAAATGATTTTCAATCGGTGATGATTATACACATTGGACTTGGGTGTGTCAAGTCCTGTAAAATAGCGGGGTTGCCTATTGTCGACGTTGTTTGAATTCCTGTATTTTTTGGAAGGACCTGTAAAATTAGAGTGACCGGGGAGGTTCTATGGAAAGGAAGGTCAACCATTCTGTGGATGAAGCAAATTATGATCTCTCTCCCGAACTCCTTTCGGTGTTAATTCAAAAAGGAATCCATACCGAGTCGCTTCTCAAAGCCACCTTTCACCCCACGTTGGAAAACCTGGTTCACTGGTCCGAACTCCCGGAAGTTTCCGAGTTCTTATCACGACTTGAGCGATTTCAACAGGAGCGGCGGAAGATTTTGGTCTGGGGTCACGAGGATGCGGATGGATTTACGGCGACGGCGGTGTTGATCAAAATCCTCCAAACTTTGGGTTTCGAGCCTCTGTATTACGTTCCCTCGAAGCGTACGGAAGGACATGGCTTGGCCGAGGCAGGGTTACGATACGCGGCAGACCAAAATGTCGACGTCATCATCACGGTGGATACAGGCGGTTCCGATGTGGAGGGGGTTGAGCATGCCAAATCGCTGGGTCTGGAAGTGATCATCACGGATCATCATGAGATCCCCAGTGTGTTGCCCGATACCTTGGTGATCAATCCGAAACGACACGGAGGGTGGTATCCTTACCTGGCGGGGGTAGGCGTGGCGTTAAAACTCGCATGGGCAGTTGCGGACCGATTCCTGGGGTGGTCCCTATCACGACTTTATTCGGAGATGCCCGAACTCTTTGTTTACACCTTGATCGGGACTCTGGCCGATCGGGTCCCCTTGTGTTGTGAAAACCTGATCCTCCGGAAAGCAGGAGAACAAGCCCTGAATGAGCATCCTCCGCACTTTGTAGAGGTCTTATCCGAGAAAATTGGACAGTTCCCGCCCTTAGATCTCCTGATCTCGCTGATTTCCTCCGGGGAGCGTCAGGGGCCCCGCCATACCGGGGTGGATCTCCTGTTGGAAGAGTCTCCAGAGGTCTTGGGTTCTCTGATTCAGCGTCAGTTGGAGGGGGTCCAGGCATATCGGGAGACCGGGGAACGGTTGCTGCAACAGGCGTTGTCACAAATCCGGAAACCCCGCCGCTACCTCCTGATTGACATGAAGGACATTGACCCGAAATTCCTGGGGTTCATTGCGTCTCGAGTGAAAGATCAGTACAACATCCCCACCATTGTCTTGGGCCGGAAGGGGGAGGAAATCGTCGCCGAAGTTCGAGCCCCATACGGCTTCAATTCTTTAGAACTGCTGGATGCTCTGGCCCACCTATTTAGCGGGTATGGGGGGCACAAGGCAGCCTCAGGCTTCAGCATGCCCGCCTCAAATCTTCCCCTTTTGGTCGAAGAGATCGAACACTTTTTCCGAAATTACCGGGTGGGATGGGAGGATATTGTCGACCTGACAGTCGAAGACCCCACCCCCAAATTGTTAGAGGATCTGGAACGGTTGGGATCCTTGGGGGTTGAAATTTGGGTCTTGACTCGGTACCGGAGCGATGTCTTTGGGGATCGGTTCCCGCATTACCAGCGGCCGCCTGAGGGCGCAAGGATCGTGATGACATCGGGTACGGGGACGTTGAAACTCGTTGAGGTCCTGGAATCATGAAATCCATTCGGGAGACCCTGGTTGAAACGGTCCACCTGGTCATGCCGGAACACACCAACCCCATCGGGACGCTGTACGGGGGCCGGCTTATGTATTGGATTACCGAAACTGCGTTCCTGTGTGCATCCAGAATAGCCCGGGGCCCGGTAACCCTCGGTTCGATGGATGGCATTGACTTCCTGGATCCTATCCGAGTCCGGGAAATTGTGACAGTCCAGGCAGAGGTCGAGTACATTGGCCGAAGTTCTATGGAAGTCGGGGTCCGGGTGCTCACCGAAAATCCGGAAAACCAAAAGAAAAGAGTCACCACCTTCGCGTACTTGGCCTTTGTTGCCATTGATCCACAGGGTCGGCCACGTCCGATCCCGGAAACCCTTGCACCCAAAGACCCTGAGGAGCAACAGCGATACGAGCGTGCTGAAGCACGCCGGAATCAACGGAAACAGCGTCTCCAGAAAGAACCGAGGCTCCCGGATCGGGGAGTCTCGAGTTGGGCCCCCTTCCCCTACACCCTGGAATACACGCGGATGATCTTCCCGGAGGACACCTTAGCCCCCAACATTATGTTTTCGGGTCGGCTGTTTTTGGATCTTGACCAGGCCGCCTCGATCCTTGCCCGCCGCTTCGTTCGTGGTCCTGTGGTGACGGCCTCCTTTGATGCCACCGATTTCTATGCTCCGATCCATCAGGGAGATATCCTCATCATCCAGTTGGCTTTGACTTACACGGGCCGAACCTCGATAGAGATCCATGCCCGGGTCATGGCCGAAGATCCGGTGTCCGGCGACCTTCGGTTGACTTGTTCGAGTTATACCACGTTTGTACATCTCGGGCAGGATGGGAAGCCCAAGCCCCTCCCCCGACGATTGACTCCACTGACCACGCAGGAGAAACAGGCATTTCAGGAGGCAGAAGCAAGGAAGCGTGCTCGCTTGGAACGGGCCCGGTACTTCCGTCAATTCGCCGAGGCCCTCATGGCTCAACAAACGGAGTCGCCTACAGATTGACCGTCAGATTCACCCCACTCTCCGCATCGAAGAGATGGATGTTGGGTAGGTGAATAAAGACCTCTAAGGTTTCCCCTTCGTTGGGGATGTGGTGGGGTGGGATGCGGGAGATGAATTGGACGTCATCCCGCCGATAGTACACCAAGACCTCGTTCCCAAGGGTTTCCCGGAACTCCACCGTGGCTTGGAAAGAGGGCTCTTCATCCTTTCGGTAGGGTGCATGATAGAGGTCTTCGGGCCGGACCCCTAAGGTGACTTTCATCCCCGTCTGAAGGTTTTTCTGTTTCTCTTTGGGGATGGGAACCTCCATAAAGGCATTCACGAACCGAAGTGTCCCGTCTTTTTCTTCCAAGACCCCCTCGAAGAAGTTCATGGGCGGAGAGCCGATGAACCCGGCCACGAACCTGTTCAAAGGCTGGTGATAAAGGGTCAGGGGATCGGCGATCTGCTGGACTTTCCCCTCGTTGAGGAGCACGATCCGATCGCCCAGGGTCATGGCCTCGACCTGATCATGGGTCACATAGATGGAGGTCGCACCGATCCGTTTGTGGAGATTGGCCAGTTCTGCCCGCATCCGAACGCGCATCTTGGCGTCTAAGTTCGACAGGGGTTCGTCGAAGAGGAAAACCTGAGGATGTCGAACGATGGCCCGACCGACGGCCACACGCTGGCGTTGTCCCCCGGAAAGTTCTCGGGGTTTCCGGTCCAAAAGGTCTTGGATCCCCAGGATCTCTGCAGCCTCCAGGACACGCCTTCGGATTTCGTCTTTGGGGACCTTGCGCATCTTTAAGCCGAAAGCCATGTTGTCGAACACGGTCATGTGAGGGTAGAGGGCATAGTTCTGGAAGACCATCGCGATATCCCGGTCCTTGGGCGGGACATCGTTGACGACCCGGCCGTTGATCAGGATCTCGCCGGAAGTCACCGATTCCAGCCCGGCGATCAAGCGTAATGTCGTCGTTTTCCCGCAGCCGGAAGGTCCCAAGATCACTACAAACTCGCCGTCGTGGACGGTAAAGGAGACATGGTCCACCGCGACCACGTTCTTGCCAAAGATCTTTGTGACCTCTCGAAGTTCAACCTCAGCCATGGTGTGAAACTCCAATCAAATCAAACAGTCGAACCAGGGTTTTTTTCAAGTCTTTTCTGGGGACGACCAGATCAATCATCCCGTGTTCCAGGAGAAATTCAGCCGTTTGAAACCCAGGAGGCAGTTCCTGTTTGATGGTATCGCGGATCACCCGAGGGCCGGCGAACCCCAAAAGGGCCCCCGGTTCTGCGATGATAATGTCCCCGAGGGACGCAAAGGAGGCCATCACGCCCCCCATGGTGGGGTCCGCCAGGATATTGATGTAAAGAATCCCGGCCTCGGCCATTTCGTTGACCAGGACGGTGGTTTTGGCCATCTGCATAAGGGAGATGATCCCTTCGTGCATCCGTGCGCCACCCCCGGAGGCGGTCAGAGCGATGAACGGGACCTGCTTTTCAATGGCATACCGGGCAGCACGTACGAACTTTTCTCCCATGACGGAGCCCATGGACCCCCCAAAAAATGCAAAGTCGGTGATAAACAAGACGACCGGATGCCCACCAATATGCCCGGTGCCCGCCAGTGCGGCCTCGGTTAAGCCGGTTTTGGCCTGTGTCTTCTGGAGTTTTTCTGGATAGCCGGGAAACCCTAAGGGGTCGTCTGGCAAGAGATCCGCAGCGATTTCTTCGACAAAAGCCCCTTCATCCAAAAGGATCTGCAAATATTGGTGTGCACGGATTCGTTCGTGGTAGCCACACTGAGGACACACCCAGAGGTTCTTGGCCCAGTGGTTTGGAAAGACCAATTCGCCACATTTTGGGCACTTTATCCACTGCTCGCCAGCGGGGGCCTTCTCAGGGGGTTCCTTGGGTTTCTTGCTCCGAAAGAACATCCCAGGAATTATAGGGACGCTTGACGCCAGGGTCAAACCCACGCATTGGCTCATCAAAAAATCTATACGAAATGTGGATCGTTGACTCCTGTAAAAATCTACACGAAAGGGGGTAGAACCTCGCTGGGAGAAGTCTTCATATTGGTGAACCATGAGAGAGCGACCTATTGAATCGCCGCTCACGCGCTCCTACCTGGAAACGAAAAACAACGGAGGGGCGGCTTTCGCCGCGATCGAAACTTCTCTTACTGCTACTGCTTCACAACCTTTGTGGTCCAGGGGCCGACCTTCAACAGGTACACGCCCGCCCTAAGGTTCTCGAGATCGAGGCTTTCTCTGCCTCCTCCGAGAATCCCTCCTTGGAGGAATCTGCCTTCCAGACTGAGCAATTGCCAGAGTTTCCCTTCCATCCAGGGGGGTACAAGGACCCATACCCTGTGGGTGGTGGGATTGGGCATGACTTGGAGCCGTTCGATTTCATGGGATTCTCCTTCATTTCCCAATGTTGGGGAGCCTACGGAGGTTGTGATGCCCCTAACGCCCACTTGAGAGATGGTGCCGATCCAGTGCCATGCGCCACTCGTGTACTCGGCCACTTCTCCGGTTTCTAAAGCAAGGAACAGGACGTCGTTTTGGTCTGCGGCCAGGGCTACAGCCCCGACCTGCGAGACGGTGCTCCACAAGGTCCAGGTGGCTCCTCTGTCTGTGGAACGATAGAGGTCTCCTTCGTGGGTCATGACTTGCAGCGTGTCGGTTTGTGCGGTCAAGGCCACCACATCTGTTGTTCCGACGTTGCCCACGAGCGACCAGGTGCTGCCGCCATCTTGAGACCGATACACATCTCCCATTTGGGTTACGGCGAAGTAGAATCCGATGCCTCCTCCACTTCTTTTTTCCTGGGTCATGGCAACCAATGCGTTGCCTCCGAGGTTTGCGACGAGGGACATGGAGTTGATTTGGCCGCCTCGGTAGAGGTCACCGGATTGAGTAAGCAAGAAGTACTTGCCTTCGATGGCTGAGTAGAGGAGATCTACGGCATCACTGACGGGGTAGGCGGAGATCCCGGTCCAGGAGTGTCCGTTGTCTGTGGATCGGAGGATGATGCCATTTTCGGTCAGAAAGTAGGACACATTGCCCTGGACGGCTTTATAGGAGACGCCATTGGTATACCCGACATTTGCGATGAGTTGCCAGGAGGAGCCACTGGAGGTCCGATAGATTTCGCCCATGTTGGTGAAGAGGTCCAGGTAAGCGGAGGCGTGTGTGGCGAAGAGTATGGGGAGGAAAAGGATGGAGGACTTAAGGATCTTCATGGTGAGTCACCAGGGTATTCCTTATCGAACGATTTGGAGTCTTGTGGTTTTCTGGTGTTCGTCGTTGACCTTCAGCACGAGGAAGTATGTGCCCGTTTGCAGTTTCATCCCTGGGTGAAACCGGAGGGAATGGACACCTGACGTCATGGGTCTGTCAAGGAGTTCCATCACGACCCTGCCCGTGATGTCTGTGATGAAGAGTTTTACGTCTTGTTGATTGTCTTCGCTCACGAAGGAGGGGACATTGAAGTATATCTGAGCCTCATCTTTGACAACGGTGGGGAGGATCACGATGGGTTTTTTAAGGGCAATGAGGGAGATTTCGCCGATTCGGTATTCGGTGCCGAGGCCATTGACGGCGCCGAGGGCATAGCCCCGGATGCCGGGCACAGGGTCATCTGCAAAGGTTGTTTCCCGGAGGGGGGAGGCCGTGAGGCGGGTTTCAGAGCCGTCCGCATTCAGTCGATAGACATGGTAGCCCAAGAGATCTTGAGGGCCGGGGTCTG
Source organism: Caldifarciminota bacterium (assembly GCA_015490555.1). Lineage (GTDB taxonomy): Bacteria > Hydrothermota > Hydrothermia > WGAB01 > WGAB01 > S141-55. The sequence goes on along the minus strand of WFXO01000010.1, from coordinate 2,258 downwards.
TTTGCCATGTGAGGTGGACCTTGCCATCATTGCCGATTTCTGCATTGAATTCCAGGAGGACGATCGTAGCCTGGATGGTGAAGAAGGTGTCGGAGGTTGCGTAGTACAGAGGGTTCGAGGGGTCATAGTCTGCATAGACAATTTTCACTTTTGCGTAGTGGGTTGGGAAATGGGGGACTTGAAAACTGTATCGCCAGGTATTGCCATAGCCAGTGCCTGCGATGTTCTGAAGGAGTGACTGCCAGGTGTTCCCACCTTGAAGCGATATGTAGACATCGATGAATTTTGGGCCACCCCATTGGAGGATTGCATTGGCTCCAACGGTCCAGGTTTCACCCCCTACTGGGTGGAAAAGACTAATTGCAGTGGTCGCATATTTCAAGTCTCCATAGGTGTCATCAAAATAACTGATATGTGGGTTATCGTTGTTATCCAGGGCGAGGGAGGAGTACTGGCCTACCCATCCGGTTGTATCCACGGTTTGGATGTACCATGTATCACCGGACATGTAGGCGTACTTCAGGTCTTTGTTGGTGGCATCGTAGTAACTAATGTGTGGGTTATTGTTGTCATCCAGGGCAAGGGAGGTGTACTGACCTACATTGCCATATGTATCCACGGTTTGGATGTACCATGTATCACCGGACTTATAGGTATACTTCAGGTTATCATTGGTGGCATCGTAGTAACTAATGTGTGGGTTATTGTTGTCATCCAGGGCAAGGGAGGTGAACTGACCCACAATTCCGGTTGTGTCTACAATTTGGCTACCCCATGTACCCCCGGACTTGTAGGCGTAACACAAGTTCCCGTTGGTCCAATCGTAATAACTGATGTGAGGGTTGCCGTTGTGATCCAGGGCGAGAGAGGTGTACCGGCCCACATCGCCGTATGTACCCACGGTTTCGACGTGCCAAGTCCCCCCGGACTTATAGGCATATTTCAGGTCCTTGTTGGTGTTATCGTAATAACTGATGTGTGGGTTATCGTTGTTATCCAGGGCGAGGGAGGTGTACTGGCCCACCCATCCGGTTGTATCCACAGTTTCAGTGTGCCATGTTTCTCCAGTCTTGTAGGCATACTTTAGGTCCATGTGATCGTCATCAAAATAACTAATGTGTGGATTATGGGTGGCATCCACGGCAAGGGAGTTGTCATAGCCCACGATCCCTGTGGTGTCCACGGTTTCATCATAGAACTTTCTGACGGGGATAGGCTGTCGAATACTGAAGAACCCGTCACTAAAGTCAACAGAGGAGGGGAAACTATCCCGAGAGATTTTCATCACCGCGTTTTCCGTATAGACTGGAGGGACAAGAAAGGGAAAGGAACCACCACTGACCCCGCTGATCAACATCTGGAAGTTGATCCCATCGGGAGAGAAGTAAATCTCGATGGGACCTGCACCGGTCCATCGGATGATCTGTGTCTCCCCGGGACGCCACACCTCACCCCCGTTAGGATAAATCAACTGGATGGCCGTAGTTGCATATTTCAAATCCCCATTGGTAGCATCGTAATAACTAATGTGTGGATTATTGGAGGCATCCAGGACAAGGGAGGAGGAGTAACCCACATCTCCAATTACATCCACAGTTTCAATGTGCCAAGTCCCCCCGGACTTGTAGGCGTACTTCAAGTCCCCATTCGTTTGATCGTAATAACTGATGTGTGGATTGCCGCTGGCATCTAAAGCCAGGGAGAAATAATAGCTCACATTCCCGGTTGTATCTACGGTTTGTGTGTGCCAAGTTCCGCCGGACATGTAGGCGTATTTTAGATCTACGTTGAGGAAATCATCATAACTGATATGTGGGTTGCCATTGGCATCCAGGGCAATAGATGTGCAAAAGCCTACATCTGCTGTTGCATCCACGGTCTGTATGTGCCAAGTTCCGCCGGACTTGTAGGCATACTTTAGGGGTCCAGAGACGTGCAAATAGGCTATTGTTGCATAACCGATATGTGGGTTGCCATTAGCATCCAGGGTGATGGAGGAGGCATGGCCCACATCCCATCCGACTGTATCCACAGTTTCAATATGCCAGGATCCCCCGGACTTGTAGGCATACTTCAAGTCCCCTTCGGAGAGAAAGCCACCAGTGTGATAGCTGATGTGTGGGTTGCCGTAGGCATCTAAGGCCATGGAGATTTTCCCAGACGCCCCAACTACAGTTTCAATATGCCAGGATCCCCCGGACTTGTAGGCATACTTCAGGACCCCTCCGGAGGGAAAGCTACTAGTATGATAGCTGATG
>WFXO01000009.1 GCA_015490555.1 Caldifarciminota bacterium | reverse complement strand
GGGGACCACCTTGGTGACCCGAAAGACCCCTTTGGTCAAGGTCCCTGTTTTGTCAAAAACGACTGTGGTGGTTTGGGCTAAGACGTCGAGAAAGTTCGAGCCTTTCACCAAAATCCCCCGTCGGGATGCCCCTCCTATCCCTCCAAAGTATCCAAGGGGAATGCTGATCACCAAAGCACAGGGGCAAGAAATCACCAGCAAGACCAAGGCCCGATAGATCCAGTCATAAAAAGATGCGCCCGGGATGACGAGGGGAGGAACAACGGCAATAAGCAAAGCGCCAAAGACCACAACTGGGGTGTAATAGCGCGCAAATTTCGTCATGAATTTCTCTGTCTCGGCCTTCTTATTGCTGGCGTTTTCAACGAGATCCAGGATTTTGGATACAGAAGATTCTCCAAAGGGGCGTGTCACACGGATTGTAAGCATGCCCTGCTGATTGATCATCCCTGCGAGAACTTCATCTTGGGGTCCCACGGATCTCGGGACGGGCTCTCCGGTCAGGGGCGAGGTGTCTACAAAAGAGTTTCCTTCAATGACGACCCCATCTAACGGGATCTTCTCGCCGGGTCTTACCAAAATCAAGTCTCCGACTTGAACGGCCGAAGGATCGACTTTTTGCCACTCCCCATCCACTTTCCGGTACGCATATTCCGGTCGGATGGCCAACAGGGCCCGAATAGATTTTCTGGATCGTTGAACGGCGAGATCTTGGAAGAACTCGCCGACCTTAAAGAAGAGCATCACCCCCACAGCTTCTGGAAGTTCGTGGATGGCAATGGCGCCCAGCGTTGCGATCGACATCAAGAAGTTTTCATCAAAGACCTGGCCGTGTCGGAGGTTCCGGGCAGCTGTCCACAAAATGCGGGCACCACTCGCTACATAAGCTACAAGAAAGACAACGTACTCGGCCCAACTGAAAGGCGTATGGTGCAACGTTGAACGAAAGATGAGACCGAGAACAAAAAAGAATGCAGAGAGGCCGATCAGAAAGAGTTCCCGTTTGTTCTCCAGGTCCAGCCCATGGGCGTGCTCGTGGGTGTCGTGGTCCGAAGATTCGATTTCTTCGAGTTCGACCTGGGGGTCAACGGTACGAATCTTTTCTTGCACGGTGGAAAGGTCATCGGTGTCGATGTGAAGCGTCCCCGTCGCAAAGTTCAGGACCACAAATCGCACCGAATCGAGGTCCCGCAAGGTCTCCTCGATGTTGGCAGCACAATTGGCGCAGTGTAAATTCTTTAAACGGTATTTCTTCATGTAGCCTCCGTGAAGAAATAGAATTATCCTTCGAATCTTTCTTGTTCGCAAGCAACTTTATGATCCTGTTCATGGAAGCATTGCATCCCCGACTTGACCTGCTTATAATTTTCCACCGCAAGTGGGCCCATAGCTCAGTTGGTTAGAGCGCGCGCCTGATAAGCGCGAGGTCGGTGGTTCGAATCCACTTGGGCCCACTTTTCTTTTTGTCCTCTTAGGGACACCCTTAAAATATAGCCATGCGTTTCCCTGGGATCGCCGTTGTAGGAACGATGATGGCTGTGTGTACCTCTTCTCCTTCCGTCCCCATCTACCAAGGTCGGTATCCTTATCCCACACAACCTTCCCTTAATCTCGTACCCCTTCAAAGATGGGTCCGGATTGTACATTCCTACCAAGAAACTCTTAAAAAAGAAATCCAGCACCGATGGGGCTTGACGGTCCAGGACACCCTTCGTTTTCTCTCCGTGGCAACGGACGTTCCACATAAAAAAGTCATCGTAAGATTCTTTCTTCCGGTCAAACATCCGGAATATGCGGGCATACACACCCAATTTGTTTTCAACTCGGACCGTACATTAGTAGCCATTTACCTTCTTCCCGTTCCGTATGAGGTTCAAGAATGAGTGACACACTTCTGTTCTGGATCTTTTTTGGGGCGATCATGGGTTTTGTAGGGGTGAGTGAGATCCTCGCCCATTTCGAACTCCTTACCCGTGAATTTACACGGAAACTGGTCCACGTCGGTGTTGGAATTTTGATTCTGATTGCAATTCAGGCATTCCATGACCTCAAACCTCTGATGATTCTCTCGGCGCTTTTTGTCGTTCTCAATGCTGCGGCGTTGGTAACGGGCATATTCCGGGGCATCCACGAGGTTGAACGACAAACTTGGGGAACCGTATTTTTCCCGCTTGCGGTCCTGACCAATACATGGCTATTTGGGACCAGCAGAACGATTTTGTCCGCCTCGCTGATCCCCATGTTCTTCTCCGACGCCCTTGCCGCCATTGTTGGAAAGTCTTATCCCTGGATCCGGTTCCGATCTCTTGGAAAGTCCCTGGGAGGTACGCTGACTTTCATCGCCTCTACTTGGATTTTGTGGGGATTTCTGTTTCGGGGACACCTCCCCCTCATGATGATCTTTCTCGCCGGAGTCCTGGCTATGGCAGAATTGGGGCTTTCCGGTGGGTTTGATAACTGGATCATCCCTCTCCTGGCTGGCATCTGGCTCACAGCCTTTGACCGGGGGATAGGGCTGATCCCCATGCTGGAAGCGGCGGGATGGTCACTTCTAATCGCAGGGTTGGCGTATCAAACCAAAGCCTTGACCCTTGATGGTGCGTTGATCACCGGGGTCATGGGCATGCTCATCTTGGGGCTCGGGGGCGTCCAATACCTTCTCCCCATTTTGGTCTTCTTTGGCACCTCCAGCCTCCTGACCAAACTTATCCACGGGAAAAGCAACGTCAAAGCAGGGGAATCCAGGGACGGTTTCCAGGTGTTGGCCAACGGAGGCCTCGCGTCGTTGATCGTGGTGCTCTCCTATCTGAAAATCGTACCCATTGACTTGTATCCCATCTATTTGGCGGTCTTAGCAGTCGTAAATTCTGACACATGGTCGACCGAAATCGGGAGTCTCTCTCGGACAGATCCTCGGTCCATCTTGCTCTTCCGCAAAGTTCCAAAGGGGACGTCCGGTGCCATCTCTTTGATCGGCACCTTGGGAGGAATCCTGGGAAGTTTTCTCATCGCAACGGTCGGTTTAGGATACGGGTATCCGTGGTCAACCATCTTGATCGTGACGGTGGTGGGGGTCTTGGGCAATCTTTTGGATAGTGTCTTAGGTGCGACCGTTGAGGTACGATATCGATGTCAAGAGTGTGGAGGCCTTTTTGATGTAGAAGTCCACTGCAATCTCCCCACGGTCTTTTCTGGTGGGCTCCGCTGGTTCAACAACAACTGGGTCAACTTCTCCGCGAGTTTAGCGGGAGGGGCTTTAGCCATCCTCGCGGTGCTCCTCATCGGGTGAGATGAGCAAATTGAAATTCGTATACTCACCTAAATATGAAATGGACCTGGGACCTCATGTCTTTCCCACAGAGAAGTACCGGCTCGTTTACCAACGAATTGTAGATGAAGGACTTGCGACACCAGAGGATTTCTTTCATCCCACCCTCCCTCCCTTTGAAGACCTCCAACTCGTTCATGACGAAGAATACCTCCGCGACTTACAGGAATTGCGGCGGACTCCCCGGACCCTATGGTCAGAACTTCCCCTCACTCAAGAAATTGTGGAAGGTTTCAGATGGATGGCAGGGGGGACTTGGAAAGCCACCGAATTGGCGCTTCAGTATGGGGTCGGCTATCACATTGGGGGAGGATTTCATCATGCCTATCCGGATCATGCGGAAGGCTTTTGCTACATCAACGACCTTGCCTACGCAATCCGGAAGGGACAACGGGAAGGGAAATTCCAAAAAGCGATCGTGATCGACTGTGATGTTCACCAGGGAAATGGGACCGCCCGCATTTTCCAAAACGATTCGACGGTGTTCACGTTTTCGATCCATCAGGAGCAATTGTATCCGATCCCGAAAGAAAAGAGCGATCTGGACATTGGACTCCCCATAGGCATCGGGGATGAGGAATATCTCGATCGACTTCGGCAGGCGTTAGAGTTGATTTCGCAGTCCTTTACCCCCGAAATCGTCTTTTATCAGGCGGGGGCAGATCCATACGAAGATGATCAACTGGGAGGTCTTCGCCTGAGCATGAACGGACTAAAACAAAGAGACCAGTTGGTGTTTGAGTATGCACTCAACAGGTGGAAAGTCCCGGTTGTCGTGACCTTAGGGGGTGGCTATGCTTGGAACGTAGAAGATACCGTGGCCATCCATGTCCAGACGGCCAAAGTGGCCCAAGATGTGTTGGAGGTTGCCCCATGGAACCCATCCGTCGATGTGCGTTAATCGTCAACCCAGTGGCAGGACGGGGGCGTCCAAAACATTTCATCCGGAAGGTTGTTGAATTCCTTGAATCCCGGAACATTGACTACGATGTGTTTTGTACAGAGTACCCAGGCCATGCGACGGAAATCGCTCACTGCATCGGAGAAGAAAGAAAGTGGGATGCGATCGCGGTATTGGGAGGCGATGGAACAATCCGTGAAGTTGTGATGGGGATTTTCCCTCAACCTATGCCTTTGCTCCTGATTCCTTTAGGGACTGGGAACGACTTTTATAAGACGGTATTTTCCAATGAACCCTGGTACCAGGTTTTAGAAAGAGCCCTTCTCCACCCCAAATTAGCATACGTCGATGTAGGGATGGTGGATATAGAAGGAGAAAAAAGCATTTTCGTGAACGGCATCGGGATGGGATTTGATGCCGCCGTGGTCGAAAATCTACCGAAGTTTCGCTACCTAACCGGAGACCTATTGTATTTGGTGGGGGTCCTCTATACCTTCCCCCGGTATCACCCGCCGCGGATGAGAGCCACATCCCAAGGTCACACACTGTACGAAGGAGAGATTCTACTGTTCTCGGTAGGAAATGGACAATTCTTGGGCGGTGGGTTCCATCTCTTTCCCAAGGCCCGGCTTGACGACGCACAACTGGACGTTACTGTGGTGGACAGACTATCGATCCCATCTTTTTTAAGGAAACTCCCCAAAGTTTACCGGGGTGAGCACTTAGAAGAACCCGAAGTCCATTATTTTCAGGTTTCGGAAATCGAGGTTTCCTCGGAGCAGGCCCTACCGGTCCAGGCAGATGGAGAACTTTTGGGCCGAACCCGTACTCTTAAAATTTACCCGACAAGGAGTGTCCTCCCTATTCTTTTGTAATTCAAGGACTTGCAATAACTAAAAACGGTATGTCTCGATATTTGAGTGACTTAAGAAAGTGACAAAGGCTACCCTTGAAAGATCTGGATGCTTGACAATTCCAGGGGTCTCCCTTAGATTTAACGCCTAACTGTTTGGTTCAAAAAAGGAGGTTGTTATGTGGCGCTATAGCGTAGTCGTCGCACTCCTGATAGGGAGTCTATCAGGAGCTACGAAGGTCCAAAAGTCAAGCCCGATCCTCACCAATGCCCGGTCCCAGGGAGCCTCGATCCAACAAATCGTGAAAGCCATCAACCCGCATCTCGCTACCCCTCAACCCGAAGAGACCCTCCGCTTTGACGATCCCAATACAGTCGCCAGTGACGCCATTGGGTTGACCAATGGAGGCACCTACCAGGCCGCCGCCCGATTCACACCAGATGAGTTAGGGCTGTACGATGGGAATACTCTCATCTCTGTCGCATTCTATCACTGGGAGCCCGGAACACACTCCGGCCGAATCGTTGTATATGGTCCCGGAGCTCCCAATATGCCTGGGGACACTCTCTCCACAGAACCGTACACGGTCACGGGGACAGGGTGGTATCGAGTAGATCTGACAGTTCCGGTCGTGATTGATGGTGCCAACGATATGTGGGTTGCCGTAGAGATCACCCACCAGGCTGGTGAATATCCCATCGCTGTGGACGCGGGACCGCCAGTGATTGGCAAAGGAGACTGGGTCTGGTTTGCCGGTGGCGGTTGGGCAGAACTGAATGACTACGGCCTTCCTTATAACTGGGATATCTTGGCGATCGTCCAGACCGGACCTCCACCCGATCACGATGTGGCAGCAACCAACATCTCCGCTCCTGTGGGGATCTACTTCGTTGGTGATGTGGTCGATCCCACCGCAACCTTCCGAAATATCGGGGCCAATGCAGAAACCTTCTGGGCGTATTTCGCTATCTATGATCAAACGCTGGATGCTGAGGTCTACCGTGAAAGTACCCAGCTGAGCCTGAACCCAGGGGATGTCCAGGATGTCATCTTCCCCTCCTATACCTTCGGAGCCGAAGGGACTTACACCTCCTGGGCCTGGACGGTCTTGGCAGGGGATCAAAACCCGAACAACGACTCTACCTCAGCTACCTGTGACGTTTATGCTGGCCAACTGGATTATCTCATCATTGACGTCGATCCCACACCCCTCTCTGGTCCCTTCATTGACAACGTCCTCAGCGGTGCCGGCCTCGTTGGGACCTACTCCACCAGCATAGGAGATCTAAATACCTTAGGGATTTACAAATCTTTATGGTTCATCGCCGGCATCTTCCCCAACAACACCCAGATCGATCCGAACTCCGGCTCCCTGATCGAAGCCTTCCTCCAGGCCGGTGGTACTGCCTACTTCGAAGGCAGTGACTTGTGGGGCTGGGATCCTGGTACCGGGGCCTGGAACATCCTGCCGTGGACCGGAATCGTTTACGCAGAAGATGGATCTGCAGATCTTGCTCTCTTTCAGGGATTAGACAATACTTTGATCCCCGACATCAATAGCACCCAAAACTTCCTTTACACAGGTGAAAACAACTGGATTGACCGCTTGACTCCTGGCCCAACGATGGGCGGAACTGCGGAAGCCGTGTGGTACAATCCCAGCATCGGCTATAACTGTGGGGTTGCGTACGACCAGGGAACCTTCAAAACCTTTGGTCAGTCCTTTGAAATGGGTGGAGTGAGCCCGCTAATGGGCATCCAGAGCCCGCCTGCAGATTCGATTGTTCTCTACATCGCTCAGTTCTTTGGCCTGCTCACAGATGTTGAAGAAACAGGGATTCAGCCCGGTCTCCGACTCTTCCTGGCCGATGCCTATCCGAATCCGGCAACTCGACAGACAACCATTGAATTTGGACTGCCACAAGCCATGGATGTCAACCTCTCTGTTTACGACGCCTCCGGTCGACTCGTAACCACCCTTGTCAACGGCCAACTCAATGCCGGGATCCACAGGGTGACCTGGAACACCAACGGCAAGGTTACGGCAGGTGTCTACTTCTACAAACTCCAGGCCAACCAGCGGACTCTGACGAAGAAACTCCTCATCGTCCAGTAAGTCAGCCACGACAAACGGAAAACCTTACGGGGGAGTCAGGTTTGACTCCCCCGTTTCTTTTATAATTTGGACCACACCCAACAACGGAGGGAAGTTATGAATGAAGGCGTGGTGGCGTTTGTCACATATCCACAAAACACAGAAAATGATGTTCAGGACTTTATCCAAGGGATCTTAGAAGCACGTCTTGCCGCTTGCATCAATATGATGCCTGTAAACTCCAGGTACTGGTGGCAAGGGAACTTGGAGGCCGACCAAGAGTTCCTCCTGGTGATCAAAACGACGCACGACAAAATCCAAAAATTGGAGGAATGGATCCTGAAGCATCACCCCTATCAGGTCCCTGAATTCGTGGTTCTCCCCACAGTGTACATCACGCAAAAATACGCCCAGTGGCTTACTCATGAAACCCACATCCCAGAATAGCCCCCTCCTCATCTTTGGTCCGGGGGCGTTAGGGCTCTACTTCGCCGCTCGATTACACCAGGCGGGATATCCTGTGGTGTTAGGACATAAACTTAGCAAGGTTCCAGAAAGTCGAGAAGTGTCTGTCCTGGTCCGTGGGAAAGGCCAAACAGAAACCCTCACCTTACCGATTTACGCGCCTTCAGAACTGCTACACCAATTTGGGTCATTTTCACTCGTCATCGTCACCGTCAAGGCCCGCCATCTCCAAACAGTCTCCACTTTTTTACAGCGTTTGCAGGCTTGTTTTTTTCTCTTTCCCCAAAATGGCGCGGGTTTTGAACGTTCCTTAAAGCCTGCCCTTTCTGGGCAGTTCGTCCGTCTGGTGGTCACCTTTGGCGTTACCCGTACAAAGCCTTGGCAAGTAGAATATCGCGGGGATGGGGAAATCTGGATGGAAGAGAAATTTTTAGAGCCTGCGGCGATCTTACAAAAAGCCGGGTTCCAGGTCCGACTCGTCGAGGACATTCAACCCTGGGTGATGCGAAAATTTCTTGTAAACCTTGTGATTAACCCACTCACGACGATCTTTGGTGTTCCCAATGGGGACCTCACTCGAGTCGACCCGGATTTGACCTTAGGTCGCGCGATTTTACGAGAAGGACTGGAAGTTTTGGCGGCAGAGGGGTGGCATTTCAACCAAGAGGAAATAGAGTCCCTCGTGATCTCCGTTCTTCAGCAAACCGCCCAGAATCGATCCTCTATGCTCCAGGACTTAGACCGGGGAGCCCTGACTGAAATTGACTGGATCACCGGATATCTCTTAGGTCTGGCAAAACGACAGGGGATCGAGGTTCCATATAACGAGACGGTATACCGCATCGTTAAGGGCCTTGAACGAAAACACGGACACCTTGAACTCTTTTAGTCCGGGAGTCGAACCGCGATCAAGACGGTATACCGGCGACGAGACACCAGAGGGGTGGGAGTTTCCCACACATGTGCAATTCGGGCATGCACTCTCACGGATTCGAAAAAGGTCAGGGTGGCCAGAATGTCAACTCGAAACAGACGCTCTGGATCTGTCAGCCAGGCCATCTGGACCCCCGGGAGAGCTGTGATCCGGCCGTCTCGCCATTGCATCCGTCCATGAACCTCCACCCCAACAATGGAAGATTCATACACCCCCACGGAATCTCGCCAGAGATAGGTGTTCCCAAAGAGTTTCCCTTCTAAGGCCCCCAGGGATTGAAACGCCTGCATATGCAGAAAAGCCTCCTGGAGGGCCGCACGATATTGATACCGATCTGTTTGGAAAACCCACTGATCCCAAGCACTTTGGATCTGGGCATAGGCCCGGAGCACGCGTGAGGACCACGCCCCACGAATCCCCACCTGACGAGGCATGGTCAGGGGATGGACAGAGTCTTCTGCAACCCACAAGGAATGGGCTTCAGAATAGATTTCCAACCAACAGGAGGGGTTTCCAAAGGTGAAGTGCCCCACAGGAAACCACTGATTTTCCAAAGTAGCCACACCGAGGAACAAGGGGAAATGAGGCACTCGAATCTGAAAAGAGAAAAAAGGTTTCCGAAGGCGTGAGGGAAAGGTCGTCGCCGTCATCTCTGCGATTCCAAGGAACCGGCGTACCTGAATGGTCCACCCCGTCTCTTCCGCGTCCCAGCGAACCACTCTTCCATGGGCCCATGAAGGATTCCAACGCAGTTGAATGAACCTCCAGGCCCGTTCTTGCTCCCGACTCTGATCCGCCCGAAATAGCGTGAGTGTGGGGGCACCATACCACCGGATCCGGGTCAAGAGCCAGGCGTTATGGGACGTAACGGTCATAAAGTCGTGTTGATAGGCCTTGAAATCCGCGCCCCCATGGATCCGGAGTCTCCCCAGATCCCTTCCAAAGAAGGCGCCTACATGGGAGTACGTGCCTGTCCCCCGTTGGGAAAAGAGGTAGGTCATGGGGCGCGTGGTGTCATCTGGCTGGAAAAATGTCAGGTGAGGGGAACTCGAGTTGGTAAGCCAGAAGGTACCGTGCAAAAAAGAGAGATCCGGAATCCAAGGGAAGGACAGGCCATCAACCGTAACGCCAGGGTACCAGGGGAAATAGACCGGGCCGTCCATGTCATCCATGGATCGGACCCACAGAACCTGGAACGGATCTGTTAATTCCAGAGGTTGGACGAATCCAGCAAAGAGCGTCATCAAAGCGAGGGTCGAAGGTCCGATCATTCCCCCGATTCCCCCCTCTTACGGAACCTCCGTTCAAACTCTTCCCAGGTCATCAGGACTTTTCGGGGTTTTGCGCCTTCCTGAGGTCCCACGATTTCCAACCTTTCCAACTGATCCAGGATCCGTGCAGCACGAGCAAACCCGATTTGAAATCTCCTCTGGAGCAGCGTTGCAGAGAGGGTCCGTCGTGTCACGGCAAGCCGTGCCGCTTCGATGACCAGGGGATCCCAGCCCTCTCCCGGGAGCACGAACGCCTCCTCTTCTCCCTTTTCACTCCCGAGGATAATTGGGGCCTCGATCATTTCTTCAATTGGCTCATAGTATTCCTCTCGTAAAGCCTCCAAGCCGTCGACAATTTCCTCCGTCGGAATGCGGAGGACTCGGGAAAGAATATGGGTCGCAACGCGATGCAACCGTTCCTCGGAGCCAGGTTCATCCGAACGGGTTAAAGCACTTAGATAGCCGCCATCAAGGATCTCTTCCACCACATGATCCCAGGGACGTGGCCCGAATACATCCGTGAGTTTCTTTTTGAGATACGTCCGGGTCAATTCTCGGGTAATTCGTTTCGTCTCTTCTTCGGAAACAAAGGGTCCATGAATCCGTTTGGGCTCTGAGGAACCCGGAGGCAAAAAGAGCATGTCTCCTCTGCCTAAGAGTTTCTCTGCTCCAATTTCGTCTAAAATGGTCCGAGAATCCACTCTGGAGGCGACCTTGAAGGCAATGCGGACCGGGAAGTTTGCTTTGATGAGCCCGGTGATCACATCTACCGAAGGCCGTTGCGTTGCGACCACCAGATGGATGCCGACGGCTCGTGCCATCTGAGCAAGGCGAGCCAGGGGTTCCTCAACTTTCTTCCCAACGGAAAGGATGAGATCTGCAAACTCATCGATCACCACCACGATGTAGGGGATCGGGGTGTCCTTGCGTTTTCGAGCGTTCAGGTTATGGTTCTCAATATCTCGGACCCCATCCTTTGCAAAGTGTTTATACCGCAGATCCATCCACCGGACGACTTGTTGGAGGGCTTCCACCGCCTCTTCCCGATCTTTTACCACAGGCAACAAAAGATGCGGGATGCCCTCGTAATAAGAAAGTTCGATTCGCTTCGGGTCAATCAGGATGAACCGGACGTCCGAGGGTTGAGCCCGGAACAGGATGGACAAAATGATGGTATTGATACAGACCGATTTCCCGGACCCTGTCGCGCCGGCAATCAGCAAATGGGGCATCCGTGTCAGATCCGCAAATACCGGATGGCCCGCGGTATCCACACCCAATGCAAATCCCAATTTGGAAGGGAGTTCCTTGAATTTTGGATGGCCAGCCAACTCACGGAAATAGACAATCCGACGCTTCTTATTGGGAATTTCGATGCCGATACGCCCTTTGTCCGGCAAAGGGGCCACAATCCGAACCTTACTGGTTTTCATCCGTAACGCTAAATCATCCGCCAGATTCACAACCTTGGACAATTTCACTCCAGGATCCGGCTCATACTCATACCGGGTCACGACGGGGCCGGGATGATACGCAACCACTCGGCCAGTCGCCTTAAATTCCTGCAGCTTCTGCTCGATCAATCGTGCGTTCTCTTCGCACTCCTGTTCATCTACGGTACTCTCGACCACCGGTTCATTCAACAAGGGGAGCAGCGCATCGCCCCCAGGGATCGTGTCTTCTTTCCAAAAGTCAGATTGCTCTCCCCGTGTCAAGGAAGTCTCGGATTCTTCTGTCCGTGAAAAGGTCGAGGAAGTCTGCGTGGAAGAAGGGGTTGGGGCCTCCGGTTTCTCAACCGATTTCTTCTTCAGGGCGACTTTAGGTCTTTGGGTGCGTTGTTGGGCTGGTGCCTTTTTTTTTGAAAGTTTCGGCCACCGGAGAGGGATCTTGAGTCGCTCCACCGGGATCGCGAGGAGCCCAAACAACGTAATCCACAAAGCCAGGAAGACGGTCCCCCCATAAGGCCCCAAAAAGGCCCGTGTCCAGGCAGAAAGTTGGTACGGAAGAATTCCGATCCAGGGGCCCCGGTATCCCCACAAGGGCACAAGGGTCAAGAGGAAAAAAACCATTAAATAGCCACTGACCCAGCGTACGTAAAGGCGACGAGGCCGTCCCATCCCTAAAACACTCAAGATCAATCCCAACAAAACCAATGCGTACGCGGGGCCATATCCAAGGACTCGAACCAGGCGTCCCGCAACCCAATGCCCCCAGATCCCAGCCCAGTTCGGATGGGTTCCAAGGTGATAAGAAACAAGACTGAGGGTGACCAGAACACTCAAGGCAAAGAGAGAAACTTGATAGGCGTAGCGCCAGAAGCGATCCACGGGAATCCCGGCCATCCAGACAAAAAGTGCCAGGAATCCCAAGAGGAGAACAAGAGAGACAATGAATTCCATCGGGTCAATTATACGTTTCCGATTTCCAACGGTCAATAAGACGCGGGAAAAACAAGGTTCTCGGGATTCAAAATCGAAAAGGTCAGAAACTCAGGATGTACCGTTCGTTGATCTCCGTAAAGATTTCGGAGTCTTGCAGTTTCCGTAGGACCTCTTTAGAATACGCCCGCCATGGAAACCGAACGGTTGAAGGAGATCCTGAAAAATCTCCAAACGTTATCCAGGCAGGTGACGCAATTGGGGAAACACCTGAAGGTGTACTTGAAACAGGCTGAGAAGGAGGAAGCCAATCCATTTGTGTTAGAACAAGCGCTCAAAAAAATTGAAAGGGCGGCGGAAAAGATTGAGGGGGCATCCGATTTGAAACGGACCATCCGCCAGTGGATCACCCAGGAACGTGCCCTGCTTGAGCCCCTCAAACAGCGGTATCGGTGGACGTATTTTCAACGCCTACAGAAGGCCCTCCAATCCCTCCCACTCAACCTCACCGGGCAAGATCCTACCTTCTATGCAGGACTCTACACCTTCCGACCAAATTTCGAGCGAGGGACACTACGGATCTTTTGGGGGCCTGAAGAGATTGGCCAGACCCCTTTGGAGCCGGAGCGGGTGGTCCAGACCCTCCGGTCTTTTGAACAACGTCTCAACACCCCGTTCCAGGCTGAGGAGTTCTTCCAGCAACTTCTGAAGGCATATCGACGTGTGCTCCAGGATTCTCCTTCTTCCCAAGGGCGTGCCCCTCTCTTACAAATCCTTCGGCATCTGGTCCTTCTCCGCCAACCCTCGGCCTTTTGGGCCGATCCCTCGAAACGGCATTTCCGAGAGTACACACGTATCCAATTTGCCTATGACCTCTACAGGCTCCGTCGTTCTCGATACGGTAACAGGATTCAACTCGTGGTGGCGACCTTCGACCAAACCCGGGATCCTCAGCAAGCCCTGTTTATCCCGGATGGTCCCGAGAAAGGGACTCGCTATGCTTATCTGGTGATCCAAAATGCTGAAACCCACTGAAGCCCGAATGATTTTGCATCGGATTGCAGAGACCGGGACTCCCCCGGAACACGGCCTGGAGCATTATACCGTAGGACTCGATCCCTTCCTGCGCGTGATCGAAGAGGAATATCTCCAGGACTTCATTCGACAGGGTGGGTCCGCCTTTAAATTGGTGGTAGGGACCTACGGTGGGGGCAAAACCCACTTTCTTTACACGGTCAAGAACCTCGCTTGGCGGTTAGGGTATGTGACCAGTTATGTCGCCCTTTCTCCCCAGGAGTGTCCCTTCAATAAACTCGAGTTGGTGTACCGGGCCATCATGTCCGGCCTGGCTCATCCGAAATCGGCCGCCAGACCCTGGCAACCTTATGAACTGGGGATCGACGCATTCCTTCGAGCATGGTATTTGGAGCAAAGTCAACGCCTTGAAAAGGAACACATCGACCTCTACCTGCAGGGGATCTCCGGGATGGAAAGTTCCAGTTTCACGAACGCGGTGCGGGCGGCTTTCCGCGCATTGGCCGAGGGGGACGACGAGACGTATCAGAGGATCCTGCAATGGTTGAAGGGGGAAGAGATCGACCGAGAAACCCGAAATCGGTTCGGGATCACCGAACGACTTGATCGGTCTACCGCCTCCCGTCTCATCCGTTCCCTTGCTCAATGGATTCGAACCCTGGGCTATGCCGGGTTGATCCTCCTTTTTGACGAGGCAGAACGTGGGATGAGCATTGCATCTTCCCGTGAGAAACGGATGGCCCTGGATAACCTCCGTCAGATGATTGATGAATGCGGGAACTCCAGGCTTCCGGGAGTCATGATCTTTTACGCGGTGCCAGATGTCCGTGCACTCCTGGATGAACGTCTGGAGACCTATGAAGCGCTTCGCCAGCGGCTGGCGGGTGTCCTGGGCCCCACAAATCCGTCGGGCGTCAAGATCGACCTCGAAAACCTGGGGATGGACCCTTTGACCTTCCTGCAAGAACTCGGGAAAAAATTGGCAAACCTCTACTCCATTGCTTATTCCTACACCTTCGATGAGGAGGCTCTTCAGAAAACATTGCTGATCACCGCTCAAGAAGCCTACCAGTTTCGAGGCGCGGATATCGGATATCGTCGGATTTTTGTGAAAGGCATCTTGCACGCCTTTCATGCCCTGCGATTAGACCCACAATGGGTGCCTGACCGCCCCCGCATCCAGCGTCTCCTCATGGAGGAGGTCCAGGCACTGGAACAGGCTCCATTGGAATCCGCAGAATCTCAAGAGTTCTGATGAAGGTCCGACATCCCGTGTTTGGGATCGGCGAGGTGCTCCGTGAACGGTGGATGGGGATGGAATATCTGGTTCGATTTGAAGACCGAAACCTTGTCCTGTGGATCAAAAGCGAAGAAGTGACGCTGTTGGACGGAACCCCACCGCCTCCCACAACAACCGCCCCTCGGCCGCTCCAATCCAGGCCTTCACGAGGTGGGGATTTTCAGGCTCGACGGATGATCGAAGCCTTCCGTTTGGGGATCGTTCCGCGCTTCGCCATCCGTGAGTTCACCTTTGGCCGGGATTCTGAACTCCGTGTCTTTCACACTCTCCTCCAGGAGTACCACCAAACCCACGGCCAGGTGCTCCTTTTAGAGGGTCCTTATGGATCCGGTAAAACCCACTTTTTGGACTACCTACGGGAACAGTTCCTGGAAGATGGCTTTGCGGTCTCCATGATCGAACTGCATCCGATGGCCGGCACCCCAACCCGGCCAAAACACATCTACCGGGAGATCTGCCGGAACTTCCAGGTCCGGCTTCCCAACGGAAAGAACGGCACATTCCGTGATTTCCTGGGAGAATCCATCGAATCCACCCAACTCCCCAAGCCCCATCCCTTCCTCAGTCCTCTTTTTCGGGCACTCCGTAAGAACCCCGACGATCCCTATTTGTGGGCCTACATTCAAGGGGAGCCTCTGGATCGTGACTACCTCGACCATTTACATCACTGGCGGCTGCCAGTTCTGCTTGACCACAGTTCCGCCGCAGATATCTATGTGAATCTACTGACGGCTTACGGCTTTTTACTTCAACAACTGGGACATCCAGGTCTGGCCCTTCTGTTCGATGAAGGAGAGGGAGTCTTTTTCACCTATGTGACCCATTACGACCGATGGATCATGGCCTTAATGTTCCTCAAAGGGCTCCTGGCCACGGCCCTCAATGCTCCAGAAACCCAAACACTGGATCTCACCGGAGAAACATTCTATCCCGTAGGGAAGCGGGATGCCTGGGGTCGAGTTCATTCGGGTGTTCGCCCAATGCCCTATGCCTATCACCTGCCTTCTCACCTTTTTGTCGTCGCGGCCTTTACCCCTCTCATGCAGGAAACGTATCTCTCGATGCTTCAGGAGATCCCCTCAAAACATTGGCTGACGCTTCAACCTTTATCCTCCCAGGCCTATGAAGAGATGTTTGATGCTACCGTTCGTGTTTATCAAAGGGCCTTTCCAGACTTTGTTCCGTCCAAGGAGGAAATGGCAAAAGTCCGGAACCGTCTCCTGCGGAACCTGAGTGCCATCGACCCACGCACATTCTTGGAGAACCTGGTCCACCAATTGGATCTCCTTCGCCATTACGGGCAAGTCTTGGTCTGATCAGGCCCATATTTTTCCCTTCATCAATTTTTTGCTCAAATTTAAGATTGTTGACCAAGTGATCCAGGATGTGTATAATGGCTCTACAATCCATTCTAAAAGGAGGAGTCCATGGACTTCAAAAAACTCTTTGGAGGGCTCCTCCTGATCTTATCGGTTCTGGCTTTGAGTACTTGTAAAAAGACCGCCGGCCCCGAAGGTTCAGGAGGGAATCCCCCAACTGTCACGATCCTTTCCCCTACAGGGGAATCCACCTATCCTACGGCGACTGCCACGATCACATTGTCAGGCATCGTGTCCTCGGAACAGCCTGTGGATCGGGTTATGTGGAGCAACGACCGGGACGGAGAAGGAACGGCGTCCGGAACCGAGAACTGGACGGCCTCGAATATCCCGTTAGAGACGGGTGACAACAAAATCACTGTGACGGCCCAGACCACCGAAGGTCTCACCGGCTCAGATATTCTCATCGTGACGTACAACCCTTATCTCCTATTTCTGGACAACCCCCGTGCACAACCACCCGCCCTGATCGCCAACCAAACCCAGGATGTCCGGATCACCATCCCGATTGCATCCACCCCGAACTTTGACCCTACCACCGTCCGCTTGGTCCGGCTCAATGATCAGAACACAATTGTCGAAACCCTCAATCTACTTACCGACGACGGAAACCTTAACAACGGTGACGACATCCAAGGAGACGGGGTGTTCAGCACGCTTCAGACCTTTATGGAAACCACCCCTGGGACGTTACATCTTCGGATCCTGGCCATTACGCATGAGGCCGAAGGGGATGTCCCCGCATTGTCTCCGATCTTGAAACTCCCGATCCTGCCCCAAACCACACAAGCGGACCTTGATGTTGTCACGAGCACACAAACCAATGCAGAGCAGCAATATCAGCAGTTCCTCCAAGGCCACACGGAAGAAGAAGCCAAGCAGTTAACAGTCGACTGGCTCTTGGAGCAGCCGGATGTGGATACCGCCGGTCTCTCCGAGGACGGCTACAACATTTGGATTCAGTATGCTTCCGGGATCGGAGGAGATCTCTTGCTCAACCCAGAAGGGACCCGCGGGGGTGGCACGATGGAGCCCCGTGGAACCTCGCAGATGGAAACTTCTACTACGGTGGCTGGCCGCAGCCCTCGGGGCGGCTTGATTCTGGAAAATACTCCCGTGGTTTGGGAAACCTTTGCCAATGGGGACACAGTAGGAAGCCGAACCGTCTTGATTTTCGACGCTTATAACTCCCAATTTGCCCCGCATGACGAGGGACCGTTCTTAAAAGATCTCTTTAACAACTCAGATTGCCCGAACTTCGATATCACCTATCTCATCGATGACGAAAGTGATCTCAGCGCTGTGCAAACGTTCCCACAGTATGGGACCATTATCCTGGTCACCCATGGGGGACGACATAACGGACAGGTCCTATTCATGACGCGCGAAGCCGTGAACGCACAAAACTTCCAACAGCATGTGATTGACCTACTTCTTCAACGCTTAACGATCGTCACGATTTCTGGAACTCACTATTTCGGCGTGCTACCTTCTTATATCTCCGGTCTCTCCGGTACGTTCCCCCAATCTATTATCTACAACGGGTCTTGCGAAAGTTCCGCCAACGCAACGATGGCAAACGCGTTCCTTGGCAAGGGAGCGAAAACGTATTTCGGCTTCACTCGTGTCGTCAATTCCAACTTTGCCCAGACGGTCTCACAGGATCTCTTCCAGAAAATGGTCAATGACGGGAAATCGACAGGAGATGCCTTTACCCCCGGACAGGTGGATCCAGGGGCACCCCATGCAACCTTTACGATGACCGGAAACAACCAAATGGTTTACGGAAGTAGCCTCACCAATGCCGGTTTTGAACGTGGAGACTTGACGGGATGGAGTCGTATGGGCGACGGCCGTGTCATCCCCCAGTTGGGTCCCATCACGCCACAAGAAGGTGATTACATGGCCATCATTTCCACGGGATTGGGGTTTACCACGTCGTCGGGTGCCATCCGCCAGACCTTCTGTATTCCAGAAGGGACCACCACGCTCACCTTCAAGTATAATTTCCTCTCCGAGGAATTCCTTGAGTGGTGTGGCTCTCAGTACCAAGACTATTTCGACGTGACCTTAGAAACCCCGGATGGAACGGTGACCCTCCTACATTTGACCATCGACGACCTTTGTGAGAACGTGGTCCCGGCTCCCGTCTCCTTTGACCAGGGAGATGTCTACATGACCGGCTGGATTACTTTTTCTGTGGACATTTCAGCGTATGCTGGCCAGGGCGGTGTCACGATTACTTTCACGACCGGTGACATTGGGGATAGCATTTTTGATACCGCGGTCCTGGTCGATGCGATCCGTCTGGAATGATCCCTCACTTCAAGAGCAAACAAAGGGAGGACCGGGTCTTTCTCGACCGGTCCTCCTTCTTGTCTTGATGGGAGGACTGATGACATGTGGACCTGCCCCTCATCAGACAAGAGAGGCTCCAAGACCAGTGAAACTCATCCTGTATCAAAGGGGAGAAATTCGAGAGTACTCCTCCGCTCACCCAAAGGGTTCCCTGATCATCCAGAAGGTTGAATCACTCCTCGTTCACGCGTCGGGGGTCTTGCGATGGGTTCCCCCGCCAAAACTTTTGGACTCGTTAAAAACTCGAGGTCGTGCGGTGGAACTCCTCTACCCTGCTCCAGTCACCCTGGTTGTTGCTTTCAATGGGGAAACGCTCCATCCCACACGCCTTCTGGTCCCATTAGAAGGAGAATGGATCGACCCAAAAAGCCGGACCCCGGCCCTGATTTTCCACGGCTACCCCGAATATTCCGGTGCACCGTACCAGAACCTACAGGGCATTGGGAGGTTGTTAAAAATGCTTCATACCCTCACGGGCTGTCCGTTCCCATAGGATTCTCCATCAGTCGCGAACGAATCCGACTCACAAGTTCTTGGATCAACTCTGGATTGTGGACTCCCTGGCTCCCGTCCTGTTGAAGGGTATCAAAGAGTGCCTTTGCCTTTAAGACTTCGCGGTACACTCGGAGAAATGCCTTTCGTGGCAACTTCTGTAATTGTTCCGCAATCTGAGGTGTGAGAACCTCTTCAAGACTGGCCATTTCTTCGCGAAATTCCTCTTGCCATTCTTGGAGTGTTTCTGCATAAGTCTCATCGTGACAATCCACGCAGACTTCGGAGGTTGGTCGGACCGGGCCATGATCAGACCCATGGCAGTCTTCACAAGCGACCTCTGCATCGGCCATGACATCGGGCTGATCCAGGCCCGCCAGGGTCCCGTGATAGAGACGGCTTTGAATCTTATGACAGTCTGAACATTCTTTATTTTTCGCATATTTTTCGTGATGGCAGGTGTTACAATCCCGCTGGAGGGTCAGACCATGTTTTTGGGTTGAGTGACATGTTGAACAGGTAAAGTTTTGGGTATGAGGACCATGGGGGAACTGCAACGAGTCGACCTCCACTGTCAGTTCTGCTACACACGCATGGCAGCGCTCGCAGCTGGTATCCGCTTCCTCTATATGGACGGTAGGAGATCTGATGGGTCTTCCCTCGAGAAACGCCTTTTCGATCTCTTTAAGGGCCGCCTCTGACCACTTTAAGAGGGCCACGGTGTACCGAATGTTATGGGCGCCAAAACTTCCGTCTTGACGAACAAATAGTAGATTTCCTTCCACGTCTTCCAGGGATTTACGGAATTCTTTCCCCTGGCGTGCTAAGGGTTCAAGCCATGGGACACGGTCCTCCAATCGTGTGAGGGTCTGTGTAACCGTTCTCTGCCATTGGTTCATGAGACGGGCATAGCCTTTGCCATGACACGCCTCGCACGTCTTCCCGGAGGCCCGTGGTCTCCACCTCCGGCCAGGAATCTGGCTGTCCCTTAAAGCAATCCCTCCGGTATGACAACCGAAACAGGCCACACGGGAGAGAAACATCGGATCGGGCATGGGAGAAACCCCTTTTCCGCCAGTCCCTAAGTACATCATCTCCTGTGTGGAATGGCCCGGTGGGTGGCATGTCTGACACTCTGGTGCAATGGCCTGGGAGATCTCTACTTTGCGGTGCTGGATATGTTCGTGGCAATCCTCACACTTGTAGTGTCGTTGGGTGACATGGATCTCATGGATGGCCAAAGAATCTCCAAAAGTTTCAAATTCTTGGACATGGCACGCTTTGCAAGCAGTTCGACGCACATCTCCACGACCCTTGGTCACGTGGATGTGACAACTCGTACACTCCACCCCTGCTTTCAAGTATTTGGAGTGGGAGAACGTAAAGCCACCAACCTGGATGGCATCCCTTGGTGGACCGTGACAGGTATAGCAGTCTTGGACGGGTTGACCTTCCGGGCGACCTACAAAATGACATTGGATACAGGCTTCTTGCGCCACCAACAGGTGATTCCCCTGCACAAGTTGGTAGTGGCAGGTCGTACAAGTCGTCCGGATGCCCCGAATGCTCTGTCCATAGTGAATGCGGTGCTGAAAGGGAATCCGTTCTTGATACCACACCGTATCCGGCAGGGACGACAAGGGATGGCACTTCAGGCAGGCCCCATCACGGATCTGACTCCGAACCAAAGGGTTCTGTGCTCCTACGGCATACCGCAGCATTTCGGCACCGAGTTTGAGTTTCCCTACCAGATAGGCCGAAAGACCTGGACTCCAGTGACAATCCTTACAGTTCACATCCTTATGGGTAGATGTCTCCCAGTTCTCTACGAAGGGGACCATGAAGTGGCAGGATCGACAAAAAGAGGGCCGATCAGTCAGTACGTGGAAACTTGCAAGGCCTGCAATGAGGATGACACCGAGAACGCCCAATAGAATCCCTCTCCTCATGAGTCAGCTCCTTTTTCCATTGAAAGAGTTTGGTCTTGGAGATTTGTAGTTGACGATTGTTGACGTTCTCTTTGCTGAAGGATGCGAACGTACTCCCAGTAGTGTTCGTGGATCATCCTTTCTTTGGGGATTTTCCCGGTGAAGATCGTGAAGTTCATAGGGAAAACATCTGGATTGAAGTGTGCGTTATACCAGTGCCAGATCACGATGGCCAATGTGGCCAAAAGGGCCTCGTCGGAATGCATCTCCCGCGCAATATCAAACACATATTTTGGCAAGACCTGGACGAGATAAGGGAAAAAGGAAAGGATGATGCCGGAACCAATCATGATGACCATCCCCCAATAGACAGCCCAGTAATCGAACTTTTCAATGTAACTGTATCGGTCAAACTTGGGGCGCTCCTCGGTGAATCCCAAGAAGTAGCGAATATTTTGGTAAAAGTCCTTAAAGTCCTTCCATCGAGGAAGTAAGTACCACAACTCCCGTCGTCCCGCCCGAGTGCCGAGAATCCAAAAGAGGTGGTAGATTCCTACACCTGTTAAAAGAGCAGCGGCAATTCGATGAAGTACTCGGGTGACCGAGATCCCGCCGAAAAGTCTCATGACAAACTCTGCCCACGCTGCTTCGTGATACTTCAAGGGTAGTCCGGTGAAGATCAGGAGTAGCACAGAAACCGCGAGAACCGCATGCTGAATACGAATATTCAGGCTGAATCGCACGAACTCTTCTTCTTGTTTCTTGGGTTTTGGCTCACTTTGAGAAGTCTGTGCGCGAATTTGTTGTTCACTCAAGATGGCCAGAATCTTTGCTTTGGCCTCCGGGGTAAGGGGAAACCCCAATTCTTTCTCTAACGATTGGACCCATTTTTCCAATCGGGTGGGATCATTATGCTGGGGCATCACAAGGCCCTCCTTTTCCGACGCACCCGTCCGAAAAGATCCAAAAGGATGTGGAGAATTAACCCAGCGATCACAGAATAGGTAAACCACTTGAAGAAAGTGCTGATGGCATAGACGATCCCCGCTGAAGGTTCCTTGGGATTAATGTGGAAACTTCCCTTTGCCACGGTCTCTGTGGCCCGTGGATGACACTTGCCACAGGTCTTGGCCAGATTAGCAGGGTTGATGGGGGAACGAGGGTCCTTTTGGGGCAGAATCCGGTGGTACCCATGACAACTGACACAGTTTGCAGCGGTTTTCATCCCAAACTCTAATGCAATTCCATGGAAACTTTCCTTGTACGTTTCCACTTGCTCCACAGGCACCCCGCGTTGGGTCATCAACCGCTCGTTCTCGTGACACTTGGCACAGGTCTGAACCACATTTTTCGGATTGATGGAGGACTTAGGGTCTTCAGGTGGGAGAACGTCGTGTTCTTGGTGGCAATCGTTACACGCAGGAGCCGCAAGATCTCCCTGCTTTAATGCCTGGCCGTGGATACCTTCGGTGTAGTCCTGGAGTTGCTGAATGTGGCACTTGCCACAGGTTTGGATCACGTTGGTTTTGTATACGGAGGATTGGGGATCTCCAGGCGGTCGGACGTTATGGGTCGTATGACAGTCCTGACAATCTGGAGCCTCTGGGTTGCCGGCAAGGCGTGCTTTCCCGTGCACACTTTCCTTGTACTTCTCCGGCATTCGCTGAACCGGTGCACCGACCACATTACCTTCGAAATGACACTGTAAACAATAGATTTTCTTCGGCATCCGTCGATGGGGAATGGAGACCACATCGGTATGACAATCGACGCACTGGAACTTATGGTGAACGGAGGATTTGAACTTCTCGTAATCAATGAAGAGGGTCCGGAATACCCCTGGTCGCACCTCCACCTTGAGATCGGGCTTGCCGTGGCAGACCTGGCATCGTTGATTGGGGTCCTTGGGGCTTTGTGCCCACAAAGACCCCGGGATGCCCCCAAAAAGCCATATTCCCCACATCAAATAAGCCAGACACCGAGACGTCATAAGCCTCCTTCCTTTAAAAAGAATCACCCCACCCTCCCGTGGAGCGTATGCAAATTGAATGCCAACTGGGAGAATCCGGGAAAAGAACCTGTGAAATCCCTGAAGGGTCAAGCAAGACTGTTCAAAAACGAACCACGTCGATCGGAAGGTGTATTAATCTGAAACAGACCTCGGAGGTTTCTTGGTTTCGTCCCAAAGTTGATCCATCTCTTCCAGGGTCATTTCGTTGAGCGACCGGCCCATGGCCTGTGCTTTGGCCTCGATCGCCTCGAACCGGTCCATGAATTTCTGTACGGCTTGCCGTGCCAACTCCTCAGCCTCCAGGCCCAAATGCCGGGCCAAATTGACGACAGCAAAAAGCAGATCTCCGATCTCTTCCGCCACTTTCTCCCTCTGGTGAGCGTCCATGGCTTGACGAATCTCCTGAACTTCCTCAGCCACCTTCTCCAAGGGGCCTGAAGGGTCGTCCCAGTCAAACCCTAAGCGAGCGGCCCGTTTTTGAACCTTTTGCGCAAGTAACAATGCAGGGAGCGATCGGGGAAGCCTTTCGAAAATCCCCTTCCTTTTGGCTCGCTCCCAGTTCGCCAGGAGTTCCTCTTGCGTTTGAAACTCTTGATTCCCAAAGACATGGGGGTGACGATGGATCAACTTCTCAGCCAGGTGGTTTAGGACTTCCTCTAACGTAAAGTTGCCCTTTTCTTCTTGGATGAGAATGTGCATCAAGGTCACCAAAAGAATGTCTCCCAATTCTTCTTTCAGGCTTTGTGGATCGCCTCGGTCGATGGCATCCAGGACCTCATAAGCCTCTTCCACCAGATTGTATTTCAGGGACTCGTTGGTCTGCTGCCGGTCCCAGGGACATCCACCCGGTGCCCGTAGACGCCGAATGATCTCCCACACCCGATCAAAGGCTTTCATCTGGATGAACCTCCAAGTCCAGATTCTCCAAAACGTTCTGTACCTTCCCCAAAAGCCATGTCCCCTGTGGGACAGGTTCTGCTGCAGGGATTTGGACCCGCAGATCAACATCGGGGGCGTCATATGGGGACCGCCCCAGCCAAACCCCATCCTCTTGGTGTTCGACCAGAACCTCAAGAGGATGGCCAAGAAGCCGCCGTTGGGCATCTGTAACCAGTTCATAGGCAACCTGTTCCGCAACCGTGACTCGGTCCTCAACAACTTCGGGGGAGAGGATGCCTGGCAGTCGGGAGGCAGGAGCCTCCGGTTCCGCATAGAATGGGAACACCCCGATCCGTTCAAATCCAACATCTTGCAAGAAGTTCAAAAGTTCTGTGAACTCTTCGTTGGTTTCGGTAGGAAATCCAACAATCACCTCGGTCCGAAGGTACCAAGTCGGGAGGTGTTTCCGAATTTGCTCCATCGCATGGACCACAGCCCGTTGACCTCCGGAGCGATTCATGAGCCTCAAAATGCGGTCAGAAATATGCTGGATCGGGACTTCTAAATACGGAACAAGATGTTCTGCATCCTTTAAAAAGGCTACGGCCCCCTCGGTCACATGGAAGGGGTGAAGGTAAAGGAACCGAAGCCAGAACTTCCCGGGGAGGTGGTCTAAAGTTCGAAGCAGTCGGATCCAGTGCTCTCCCGGCCCGTAGAGGTCATATCCATACATCCCGATATCCTGAGAGACCAAGATGATCTCCTTTACTCCTTCCTCTAAGGCTTCCCGAACTTCCGTTACGACGTCCTCGATCGGTCGGGATCGATGGGAGCCGCGAATTTTAGGGATGACACAAAAGGAACAAGCCTTATCACAGCCTTCAGAGACTTTGATGTACCGGTAGGAGAGTCCTCGAGGAGAAATCCGAGGGGTTCGATGGTCACCAAGGAATCGAGGAGGTCGAGATGGGGCTCGTTTTTGACCGGTTCGGAGATACACCAGGACTTGCGGAAACTCATCAAAGCCAAAAACGGCATCAACATGCTTCAGGATTGGAGGTAGGCGTTCCCTGAACCGTTCGATCAGACATCCCGTGACCCCCACATACCGGAGTTCTCCTTTTGCTTTTCTTTCTAGGAGTTCTTGAATCTCCCCGAGGGATTCCTGGACTGCGGGCGAAATAAAGGAACAGGTGTTCACAATGACATGGGTCGCCTCTTCCAGGTCTTCGACCACGGAAATCCCTCCCCTTTGCAGGTACCCCATCAGGATCTCTGAATCGACCTGGTTCTTGGGGCACCCTAAGGTTAAGACTGCAACACGAATCTCCTCAGGCCCGGGATTCATCGTGGCCCATATTTTAGATGGGCCGGAGGGGAAAGGCAATGAGCCACAGGACCGATTTACTCGAGAAAGTCAAAATCAATGAGACTGAAGGCCCCTTCTAAAAGGAGGTCTACATTTTTCTCTGTTGAGCCATAATTTTCGGTCTGGTAGAAATCTCCCACTTTTTCAAAATGTTCCCAGTTCGGATAAGACAAGAATCCGCGATAACGAACGCGAATCCCTACATCCCGGGGAACTTTGATTTCGAACTTACTCATGCCGGCATTGATTTTGAGGGTTGCAGGAACACGCCACGAACCTCTGAGGTCCAGGTCTTGGGCAGCAACACCTCCGTTGACTTCGATGGTTTTGAAATTTCCGTTGCCTAACTGTTCGAGGACCAGTTTTGCGGCACCCACATCGATCTCACAGGCCCCACCGATCCACGGGTTGGGAGCACTAAATCGCAGCAAAGCGCGTGCTGCGCCCCCCTCGAAATCCAGGTTTTTTACAGGAATTCCTCCTACATCGATTTCTGCATCCACGGCTCCCAATTCGAGGTCGAGCGTATACGTCACCTCTCGAGGAACACGGATGATGACTTGATTGCTATCCAGGAACCCGGATCTCCATTTCAACGTCCGCTTCTTCTGGGTCCCCAGTTCAATAACGACCCTAAGGACTTCTTCTCCTTCAGGTTCGACCTCCACCCGTGGGGTATCAATCAGTTCTGGCCAATAGGTTCCCTGAAGGGTTAACTGGGAACCCTCCGTCGGTAAGAAATGGACTCGAAACGCACCTATTTTTAGGTGGAGTTGGACTTCCTGAAATCCCTCCACCCTCACCTGCTGGTCAATGGACAGCAACGAAAACAAGAGCCATATAGCCCACATGATACACCTCCCTAAGGTTTCACAATGAGCCGGGATAATGTGCCATGAAAAAGAACGGTAGACCCTTCGGTGACAGTGGGGGATCCGGCGGAAACCCAGGCTCCAATTCCCCATCGAAGGACTCGGATGGGCACAGAGCCCGGGAAAAGTTCCACAGTAGAAAATGTTGCTTGGATGCTTAAAGGGAATTTGGGAGAAGGGGTCGGATAGGTTCCCCATTTGAGGGTAGCCTTCGATGCAGACAGAGAGATCCACAAGTCTTTAGGGACATGGCCTCCGAGTCCTTCAATCTCAAGTTTCCCAAGGGAAACCGTGAGATCCCCGGACCAGAGCAACGTATCAAAAGGAGAGGGCCCCATTCGCATCCAAATTCGTGCACGAGAGGCCTGGACGGAGAGATGTCGTAAAGCGACCTCTTCCAGACGTAATTCCGCCCTCCCGCCTCGAAGCGTCAAATCTAAATCAAGGGGCCAAAATTCTGGGACTTTTACCGTCACAGATCGCGTGGCGATGCCAAAGAGAGACAGGATCCCTCGGGTTGTTCCCCGAAGACTCAGGACCAGGGTATCTCCCGTCCAACTTGAGTCCACAGGGACCCCGCTGATTCGAACTTCATCCTCTGGTGTACCTCTGAGGTAAAAGGCATATCCTTCCAAATCAACACGGATCTTCAAGACCCGTGGTGACTGGAGGATCATACTGAGGAGACAAAGTCCCCAGAGGGTCATTTTAAAACCGCTCCTTGAACCGCAGGTAGATGACCGGAGGCCCTTCTTCGGTAAGTCTCTTGGCAACCCGGAGAGAAAGACCGTTGATCGCGACACCGATTCCCATATCGGCCAGGTATTGGGGTCCTTCGACGCGTGCGAAATCCCAGAACAAAATGCCGGTGAGCACCCCACCCGATAAGAGGTAATCCGTATTCCACAGCACATATCGCGTCGTGGAAATGGACCGATCCGGGAAGGCCGGTAATGTCCCTGCACCCCCCAACCGAAAGTTGAAGGGGAAGGGTGCATTGGTCCACCCCAATACCCATCGAGAGCGTACATTGCCTACATCTGTGTCGAGTTGCACGCGGCTATAAGCTACAGCGTACCGAATCTGGAAGGTATCCAGACCCCAATAGACACGGTATCCTCCTTCCAAGTGGTCCGTTTGCCAAGCCCCAAGGAGTTCCCACCCCTGGGTAGCAGGAACACCGACCGTAGGGTTCTCTCGGAACGGGTCCTGCCTGTGGAAAACGGAGAACCGTTGGGTGACCGGAAGGGAGGAGAGCTCGTACTTTCGGTATCCCATGTGGAATGTCCAAAGTCGCTTGACACCCAGCCGGATGCCGACTCCGATGCCATCCATGAGGAAGTAGTCATAGAAATCCCGTTTGAAGAAGAACGCGGCAAGGGTGTTCTCATCATCGGGGACACGCCAGAGGTCGTGGGTCGACGTTTCTGAATTCCAGTATTCTCCCACAATGCTGGCCCAGACCCCTTGACCCTTCGAGGGCCCCACAAACCCTCCGATTTCAAACTCTGCGGATGCGCCAAGCCGGTGCCATGGGGATGACACTCCTGCCGGTTGGCGTCCAAAGGCCCAGGAGAGGGTTACGTCGCCTTCACTGAACACCCCCCGGTTGTCCCTGCTCTTCGAATAGTCAAAGTGGAAAAAGTGAGTGATGAGTTTGACCCCATCCACTCGATTGTAGTCGAGGGCAAATCCGGGGATTTTCCCCACATCTCCCCACGCCGATTGCATCGGGTGGGGCTGGAAGAGAAACAGATTCGGAATGGACTGTGCTTCTGCTTCCTTCTCCTTCTTCCACCCCACCGATTGTGTTTGAACGACCAGTGTACGCTGCCCAAGAGTGAGAACCGTATCTGCCTCTACTTCGATTTCCTCATCATCCCAACGGACGGTAATTTCCCCGGAAAAACTCGATAACGTATCCGTGACAGGGCTCTGGATGGCCTCATCGGGGATCTCAAGACGGATGTCTCCACTGACAGAAGAAATATTTACAGGGAAGGGAGGAAGTTCCACCCGGACATCACCGGAAACGGTTTGGACATGGAGGGATCCCTCCTGCCCGACTCCGGTGACGAACCCTCTGATTCGGACATCCCCACTGATTGTTTTGACCTTCACATCACAAGGAAGGAGATTTTGGAACCAGATATCGCCACTGATGGTCTTCACCTCAATCGCCTGGGGGAACGGTGCTTGGGTGCGTGTATTCTCTATCTCTACGTTCCCGGACACACTCCGCAGTTGCAGAGATTCCACGCCCCCTACTACAAGTTCTAAGTCTTCGTTCTGAACGGTCTTTGAGTGAACCACAGTAGGTGCCAGGGAGTCTGGCACGATGCGAACCGTTAAGTCGCCACTCGTGGTTGCAAATTTAAGGGTTCCAATGAATGTCAAGAGAACCATCCACATGACACACCTCCTATACTTCCACTTTGGTTTCAAAGAGCAGGACTGCCAACCCAAGGAGCACGGCCCCGGTGATGGCAATCCAAAGGGGTTCACCAAAACGGATGGTTTGGGTTATGAGTTCCCCCTCGATTCGGAGCGTGAGGGTATAATGGCCAATCCGATCGAGCCAACGAACCGCGGGATCACTGAGCCGCACCCAAAAGAAGAGAGTCCCGAAAAACACAGCCGTCCCTAACAATCCACGGTACCGATGAACACTGAATTTCGCTGCCTCCATGAGGGTCACCAAGGAGAAAAAGAGGAGGGTCCAGGAGAAATAGAACAGAGCGGACAAGAGCCAGAAATCAGCGGTCGAGATGGAAACATGGTTCGCATAAAAACGGACATAGACGAGGTAGCCTCCGAGGGTAGAAATCCCAAATAGAATCCCCGCATAACACAGGAGGGCAAGAAACTTCAAAACAGGGATCCAGAAGGGCCGGATTGGGAGAGCCAAGAGGACATACGCAGTGTCACTTTTCCACTCACTGGTAAAGGCATGTGCGAGGAGAAACGGGAGGATGATTAAAGTACCACTGTAGGGGGCCAAAACCCATAAGGGTTTGGCCGAATCCGATGAACCGGTCAGCAACAGATAAAGATCCAACACGACAGTGGCCACCACCAAGAAGAATAAGATCAGTCGGTGTTCCTTGAATTCCTTTTTAAAAAGAGTGACGATCGGTTTCATGTGGCCACCTCCTCAAAGAGTTCGCTCAATGATTTTCCTCGTTCTTCGCGGAGTTGATCTGCATGGCCAGAGAGGACGATACTTCCGTCCTTGAGATAGATCACATCTTCGATGAACTCTTCTACTTCGGATACCAAATGCGTGGAAATCAGGATGGTTTGTTCCCCATATCGGAATTCTGAAAAGAGGGCTCCGAGAATCCGTTTCCGTGAAGGAGGATCAATCCCACCCAGAGGCTCATCCATCAAAACAATCTCACTGGGCCATGAAAAGGCGACAACGACCTTTAGTCGTCCCTTTTGTCCTTTAGAGAGATCTCCAACTTTCTTCTCCAAAGGGAGTTGCATAAAGTCGACCAGATTCAAAGCCTTCTGCGGATCCCACCCGGGATAGAACGGAGCCAAGAACTCTAAAAGTTCCCGAACGGTCATCCAGGGGTAATAGGGTTGGACTTCGGGCAAGTAGGCAATCCTGGCCTTCACAGTGGGCGTGATCGGAGTTCCGAAGATCCGGACCTTTCCGCGAGTGGGCCGGGTGATGCCTGCCAAGATCCGGAAAAGGGTGCTTTTTCCGCTTCCATTTTCTCCAAGGATTCCCAGCACTCGGCCTTTTTTGGCGGTAAACGACAGATCCCGAAGTGCCCAAGTGCCGGGATATCGTTTCCAAAGCCCTTCAACTTCAATGATCATGACCAATCCTCCTCGATTTTCCTCAACAATTCCGCTTTTTGGTCCTCATTAAGCCCCAAAGATTCGATCTCTTTTAAAAACCTTTGTCGTGCGGACTCTGCGAGTCTTTCCCTTTCCTGCTCGATTCTTGCAAAATCTTGGGTGACATAGGTCCCTTGTCCACGTTTGGTAAAGACAAACCCTTCCCTTTCCAATTCGAGGTACGCCCGTGCCACGGTGTTCGGATTCACCCCCATTTCCTTGGCCAGGTCACGAACCGAAGGGATTTGTCCCCCTGGGGGGATTTCGCCTCTCACGGCCCGCTTTTTGATCTCCTCCATAATCTGGAGATAGATCGGTCTTGTTGGATCAAAGGGGAATCCCATAAGCGTCCTTCCTTGTGAGTTTTTGGGTGTTCTTCATCCATCGCCTCTCCATCGAACTGTACTATCTAAATAGTACACTATAACACCCCGTTTGTCAACCCGGAAGGAATTTAGTCTCCAGAGGTTATGATTTGCTTGATTTTTCTTGATTTTCGATGAGCCTGAGTTATAATTACGAAAACCCTGTAAGGAGGTGAGTAACCTTGGCAGAGCATGAACAAACGATTCGATATCCTGGGATTCGGACGACGGCGGATGGTGCGGGAGCCGTCGTATGGGTTGAAACCCATATTTCAGAAGCCGCCTGCGCTTATCCGATCACTTCCTCAACCCCGATGGGGGTTGGATTCCAGATCGAAGTTTCCAAAGGGAAAAAGAACCTTTGGGGAACCCCGCTCAGATTTTTAGAAGCCGAATCGGAACACAGTTCCGCCTCAGCGGCCGAGGGCTTCGCTGCGGCAGGTGGCCGAGTCGTAAACTTCACGTCTGGGCAGGGCCTCATCCTCATGAAAGAGGTCCTCTATGTGATCTCCGGAAAACGGCTTCCTGTCGTCTTCCATATCGGTGCCCGTGCCCTGACCAGTCAAGCCCTGAATGTTCATGCGGGCCATGACGACGTCTTCGGTGTGGAGGATATCGGATGGGGGATCGTCTTTGCGAAGAACGCGCAGGAAGCCGCTGACTTAGCCCTCATCGCCCGGCGGACTGCCGAAGACTCCCAAACCCCCTTCCTTGTGGTGCAAGACGGCTTTCTGACCACTCATACCATTGAGACCCTCCGGCTCCCTGAACCAGAATTAATGAAAGAGTTCGTAGGAGATCCTCGAGAAAAACTCAATAACTTTGTAAACCCTGAGCAGCCCCTGATGATCGGCGTGGTCCAGAACCAGGACAGTTACATGAAGGGCAAAATTGCACAGCGGTACTTCTATGACAATGTCAAGCCCTTCCTCCGACGCGCAATGCAGGAGTACACTGCACTCACCGGACGCCCCTATGATCTCATCGAAACCTACCGAATGGAAGATGCGGACTATGCGATCGTGGCCTTGGGCACCATGGCTGAAACGGCGATGGCGACCGTAGATTATCTCCGTCAGACCAAGGGATGGAAAGTTGGGGTTGTGAATCCACGGGTATACCGTCCGTTCCCGGGCCCAGAAATCGTAGAGGCCTTGAAAAACGTAAAGGCCTTTGCGGTGGTCGAACGGCTCGACGTGCCTTTGGCACAGTCGAACCCCCTGGCCCGTGAAATCAAGGCCGCGTTTGCTGAAGCGTTCATGGGAGCGGAAGGCTATCCGGAGGCGTATCCCAAAATCGATCGGATCCCCAAAGTTTACTATGGATCCGCGGGCCTCGGTGGTCGAGACGTACGTCCAGGGGATTTCATCGCAGTCTTTGAACACATGATGGCAGAGCACCCTCAGCGGTACTTTGCCCTCAACATCAAGCACCCTCTGGCACTGGAACGAAAGGAGGATCCAGACTGCCTTCCCGCCGGATCCTTTACCATGCGTGGTCATTCTGTGGGCGGGATGGGCTCGGTCACAACCAACAAAGTCATTGCCACCATCGTGGGAGACCTCTTTGGCCTGTATGTGCAAGCCTATCCTCAATACGGTGCCGAAAAGAAAGGGCTACCAACAACTTACTACCTGATTGCCGCCAATGAACCCATCCGCACGCACAATATGTTAGCCGAGATCGATTTCGTGCCCATCAACAACGTCAACGCTTTCAATCTCGGGAACCCCTTAAAAGGACTGAAGCCCGGAGGTATGATCTTCATCAACACCACGGAAACCGATCCTCACCGGGTCTGGATGAGCATCCCCTGGCCCTTCCGGAAGACCATCCGAGAAAAAAATATTCGGGTGCTGGCTTTAGACACAGCCAAGATTGCGAAGGAGACTGCTCCAACTCCCGACTTAGAGGTCCGGATGCAGGGCATTGTTCTTTTAGGAGTCTTTCTCCGTTTTGTACCCTTTGTTCAGGAGCGGAATTTGAGTCAGGAGGAGGTTTTAGCGGCTGTGGAGCGGTCTGTCCGCCGCTTCTTTGGGAAACGCGGCGAGGCCGTCGTCCAAGCCAACATGGAGGCGATCCGACGTGGATATACGGAGGTCTTTGAGATTCCTCGGTCCATCATGGAGGAGGCCGAGGAACCCGTGGCACCAGGAGGTCGATCTTGAAGGTCAAAGAAATCATGACACATGGGGTCATCTCCTGTGGGCTATATACGCCCATTCAGCAGGTGGCCCGAATCATGGCAGAGAAGGGGATCTCGGCCCTGGTCGTGCTCGACGAGGAGGGAGCCCTGGCTGGGGTCGTCTCTCAAACCGACCTCGTAAACATCCGCGTCCATGAAGACTACTGGGAACATTGGCAGGGACTTTCGGCGAAACACATCATGACAAAAGATGTCGTGACCATTTCTCCGGAAGCCTCCATCGAGGAGGCCGCCAGACTGATGAAAACCCACGGCATCCACCGACTGGTGGTCATCCAGGAACAACAGGGAAAAGAGATTCCGATCGGCATTGTGTCCATGACGGACATTGTTCGAGAAATGGCTAAAGGAGAGTGAGACCCATGGCAGATCAAGATCGCTCTGTAGAAAAAGAAGGGGGGACCCCGGAGAAAGCACCGGTCCCTCCTCATCATGAACATTTAGCAGAAGAGTTTTTATCCAGCACCCCGGGAACAAAACTGCCGGGTGAGCCGAAAGAACTCCACGAGGCCCGACTGTCTGCCCTCGGGCTCTTGGACGTCGAGGAGTACGTTGCCGACTTCAACGAAAAGGTCATTGGTGCCTATAACGAGGGGGTCGGGGATACGGAATTGCCTGCGGATATCGGGGTTGCACGCAGTATCATCCCGCCCGGGACCGGCGCCCTGCGAGACTTCTCCTATATCGCCCTCGAGATCCCAGAATACCACCGAGAAAAATGCGTCGCGTGTATGCGTTGTGTTACCGAGTGTCCGGATACGGCGATCCTTGCGAAGGTGACTCCAGAATCCGAACTGCAAAAAAGACTCGCAGAACTCCCCCCTGAAGACCGTCCGTTTATCGAGAAGCACTTCGCAAAGACGAAGAAATTTTACGAACTCCCCCAAAAGCGAGGTCTGGAGCCCGGCCTCTTTTCCATCTTCATTGATCCAACGAAGTGCAAGGGCTGTGCGGAATGCGTCGCGGTTTGTCATGATCTCGGCTACGACGCGCTCTCCATGATTCAGAAAAAAGAGGACACGGTCCCCAAGTATCGAAAAGCCTTCCATTTCTTTAAGAGCCTACCCGACACTCCCCCAGAATATGTTCCGGACAAGGCCTTAGCCGACATCATGCTCCTGGGGAAATCCTTGCTTTACGTGGGCGGTGCGGGATCCTGCGCAGGCTGTGGGGAAGCTACAGCGATTCGGATGATGTTGGCAGCCACCGGGTTCAAGTATGGCCGTGAGAATATCGCGATCGTCGCGGCAACGGGATGCAACACGGTCTACGGTTCCACGTACCCATACAACCCCTTCCGTGTGGGCTGGATCAACTCGTTATTCGAGAACGCCCCGACGGTGGCCATGGGCATTCGCCTTCGATGGGACCAACAGGGCTGGCACAAAAAGCGCCTTTGGGTCCTCGGCGGCGATGGCGCGATGTATGACATTGGATTCCAAGCCCTGTCCCGTATGCTGGCATCAGGCATGGATATCAAGGTCCTGGTTTTGGACACCCAGGTGTATTCGAACACCGGGGGTCAGGCCTCGACCGCATCGTTCATGGGTCAAGACGCCAAGATGGCTGCATTTGGATCTGCGATCCCCGGAAAAGTCGAACGCCGGAAAGAGATCGGCCGGATCATCATGATGCATCCCGAGACCTTCGTTGCCCAAACTACGCCCTACCATGTCAACCACTTTTATAAGGTCATCATGGCCGCCAACGAGTTCCCGGGCCCTGCTGTGGTCATCACCTATAACACCTGCCAACCGGAACACGGGGTTGCGGACGATGTGGCTTTCTACCGAGCCAAAATGGCTGTTTACTCCCGCGCCTTTCCGCTCTTTATCTACGATCCTCGAAAAGGCCGGACCATCCAGGAACGACTCTCACTGGAAGGGAATCCCGCAGTAGATAAGGACTGGTACGTGAATCCTCGAACGGGTGAAGTCATCGATTTCATTACGTTCGCACGGGAAGAAGGCCGGTTTAAAAAGCATTTTGACGAGAACGGCAATCCGTCCGAGTTCCTCTTGAAGGCCCAAGAGGACCGCCTCCAAAACTGGCGGTTGCTCCAGGAACTGGCCGGCATTCGTCGGAAAGAATCCTAAAAACTCCCCCTATCCTGATCAGAAGAGGCCCCCTCCGTGGAGGGGGCCTCTCTATTGACACAATTCTCTTAACCGATGCCTTTAACTGCCCATCAGATGCTGTGCATGGAAGAGGAA
The DNA here is from genome assembly GCA_015490555.1 of Caldifarciminota bacterium. Lineage (GTDB taxonomy): Bacteria > Hydrothermota > Hydrothermia > WGAB01 > WGAB01 > S141-55. The sequence goes on along the minus strand of WFXO01000009.1, from coordinate 8,040 downwards.
CGACCGCTTGAGCCGGAGGTAGAAGTAGGTGACATGGCCAGCACGGAGTTCGTCGGGATTATACCCACCATCGTGATCATAGATCCCGCTGTTGGAGTCGTATGGGATGCCCAACTCGTCCATCTTGCTCTTGAAGGGGTCAATCCCATTCTGGAGGAACAGTTCATCCTGGTCGCCACAGTCGAAGTAAAACACCGTCCCGTTGTCCAAGATGTTTTGGGCGTTCTGTTCGAGGAGTTGGGTCGGGCTGTTGTACTGGACCCACAGGCTGTCCCAGATCTCTGGCAGGATATTCCATTGGGCGTCAAAGGGCATGCGTACGCCCGCCCAAACCACAGAGTCCGGGGTTACAGGTGCCAGTGGGAACTCATTTCTTGTGAGATCAAAATTGGTGATTGTGTCAACCTTCGGGGAGAACATGGCTGCCATGGCCAAGGCAAAGGTCGAGAAGGGGTGGCCTTCTGGATCGGCAGCGACCGCAGCAGGATCAAAGCCGTTCGGGTTTTCCAACTGGAGGATCTGGATGAGGGAAGGGGTCTGCGAAAGGAACGTGGGGAAATCCAGTGGACCCGAATGGGAGGCCGCAGAGCCGAAGAGATCAGGGTGCTTAATTGCCAACCGCATCGCGCCATAGCCCCCCATGGAGAGTCCTGTCAACATCCGGTGCTGCGCGTCCGCAATGGTGTTGTAGTTGTTGTCGATGTAGGGGATTAGGTCATTGACGAAAAAGTCCTCGTAGCGTCCAAAGACGGTGGTCTGAGGCACCCCTGGAATCATCTCAGAATTTGCGTAGAATGTCCCACCAAAGTCGTTTGATGCGTCTGGCATCACGATGATCATAGGGGGGATGAGGCCCGTACTGATCAGGTAGTCGGCAATGCTTGCGATGTCAAAAAACTTCTGATACGTGGAATCATCTCCGCCGAACCCGTGGAGCAGGTAAAGGACCGGATACCCTGTCGTGGTATCCTCTGCATAATATCCCTGGGGAGTGTACACCATCACATTGATGGTGGGGGCCAGGGGATTCATGTAACTCGGAGCCGGGACGGAGATCTCCTCGATAGTCCCTTGGAAGATCTCAAACTCCTGAGGGCCAGACTTCCGGGTACACCCGGAGAGGACCCAAGCAGTCAAAATCAGTGCGATTCCCAATCTTTTCATGACTGTCCTCCTCAATAGGACAAGGTGAACCCGAAGTTTACTGCTCCTACCTGCATGGAATAGATGCCGGGCATGTTATCCGGATGGCCGTCTGCATTGATATCTTGAAACTCGTAGACGGTACGGTCAGGAGCCGTCACATATTCGCCGCCCAGATAGAAGGTAATCTTGCCCAACCCAAGGTCTTTGGTGTAGGAGAACCCACCATTAAAGGAGAGTTTATCGCCGATATCCGGAATGAGCGGGTCTTGGGAACCTTCAGGAATTGGAGATTGGTCGTAGTAGACACCCAGCCGGAGGGCGATTTCCGGCGTGTAATGGTATTCCAAACCGAAGGATGCACGGGCCGTGTTCTCCCATTGTTTGGCCAGATACTCATCCTCCAAGGGCTGTCCGAAGAAATCTGTGCCTTCCATTTTTAGGGTGATCACATCCACCACGCTCCAGAGCGTGTAGTCCAGGTCAAAATAGAAGGTGAGATCTGGAGATGACCGATATGCCATCCCGAAGCCGATATTGTGAGGGAGTGGGAAGTCTGCGGTGGTTGTCGCCTGGGTGCTTGCAGTCCAGGCTCCCATGGTTGCTGAATCCGGGAAATAGGCCGTAATGTCTGTGGTTCCTTCCAGAGGAATGGGGCTATAGTAGCGTGCTACGAATCCCAGGTCGAGTTTCTCGGACGCACGATACGCAATCCCCAGGATGGCTCCATAGCCCGTCCCTTTCCCGCTCATATCTGCAGTGACCGGGATATAGGAGAAGGGCAAAGGAATAGAACCGGGATCATTGGCATCTGCCGGGACCAGGTTGACTTTACTGAGTTCGACCTTCCCGAAGTTGAGGCCTCCGCTGATCCCAACCGCCAGATTTTCGCCAATCTTTTTCGCAATTCCCACATAGGTGCTGATCACTTGGAGATTGCTCGTCCAGTCATCCTTCGGGAACGGCACCGGGTTCCGCCAGCCAATGGGGTATTCGTAGAGATCCCAGGACGATCCTAGGCCAAAGGGGACAAAGACCCCAAGGCCAAAGGTTGCCATCGGGCTGGGGATCGCGATGGAGAAGCCGGGAATATTGAAGGTCTGCGCCTCTGCGTAGATATCCAACCGGTTGGAATAGCCTCCATCGTAGCCGACGAGCCCTGTGCTCGGCTGATATCGACTCTCTGGCATGACGGTCGCGACATAGAGCCCCAGAGTTTTGGATGTGCTAAAGGCCAGCCCTCCAGGGTTCCAGAAGATGGCATACGGGTCCCCAAAGAGGGCACGCGCAGCGCCTCCCAGATGGAGCCCCCGAATGCCAACCCCGGAGAGCGCGAAGCCCCCCGCCATCACGAGACTCGGGGCTGCGAGCAACAGCAAGACTGCACCATACCGCTTCATAGGACCTCCTTGTTTGAAATTGGTTCTTTGCTATTCTTTGACGCCTAATTCCCCCTCAGGAGACGCAGATGGCTCCCCGTTTCCAACCACCATACGGTACAAGATCTCCACTCCTTTCTCGATATTTTGAAGCCCCTGTTTCTCGATTTTTTGGGCGCGCTCTTCCCCATCCTTGAGGATCCGTTCCACCTCGATCCGAATATCCCGCAGGATCTCTAACCGTCGTACTTCCGCCATCTGTTCCGCCTCTTCATAGGCCCTTTGGATTGCCTGTTCGGCTTCGGCTCTTGCCCGTTCTACCATCGCCTCGGCTTCCTCCCGGGCCCGTTCCAGTTCCTCCAAGGCCCGCGTTTCTTCTTCTTCGATCGTCTTGATAATCGGGTTTTCCCGTTCGACCTCTGGATGTTCGTGTGTCATGGTTCCTCACTTCTCCTTTTTTGCAATGAAAACCCACGCTGTACCACCCACCAGGGGGACAACCTCTACGGAATGAAACCCCACGCAATGGAGTTCCTCTCTCACGACTCCTTTTTTTAAATCAAAACGAAGAATGGACTGTGCTAAATAGCGATATGCAGAGTAATCTGACGTCACGAAACCTCCGACTTTTGGGAGAACCTGGGTTAAATATACAGCATAGCCCCACCGAAAGGGAATATGGGGAAGGGCCATCTCCAGAATGACGAACTGTCCCCCTGGAAGCAAGACTCGAAAAACTTCTTGAAAACACCGGAGAGGGTCTTTCAGGTTTCTTAATCCAAAGGCACAAGTCACGGTATCAAAGGTGTGATCGGGAAATGGCAGGGCTTCGGCATCGGCCTGGACCACCCACGAAAGGCGATGGAAGGACCGTGCACGTTCCAACATAGGGCGAGAAAAGTCTACGCCAATGACCTGGTGGGGTGAGACGCGTCGAAGGGCTGCACCCATCTCGCCAGATCCAGAACACAGATCCAGCACACGGCCACGGACCCATCGACTGGCTCGGAACCGCCAGTATCGGTCGATTTGCAGTGACAGGATGTGATTCATCCGCTCATAGACGGTGACCAACCGATCAAACATGTGCTGGATCGGATCTCCTCTCCGAACCGGAGTGGAGGGACTTTGAAGCCGAACCTGGTGTCCCATCCTATGACGATCCAAGGTATCGAAGGGGGTTGACGGCCTTCCCCTCTCGTCGAACTTCGAAGTGGAGGATGGGCTGCTGGTCCCCCAATCGGCCAATGGGTGTTCCACGATCCACCTGATCTCCCACTTGGACATAAAGGACATCCAGATAGGCATAAACCGTGAGAAAGCCGTGGTGATCGAGAATCACCATGTTTCGATAACTCAAAAAGGGTCCGGCAAAAACCACCTCTCCATCGGCTGCTGCACGGATCTCGCTCCCAGGGGCAGAAAGGATATCGATCCCGTTATTCTTGACCTTGGTTCCATACTTCGGGTCCTTCATCATTCCAAATTCCGCGATGACCTGTCCGTGTACTGGCCAGGAGAGAAGCCCACGTTTTAAAGGTCGTGTTGGGACACCCTGCGCCTCCCTTTTGGCCTTAGATTTTTGTGCGAGTTCACGAAGCAGGGCCTCCAACTTTCGCTTGTCTTCTAAAATCTCTTGCTCTCGAGTTTTGGTCTGTTTCTTTTGCTGCTGAACTTTCTTTAAGAGGGCTCTTCGTTTTCGTTCAACCGCTGCCAGAGTCTGTTCATCCTTTTCTAAGCGCTTGCGAAGTGAACGGATCGCTTGCCAGGCCTTCTCTCGATCCTTTTTCCATACCCGGAGTTGCTGGACCTCGGAACGATATCTTTCAAGGTTGCTTTTCGCAATGTGGGTCATTTGAGTTGCGACCAGGGAGAGCACAGGGTCATCTTCAGGCCACACATGTTCAATGGCGGCGTCCTGAGCCGACACCTTTAAGGCTTCTAACCAGATCCCCAGCCGACGGTGTCCCTCCTGAATCCGTCGGTTAAGGAGATCTAAACGGCGCCGTACACGCCGCTCTTCCTGTCGGGTCGTCCGAATCATCTGCTGGAGGGTCTTTCGCTCTTCATCTAAAAGGCGGAGTTGGCGTTCTAAATCCTTCTCTTGTGTCTCCAGTTGTTGAAGTTTTTGACGAGTGGCTTTGAGTTTGGCTTCCAATTCCTGTAACTTTGCACGATACTCCGACTCTGTGGCAACGACAAGCAAAACCGCGGAGAGGAACACAGAGAGTCCCATCATGCGGTTGGGGCTGGTCCGGGCTCCTTTTGGATCGCTCGGTGTGCCACGATAGTCCGAAATGCGTCCCAGAAGAGAACAATGTTCAAGACGATTTCAACCGACACAATGATTCCCAGAACGACCGCTTGAACCGGATTTGTCGAGAAGAACTTCTTAAGGGGCACCACAAGGTACCAGATGAGAGCAGAAGTAATCGTAATCCAGAGGAAAAGGGTAGGGAGCAAGACAGCCAGCCGATATAGGAAGCCTGCATGTCGCATGGTCAGAAAGACCCAGACGGTCACCGTCATCAAGGCAATGGACGCCAGCATCTGGTTGGCCCCGCCAAACGCAGGCCAGAGGAGCCGCCAGAGAGCGCCCCATGCCAGCAGCACACCGGCCAAGGACACCAAGAAGGACGCGACCCAGTTCTGCGTCAGGAAGGAAACCAGGCCAGGGACACGATCGCGCACAGGATCCAGGACCTCGTTGAGGGTGAACCGTCCAATCCGCGTCGTGGTGTCCAGGGTCGTGAGCGCAAAGGCCGAAACCCACAAGGAAGCGAAGACGGCGATAATCTGTTTTGACAGAGGGATCATACGGGAAACAACCTCAGCAAAACTTAAAGAGAAGAGGCCAACCGGGCCTCCGACTTCTTTTAACACAGCCCCGTAATCTCGAGCAAACTGCAGAGAGTCCTGGGCACTTACCCCATGTTGTTGAAGCACCGTCAAGCCAAAGGCCCCGACAGATGCGATCACCACGGTCGAGAGGAATCCTTCGGTGAACATTCCCCCCATTCCCACGAATAAAGCATCACTTTCCCGCGCCAGTTGTTTCGAGGTTGTTCCGGAAGCGACCAGGGAATGGAAGCCTGACAGGGCCCCACAGGCAATCACCAAGGGAATCGTCGGCCAGAAGGGGGAAGGGACGCCGCCGATGGTCGGGGCACTCCAGGTTGTGAAGGTGGGTAAGTTCAAACCCGCGTGGACAACCATCAATGCAATTCCTCCAAGAATCAGTCCTCCCCATAACAAGAAGGCGTTCAGGTAGTCACGGGGCTGCAGCAAGGCCCACACGGGCAAAGATGCTGCAATGGTCATATAAATTAACAGGAGGAGGAGCCATTGATTCAAAGAGAACCTGAGGGGCAACTCAATTCCAGCGAGAATTCCCAAGATCACCAGGAAGAGGCCGATGACGGTCCCGAGCCATAGTTGGACGCGGACCCGGTATAACAGGAACCCGGTAATCACAGCAGCTAAAATGAAGAAAAAAGAGGCGGAGCCCACCGCTGGATTTTTGGCAAAAATTGCCGCGATGATGGCGGAAAATGCCCCAATGATCAAAATCAGGGTAAAAAGAATGAACACGCGAAACATGAGACTGGTCCGACGAGAGATCAATCCGCCAGCAATCCATTCAATAGACCGTCCTTCGTGTCGGACCGAAGCCATCAAGGAGAGGTAGTCATGCGTCGCCCCAATGAGAACATTGCCGAACCAAACCCAGAGTAACGCAGGAACCCAACCCCAGGCAAGTGCAATCACCGGTCCAACAATTGGAGCCGCTCCAGCAATACTTGCAAAGTGATGGCCGAATAGAACGGTACGGGGGGTTGGGACGTAGTCAATTCCATCTTGTTTGAGTTGTGAAGGTGTGGGGTTTTCATCACTTACCTTTAAGAGACTTTGGGCCAGACGCTTGCCCCAGGTATGGTACAAAATAACATAGAGGAGGAACCCAATACCCACGATCCATAACGTATTCATCACACACCTCCAGGGTCAGAAAAACGGAAAACTACACAAAGTTTATATGGTAGATGAAGATATGTCAAATCTTCGTGGCCCCGTTATAGGATCAACATCGCGTCTCCATAACTGAAAAACCGGTAACGGAGTCGAATGGCTTCTTGGTAGGCGGTGAGTAAGGTTTCCCTTCCTACAAATGCAGAAACCAGAAGGACGGGAGTCCCTCCGGGTAAGTGGAAATTGGTGAGTAGAGCATCCACCACTTGAAACCGGAAGGGTGGATAAATAAAAAGTTCTGTCCATCCCTTTCGAGATCCTTGGTCCCATGCCCATGTTTCCAACGCCCGCGTGACCGTCGTTCCACACGCGAGGATCTTTTTCCCTTCATCACGGGCGTGGAGGAGTGCCTCTGCAACAGCATCGGGAATTTCATAGGCCTCTGCGTCCATCTTGTGTTGGCGTATGTCCTCGGTTTTGATCGGGCGGAAGGTCCCGATGCCTACATGCAACACCAGGGAAAGGATCTGGACCCCACGTTCCCGGAGCCGTTTCAGGACTCGGGGGGTGAAGTGAAGGCCTGCGGTTGGGGCAGCGATGGCGCCGGGTTTTCTCGCATACACCGTCTGGTACCAGGTTCGATCCTCTCGGCGTGGGGGACGTTTGATATAGGGTGGGAGGGGCATCGTACCTTGGCGTTGGAGATAGGTCAAAAGGTCGGTCTCTCCAAGATACTCCACGTGCCATCGTCCTTCGGGTGTGCGTTCCAGGAGTCGGAACGCTGCGCTTCCCGCGTCGATCCATTCATCCGGTTGGAGGCGGCCACGGCTTCGGACCATGGTTTCTGCACGGTTCTCCTTGGGCAAAAATCGAACAAACAGGAGTTCTACTTTGCCACCGGTTTTCCGCCGCACACCATACACACGCGCGGGAATCACGCGTGTTTCGTTGAGAACCAAAACATAACGGTCGTCGAGGATTTGGGGAAGTTCACGGAAGATCCGATGTTCAAAATGGAGAGGCTTCCGGTGAATAACAAAGAGTCGAGCCGAATCTCTGGGTCGGACCGGTTCCTGTGCAATGAGATCTTTGGGAAGTTCAAAGAGATAATCCTGGAGCCGAAAGGTCATAAAAAGAAATGGCCCCAGGGGGATTCGAACCCCCGCCGCTGCCTTGAAAGAGCAGTGTCCTAGCCATTAGACGATGGGGCCATGTGTTGGGGTATATAAATATCCAGGAATTCCCGGAATCTGTCAATGGGGAAAGACCGATGCGGCGTCTCAGTTAACCGGTGCTCCGTAGGTTCTTTTTTCGGCAGGTTGACCGTCTGGGGGTTTGAGTGTATAAAATGGCCATCGTGGTTTACGGTTCTTTACAAGGGAATCCCGACTCTGTTCCAGGAGAAAAGGAGGTTCAAACCGATGAAACTTTTGGAATATGCATCCCGACAGGTCTTTGAACGCTATGGGATCCCGGTAAAACCTGGGAAACTGGCTTACACGCCGGAAGAAGCGGAACAAGTGGCTCGGGACTTGGAGCCCCCTTATGT
>WFXO01000008.1 GCA_015490555.1 Caldifarciminota bacterium | reverse complement strand
GTGGAGGACCTGGGATTGGATCTCGGGGAGCCGGGCCTGGAGGGACGGAGAGAGCGGCCCGAACCCGAAGTGCCGGCCCTCGATCGCCAGGATGTAAATCTGCTTGGGTGACCCTTCGAGGGCGGCCACCGTCCGGATGAAGTCCAGGATGTTGATCCCGTGGCTGGACAAGGTGGAGGGAAGGCGGGTTTTCACGTCCTCAGCACGCACGCAATGGACCCGGCCGGGCTGCTCGCCCGGAATCGCATCCAGGATCACGATCCGGGGATGATCCCGGAGGGCATCGGCAAGGGGGGTGGGGTCGTCCCGTACGATCACCACTTCGATTCCTGGCAGGTTCTTTTGTTGTAGGAATTTCCCCAGGTGGGGGCCGATGGCGTCGTCCTGTCGGTCCTCGTTGCCCAGGCAAACGACGAGCATCCCGGGGGTCAGGGTTCCTCGATGATCCGGATCTTCAGGAAGTGGGTGGCGCAAGAGATGCAGGGATCGTAGTTCCGGATCGCATGCTCACACTCCCGGGCCCATTGCTCGACCGGGAGGTGGACCCGCTGGCTTGCCAGGTGGTAAAGGTCCTCTTCGATGCAGGCCTGATTCTGGGCGGTGGGTGGAACGATTTTTGCCTCGAGGATCTCCCCGTTGGGGGCCACCCGATACCGGTGGTACAGGATGCCGCGTGGCGCCTCGGTGCAGCCCATGCCGGTCCCTGCAATCTCTCCCAAGTCCTCGTACGGCCGATCCGGTTCCAGGTCGCCGTTTTCAAGGGTCTCGATCGATGACTCCAGGGCATGCACGACCTCCAGGGCACGGGCAATCACGCTCTGGAAGGGGTTTCGGATCGGAAAGGTCAGGCCTGCCTCCTGGATCAGCGCCTGTGCCGTGGGCGAGAGGCGGGTGTGGTTCAGGTTGATGCGTGCAAGGGGCCCGACGAGGTATGTCCGGCCGTCTTTGAGCCGACTGTGGAGCGCATGGGAGTGGCGGACCTGGACTTCTTCGAAGACCTCTTCGAACTGCTGGACGGGGATTTTGCGTTCGTTGTTCAGGTTCAGGTGGGTGCCGAAGACGGGGTACACGTCCCCTTCGTCCATGGAGACAAAGACGTAGGTCCGTTCGAAGTCCGGGAAGGGGAAGGTGGTCACCCACCGAAAGAGTCGGACGGCGATCTCCAGCCCTTGTTGCAGGGCATCCAGGTGACGGGTGAGCGTTTGCTTTGGAGGGATTTTGTAAAAGCCGCCAACCCGGACGTTCACCGGGTGAATCTCCCGACCCCCTAAGGTCGAGACCAAGGCGTTTCCGATTTTCTTCAACGTCAGGCCATCGCGGATGTGCTCGGGAAAGGACCTGGCCAGGTCAAAGACGCTGTCTACGCCGAAGAAGTCGGGGGCGTGGAGCATGAGGATGTGGAGGGTGTGGCTTTCGATCCATTCCCCAAAATACAGGAGCCGGCGGAGGTTCTGGATCGCGTCCCCAGGTTGGAATCCCGGGATGGATTCCAGGGCAGTGACGGCGCTCATCTGGTACGCGACGGGGCAGATGCCGCAGATCCTGGCGGTGATGTCGGGTGCGTCGGCATAGGGTCGGCCGCGGAGCAGGGCCTCGAAAAATCGCGGCGGCTCGTAAATCCGGAGGTGGACCCGAGTGACCCGGCCGTCTTTGATCCGGATATCCAGGGCCCCTTCGCCTTCCACCCGGCTGAGGGCCTGGACTTTCAGCGAGATTTTCTTGGGCTTTTCCATGGTCAGGACTCCTCCGAGGCTTCCAGGTAGATGCTGGCCTCCCGGAACGAATCCGCAAAGGCATTGAAACTTCTCAGGGCGTGGATCAGGGTGGAGTTGGTGATGCCCAACCGCTGGGCCAGGGATATGAAGGCGTGGAGATTTGGGGACTCCGAGGGTCCAAAGCAACCGTAGCATCCCCGATTGTATGCCGGGCAAATGGCGCCGCAGCCCGCCGAAGTCACCGGTCCCATACACAGGATCCCTTTGGAGACCAGGATGCAGGGGTTCCCTCTCTTTTTGCACTCGATGCAGACGCTATGGTGGGGAAGGCTGGGTTTCCGGCCTATGAGCAGCGCGCTGATGACCTCCAGCACATGGGTCTTGTTGATCGGACAGCCCCGGAGTTCCAGGTCCACCCGGACATGATGAGAGATTGGGGTGGCGTACTTCAGGGTCTCGATGTACTCGGGGTTTGGATACACAATCTTCTGGAATTCGGCCACATCTCGGAAGTTTCGGAGGGCCTGGATTCCCCCGGCCGTGGCGCACGCTCCGATCGCAATCAGGAACTTGGACTGTTTTCGGATCTTGTGGATGGTCTCCTCTTCTTCCGGGGTGGAGATGGAGCCCTCCACGAGGGAAATATCGTACGGGCCCTTGACCTTCCGGCTGGAGGCTTCCAGGAAGTATGCGATCTCGATCCGTTGGCCGATCTCCAGGAGGTGGTCTTCCAGGTCCAGGATGCTCAACTGGCATCCATCGCAGGAGGTGAATTTCCAGACCGCCAACTTTGGGATCTTGATCTGTTTCATAGTTCCCGAATCCTCAGGTACTTCCAGATTTTTGGCAGAGGGAACACCGGCCCGTCCTTGCAGATAAATTCGGGCCCATACTGGCAGTGTCCACAGAAACCAATGGCGCACTTCATATTGCGTTCCATGGAGAGGAAGACGTTTGTGTCCGGGACACCACGTTCACGTAAAGTCTGCACGGTGAACCACATCATGATTTCCGGGCCGCAGATGTAGCACACGGCGTGGACGGGATCAAAGGGGGCCCGGGCCACGAGTTTGGTGACCACCCCAACGTTTCCATACCATCCGGCCCATGCGTGGTCAACGGTGACCTCGATGTTGATATCGAACCGTTTCCGCCACTGTTCCAGGTCTCTGCGGAAGACGATATCGGCGGGGGTACGGGCCCCGTAGAGGAGGAACACGTTGCCGAAGGCCTCCCGATGTTCAAGCACATGGAGGAAGAGGGGGCGGAGGGGTGCGAGGCCGATCCCACCCGCGATGAGCACGAGATCGTTCCCCGCGAACGTCTCGATCGGCCACGCCGAGCCATACGGCCCCCGGATCCCGAGGCTCTCCCCCTTTTTCAGTCTGGCGAGGGCCTGGGTCACGTTCCCCACCACTTTGATGGTGTGGAAAACGACGGTATGGCCGTTTTCTGCGGTTCGATGCCCGGAAATAGAGATCGGCACTTCCCCGACCCCGTGGACATACAGCATATTGAACTGGCCGGGGTGATAGGAAAACGTGCCCGGGACCTCCAGACCCAAGGTGATCACATCGTGGGTCTGGCGTTGCCGGGATACGACAGTCCCTTTTTGTGGCAGCCAGGGCGACGGGCCCCCGGAAAGGGTGTTATCCGGTCTTTGAGCCGGTGCCATAGATATCCAGCAACTGGATCCGTGTTGCCTGAAGCCGTTCCGCCATGACTGCGGTAAACCGCTTCATGAGTTCGTAGCCCAGGGTGTGGTCGGATTCACACTTGGTGCGGATGCACTGGCCATCGAAACGGATCGCGCGGACCACGGTAAGGGCCTTGGCGTCAAATCGCCATCGGTGGGGTGGAACGAGCCAGGACCAGCCCAGGATCTCGCCGGGTCCCACGGTTTGGATCATGACCTGGCCGCGGGGTGGAATATGGAGTTCAATGGAGACCCGTCCGTGTCGGATCAGGAAAAAGTGCTGGGCCTCCCGCCCTTCTTTGAAGAGGTATTCTCCGGGCTGGAAGACCACAAGCCGTGCACACCCTGCAATGAGGTCCAGATGTCGGTCTTCCAAGCCCTGGAAAAACTCTGTTTTTTGGATGACTTCCTTAAGACTTTGCATGGTCTACCTCCCGATGGGCAAGCCTTTGTAAAGACCGAACTTCTTCGGTCAGATCGATCCCTGCGGGGCACCAAGTGATACATCGCCCACATCCCACGCACCCCAGGGTCCCGAATTGATCGATCCAGGTGGCGAGTTTGTGGAGGAGCCAATGTCGGTACCGGGCCTTGGCCGAGGTCCGGATGGGCCCCCCGTGGAGGTAAGTAAACTCTAAGGAGAAGCAAGAGTCCCAGGTCCGCCACCGTTCCGCGAGGTCTCCACTCAGGTCAGAGCGGTCTTCGACGGTGGAGCAAAAGCAGGTCGGGCAAACCAGGGTACAGTTTCCGCAGGTCAGACAGCGTTTGGCCACCTCATCCCAGTGTGGATTCTCATACTGGGCATACAGGAATGTCTGAAGCCCTTCGGTTTGGAGTTCCCGTGTGATCTGAGAGACGGTGTTCTGGATGACCTGTTCTGCCTCCTGGAGGTCCGCGGGCTTTGCGGGGTGGACCGGGAGGTCCTGGATCACCTCGTCGCCCTGTTCGGACCCCACCTCGATCAAGAGTCGTTTTCCATCGGGTAGTTCGGTCAGAGCCAGGTCATACCCGTTTGAGGCCTTGGGGCCGGTCCCCAGGGACGTGCAGAAGCAGGTAGCCGCCGCGGTCCCGCAATTCACGGCCAGGATGAACGCCTGTTCGCGGCGTGCCTGATACTCCGGATCCACAAATTCCTGTTGGAGGAAGACCCGATCCTGGACCTGGATCGCTGCCAGTTCACAGGCGCGGACGCCGATCAGGGCGAGTTTAGGGATCGAACGGGTGGGCTGTTCAAATTCGATGCCGTTTTCGGTCCGTTTGGACCGCCAGAGGAGGAGCCTGGGCGGGAACAGGAACGATTTCCACGTGTTTGCGGCGACCGTAAACCCGAAGAGGGTGTCCCGATCCTGTTTCTGGAGCCGGTACTGGCCCGGCCCCTGGACGTCAGTCCACCCGATGGGAAAGTCCTCGACGCTCTGGATTTCCGCATACCAGAGGACATCGTCTCGAATTGTGGGGCCGATGAGGGTATAGCCACGGGACTTTAAAGACTGGAGGAGAGCCTCAAAGGATTCGCGCGCCAGGATGTAGGCTTTGGGCTCCATTGTGAAAATTATACGGTGGATTGGCCTTTCCGACGATGCTCCGCCGCCTTCGGGGCTTTCGGGAACCGGGGCCGGGTTAGGGCGTCCCGGTGTGTTTGGCTTCCCGGAAGGCCTCCAGCAGGGTTTGCCAGACCACCTCGGGTCGGCCCGGTCGGATGTAAGACATTGCGGCCGTGGCCCGAAAAGACCAGGCCATCAGGTTGAAGACCCCGGCATCCACGGCTCCTCGGACGGCCTGTCGAACGTCCTCTTCGGTTCCCGCGGGGATCAGGAAGGCCTGGATCCAGATCTGGGGCTCTTTCTGGTACTGGTCGGCCAGGGTCTTGATATGTTGTGCGAACCGGTGGACATGGGCATAGACCGCTGTTTCGCGCAGGCCTAACCGGACCCAATAGGGATCGGTCCCCAGGATATCCAGGGCCGGGATCCGGGCAAAGGTCTCCCAGTGCTGGAGTTCTTCCTCTCTGGGGAGCAGGCAGAGGGAGGTTTTGAGGTGGAGGGCATGGGCGGTCTGGGCGAGGTGTTCGATGAGTCGCTGGAGGGAGTGGAGTTGGAATTCTTGGACCGCAGGGGTTCGGGTGTCCGGCATGGGTTCGCCGTATTCCTGGCGGAACAGGTCCTGGCACACGGAGCACCGGCACGCCCACCGGGTCGGGTCGCGCTTGAAGAAGTGGGGTTCGTCGAAGAAGACGCCGTCGGCCCCAAGGTCGGCGGCGTGCCGGACCCAGGATTCCAGGAAAGCCCGGGTTTTGGGATGATTCGGGCATGCGGCCGGGGCGAGGGCCCCGTCCACAAAGACCTGGCGGGCGTCCAGTTCTTCGACGACGAATTGGGAGAAGGCTTCGCCCCCGAAGATCCCTGCGACTCCCCAGGGATCGACAAAGGTCTCCAAGCCGTGGTCTTTCGACAACCGGACGATCTCCTCCAGGGTCCCTTTGTAATACGCCAGGTCGTTTTCCGAGAAGGTATGGACCACGGTATCCAGGCCAGCTTGGGCCATTTCCTCCAGGTCTTCATCGACGTGACGGAGATCCCGCACCCCAAAATAGGATACGCCGACGGTCACCTTCTCCTCCATTTACTCACCTCCGGTTTACCAATAAAAGCGCACTGTGAAGCGGAGGGTTGTCTCCCCATGGGCCGGGACCGTGGGGGTGAACTCCACGGTATAGGCGTCCCGTTTTTGGTACGGCACGGTACTGGAGATGATCTCCCAATCCCCGTAGAAGCGTTGGACCACGGTGACAGAGACCGGGGTGTCTTTGCTATTCCGGAGGCGAACCTCGTGTTCTTCTTCCCGCACCCGTTCCCGGATCTTCTGGGATCGAACCACCTTGGCTTCACCTTTCAGGTCAAAGGCATCCCCGACATAGAGCCGGACCGTGGCTCCTTCGGAAACGTGGGAGATCCGATCTTCCCCAATGAAAAGCATGGGTTGGGCGTCCGACTGTTCGTATACCCGGACGACCCCGCTGGGGAGGGGAATTCCCAGGCCCGTCTCCTTTGTGTTCTCGAATTCAATTTTGACCTGTACGCGTTCGTCCCCTTCATACACATAGACCTTGCGGGCCGGGAAGCGATGAGAGGGGATGAAAAGCAGTCGTTGCTGTTCCCCATCCCGGAGGGTCACCGGCCGAGGGAAGGGATAGACATGGTATTCAAACCGGGGTTGTGGACTCGGGGTGGGGGCCAGGGCTTTCCGTTGTTCCAACAAAAGAGGGGAAGGGGGTGTTGCCGAGACGCGGTGGATGGCGCCTGCAACGAGTTGCAGGCGGGCGTCTGGATAGGTTTTGCCAGACCGGTTCTCTACGGTGACCCAACCGGTGAGGTCCAGGGAATCCCCGAGCCACACGGCCCGGTACGTGGCCTGCCAGGAGAGCCCCTGGGTCAAGTACGTCAGGGTGCCTGCATATGCACCGGTGCGAGGGGCCTCGAGAGTCCACTGGTAAACGGTCTGTAAGGTTTCCGGTGCGGAGAATCCCGGGAAGTCGATCCGGTCAATGCGGTCCATGGGGAGATACGAGACGCCCTGCGGGGTCTCCAGGATCAGCCCGTCCCCGCTGGTAGCGAGGAAGGTAGCCTCCAGGGTTTGTCCGGAACGAAGGTGGAGGATGAGGGCGCGCCGGACGGCACGATCATAGAGACTTTGAAGGGTGAATGGATGGGCCTGGATCCGTTGTGCCAGGACTTGGACGCCGGGGATGTCGAGATGGAGCGAGGTAGGATCAATCTGCTTCGGAAGGTCCTCGAGGGTCAGGACCTGGCTGCCCTTCTGCAGGTGCCAGGATCGGGACTCCTGAACAAGGCCCAGGTTTTCTTGATACACCGTAATTTGAGGATTTGCGAACAGCAGCATCGCAAAATACGTCCCAAAGATTCCTTGCATGGTTCACCTCCCCCCTAATTGTAACCGATTTAGGGCCCTCTTCGTGCCCGGGCTTCCATGGAGCGGTACATCGCGGCTAAAGCCGCTCCTGGGCTTTTTGATTTCCTGACAGGGGCCTCGTTCCGATATGATCTATTTCCCTCCAGGGGCCGCTTGAGCAGGAATTGAATTTTTGATCCTTCCTGCATGTTCATCGGTTCCGGTGTAAAATACAGGCTCGAAAGTTCATTTACGTAGAGAACGGTCCTCTTCTTGGGGCCCGAATTTAACAAAGGAGTGCCAGATGAGTTTGATCTTCGTTGTGTTCGCAATGATGGGAGGGTTGGGGATGGGGATCCGGGTGGAGGTCCAGACACCCGCGTGGACCCGACTCCGTGTCGCTATTGAGCCCCATCAGCGTGTCCATGCGCTGGTCGCGATCCCCGAAGGGAGTACCCCACAGGTCCAGTTGGCATCCCCGGTCCAGGGCGTAGAAGTTCGGACGCAGCCGATTGCGAAGATCCGGGATTTTGCAGTCCTTCCGGTGGAGGTCCGGGCGGAGGCCCTGTCTCGTCCTACGGAGATCGTTCTGGACATTGCGCATCCAGGTGGGACCTATCCACAGACGTATACGCCGAGTTTTGAGGGGCTCTACCGGCAGGTCCTGGTGAATTTTGATCACATCCCGGCCCGACCAGAGCCGCCCCGGGTCTCGGAAGTTCCCCAGGGAGCGCGGTACCTGATCATTGCGCCGGACGATTTTGTCGACGCTCTCCAGCCTTTGGTGGCGTGGAAGACCGAGAAGGGCATGCTGGCCCAAATTGCTCCCCTTTCCGTGACCGGTGTGTCTGCCGCCCAGATCAAGGCTTACATCCAGAATGCCTATGAGACCTGGGAAATCCCTCCGGAGTATGTGTTGCTGGCGGGCGGTGCCCAGGTCATCCCCTATACCAATACGGACAACTTTTATGTCACGGTCGATGGAGCCGATCCCCTGATTGATATCTTCATCGGACGGTTTCCTGCAACAACGGTTTCTCAAATCGATGTGATGGTGGCCAAGACTGTGGGCTATGAGACGGTTGACCCGATCTGGCCGGACACGGCATGGTTCCGCAAGGCCACCATCATCGTTCGGAACGATTATGATGCCGATGACTCCATCTATTACGCGGATGCGCAGGTCGCGCAGCAATACCTTTATGGGGAGGGCTACACACAGGTTGACCTGTTTGACAGGGTTCACAACAACAATGCCGCGGATGTGATTTTGAGTGTCAATGACGGCCGGTCCATTGTGTTTTATCGAGGCCAAGGGGTGGGCAACTGGTGGCCCCCCTTTGAGGTGAACCCGTATGTTTTGTCGAACGGCTGGAAACTTCCCATTGTCATCTCCACGACCTGTGCAACCATCGATCCGTATTCAGGGAATGCCGCGGGAGAACAGTGGCTGAGGGCCGGAACGGCCGATACGCCGAAGGGGGCGGTGGGCTTTTTTGGGACCACAACCATCCGGAGTCATGTCGCACATTTGCGGAGTGCTGTGGCCCAGGGGTTCTTCTTCGCGGCCTTTGATACCCCCTATGTGTCGACCTTGATGGAGGCCTGTGAAGCGGGCCGACTCAACCTTCTGTATACCTATGGGGACCTGACGGACTACAACGGCTTCCTTCTTTTGGGCGATCCGGAGTTGACGCTCCGAACAAAGGTCCCTCGTCCGCTCACTGTGGTTTTCCCGGACGTGGTCCCCACAGGAAGCACTGAGATCCCGGTGTCGGTCTATGATGAAGGGACTCCGGTGCCGGGTGCCCTGGTGGCTCTGTATCGGGACACCCTTTTCTATGCGTATGGCTATACAGATTCGACGGGGACGGTTGTGTTTTCTGGAGCTCTCGATTTTGTGGGCACACTCTATCTCACGGTGACCAAGCGGAACTACTTGCCGGATCGAGATTCGCTCCAGGTCATTCCGGAGGGCCCTTATCCGGGCCAAGTTTCCTTGATTTTGCACGACGATCAGGGGAATGGGGATGGCCTGCCCAACCCGGGAGAAACCCCAACACTGGACCTGGTGGTGGTCAATCTCGGAAGCCAGGACGCCCATGAACTCGAGGTTTTTCTGCGCTCCAACAGTCCCCACGTCGTGGTCCAGGATTCTTCCGCCTGGATTGGGACCTTTGTGGCCGGGGACTCTGTGACGATTCCCGAGGCTTTCCGGATCTGGATCAGCCCCCATTCGGTTGCGGAAGAGCAACTTTCATTCTCGCTATGGTTTGAGGCCGAGGAGGGGAATTGGTCGATCCCGGTCTCCCCTCTGGTGGTCCACGCCCCTCGTGTAGAGGTTGTGGGCTTATGGGTCCAGGACCCGCCACCAGGTGGGAACGGCAACGGGGAGCCGGAGGCGGGAGAAGCCGTGTATCTTTATCCGATCGTTTCGAATACCGGGAATGCCCCGATCGGACTCACGACACTCCGGCTCTTGAGCGGGGTCCATTATGCCCCTTCAGACCCCCAGAGTTATTTCCTCGCCCTGGCGGAGGGGCAGATGGATACCCTCACGGACCCCTTTGCGGTGGGGATCGACCCGGCCGCAGTTTCAGGGACCGTGTTGTCTCTCCGGTTTACAGCCGAGGGGGAGGCAGAGACCTATGTGTACCGGGACACCCTTTCGGCGGAACTGGTGGTCCTGGGGGTCCCACAGACCTCTTATCCGACGGGTCCGGACGACTATGGCTACTACATCTATGACGACACCGATCTCTCTTCGGGGAATGCCCCGACTTTTACGTGGGTGGAGATCGCACCTCCAGACGGACCCGGGACCCTGATCCAAGAGATCACCAACCAGGATGCGGACACCGTGACCCTCTCCCTGCCGTTCCCGTTCGCTTTTTACGGGCAGACCTTTACCCAGGTCGGGGTTGCATCCAACGGCTTTCTGGAGATGGGAGGCTCGACCTATCGGTTCGGGGACAACGGGTCCATTCCGCAGCCTGGCGGACCGCATGCCCTGATCGCGCCCTTCTGGGATGACCTGGACCCGTCCGTGGGCGGGGATGTGTACCAGTGGTATGACTCCGTCGGCCACCGATGGATCGTGGAGTTCAAGAATGTGGAGCATTACGGCGGAGGAGATCCGGAGACCTTTGAGGTCATCTTCCTGGACCCTGCCTACTGGCCCACACCCACGGGCGACGGGGAGATTTTGATCCTTTATCAACAGGTTTCCGACATCACATCCGCCACGGTGGGGATCGAAGACCCTACGGAGTCGATCGGTTTGCAGTATGTTTTCAACAACACATATGACCCGACAGCGGCACCGATCCAGGACGGTCGGGCCCTGCGCATCACCACCCTTCCGCCCCAGAACCCTCCGCCCACCCTCTGGGTTCATACGGTGGATACCTTTGCTCTGGTAGATTCGTTGGGCGGGAACGGAGATGGTGCGCCGGAACCCGGGGAAACCCTATCGGTCTGGATTCCTTTGACCAATGACGGGGAGAGCCCGGCCACGGGTGTGGTCCTCCATGTCTCCGTGGATCACCCGATGGTGACCCTTCTGGATTCTGTGGTCCCTTATGGAGACCTTGTGCCAGGGGATACGGTGTGGCCGGTTAGCCCGTGGCGGGTGGCGCTCGACCCGGCTCTTCCAGACACGGGCGTCGAGTTTACCTTAGCCATCGAACTTTCGGACAGTGGAGGGACCTTTGTGGAGTATTGGGGGTTGCTGTTTACGGCGTATCAGGCAGAGGAGCACCCTTCCCGTCCTCCCCTGGTTTGGCGCCTCGGCCCGGTTTATCCCAACCCCAGTCCTGGCCCGCTGACCCTCCGATTAGAGATCCCGGTCCCAAGCCAGGTCGTCTGGCGACTCATAGATCTCACCGGTCGTCAGTTGC
This sequence comes from Caldifarciminota bacterium, assembly GCA_015490555.1. Classification (GTDB taxonomy): domain Bacteria; phylum Hydrothermota; class Hydrothermia; order WGAB01; family WGAB01; genus S141-55. The sequence continues at coordinate 14,765 of WFXO01000008.1, read as the reverse complement.
GGGAGTATCGCCGAGTCTTTACGCCGGGGGTGTACGTTGTGCCAGTTTTAGGTCCTCAGGACCGACTCCCCGCGGGTCTCTACTTCTTGAAGGTGGACGCCGGCTCCCATCGATTGACGTCGAAAGTCCTGATCTTGCGGTAACGCGTACCCAAATTCCGGAGCCTCTCCAGAGGGTTGCATCCTCCGGCCCAATCCATTACCCTATACCCCCATAGGGTATAAAGTGACTTTGGAGGTGAGGCATGCGATACCAAAAACTTAATCCGAGATCGAAGGAAAAGGTACTCCCCCGCCTTCGGCGTGTGGAAGGGCAGGTGCGGGGGATTTTACAAATGGTCGAGGACGAGCGATATTGTCCGGAGATCATCCATCAGATCACCGCGGTCAAGCGGGCTCTGGACCGTGTGGCCTTGATGATTTTAGAGGACCACATCAAGACGCATGTCCGGGAGGCCCTCACCGCAGAACAGGATGGCGAGAAGATCGTGGAAGAGTTGACGAAAACCCTCTTTCAACTGTTGAGGTAAGCGCCATGGCAAGCAAAAAGAAAATCACGGTTCCTGTGTCTGGCATGACGTGCACCAGTTGTGCGCGGACGGTGGAAAGTGTGGCCAAGTCCACTCCCGGTGTCGAAGATGCAAAGGTAGAATTCGCGGCGGGTCAGGCCGTTCTGGTGGTTGATCCAAAGGTCTTGGAGCCTGAGAAACTCCGCAAAGAGATTGAAGAATTTGGGTATCACCTGGGGATTGAATCCACGCGACTCCAGATTCTGGATTCCCTGGATCCGGACGAGGCTCGTACCCTGGAACAGGTCCTCCTGGAAGCCCCCGGGGTCATCGATGTGGAAGTCCATGAAATGACCGGGATGGTTCAGATCCGGTATTCTCCGGTGGAGTACCGGACCGAGGAGGTTCTTCGTCGGATCCGAGAACTGGGGAAGCGGGCCGAGGCCTTAGAGGAGATCCAGGACATCTTCGAGTTGGAGGAGCAGGAGCGAGCCCGGCACGTGCAGTCTCTGAGGAATCGAGTGATTGTGGGCGCGATCCTGTCCATCCCCATCCTTGTAGGTACCTATTTCAAGGGCATCCCGATCCTTTCGAATCCTTGGGTTCTCTGGCTCCTGGCCACCCCCGTGCAGTTCTATGTGGGCAGTAAGTTCCTCCGGGGGGCCTGGGGAGCCCTTAAGCACCGGACCGCTGACATGAACGTCCTTGTAGCCTTGGGAACCTTGGCTGCTTATTTCTCTTCACTGGCCTTTCTGTTGTTCCCCCAATTTTTCGCGCGCTCTCAGATCATCCAGGCCGAGGTCTACTTCGACGCAGCGGCGGTGATCATCACGCTGGTGCTGTTAGGCAAATATTTAGAAGCCCGATCCCGTGCACGGACTACGGAGGCGATCCGAAAACTGATGGCCTTGCAGGCCAAGACGGCGCGGGTGATCCGGGATGGCCAGGAGTTGGAGGTCCCCATCACCGAACTACGGAAAGGGGATCAGGTCCTGGTGCGACCCGGCGAACGCGTCCCGGTCGATGGGGTGGTCCTGGATGGGACGAGTTATGTCGACGAATCCATGCTGACCGGGGAACCTGTCCCGGTCCAGAAAGGGCCCGGGGATGAGGTGGTAGGGGGGACCGTGAACCAATCCGGACTGTTAATGATTCGTGCCACCCGTGTGGGGGAAGAGACCGTGCTGGGTCAGATCATCCAGTTGATCCGCGATGCCCAGCGGAAGAAGGCCAAAATCCAGCGTTTAGCCGATCGAATCGCTGCGATCTTTGTCCCGGTGGTGTTCACCATTGGGGTCCTGGCCTTCGTTGCGTGGATGGTGTGGGGCCCACCCCCTCAATTTAATCATGCACTTCTGGCCCTGATCGCCGTCTTGGTGGTGGCCTGCCCCTGCGCGCTGGGGATCGCCACGCCGCTGGCCCTGACGGTCGGGGTGGGGAAGGGCGCAGAACACGGGATCCTCATCAAAAATCCAGAGGCGCTGGAAAAGGCTCGGGAAATTGATACCGTCGTGTTTGACAAGACAGGGACCCTGACCTTGGGTCGACCAAAAGTCACGGAGATCTGGGTCCCGGATGGCAGGGCTGAGCAGGCGCTCCAGTTTGCTGCCAGTGTGGAGTCCGGGTCCCAACATCCTTTGGCAGAGGCCATTGTCGAGGAAGCCAAACAGCGGGGGGTGGCTCTGGAGATGCCCAAAGAGATGAAGGATGTCCCCGGGAAAGGGGTGGAGGCCCGGATCAACGGACAACTTATCCGAGTCGGTCGTCTTTCGTGGTTCATTGAAGAGGGGGTTCCGGTTCCTCCGGAAACGTTGAAAAAGGCGGAGGAGATGGAAACCCAGGCGATGACCGTGGTGGCCGTCGGGACCACGGACGCGGTGTGGGGCCTCTTCGGCATCGCGGACCCCGTCAAACCGGAGGCAACCGAAGTTGTGCAGACGCTGAAGAAGAACGGGATCCAGGTCATCCTCCTCACCGGCGACAACCCAAGGACTGCGGAGGCCGTCGCGCGTTCTGTGGGCATCGAGGAGGTCATTGCCCAGGTCCTGCCCCAGGATAAGACCCGCGTAGTCGAGGACCTCCAGGCCCAGGGTCACCGGGTCGCGATGGTCGGGGACGGGATCAACGATGCCCCGTCGTTAGCGACCGCGGACCTGGGGATTGCCATGGGGACCGGCACGGACATCGCCGGGGAAGCCGGGGATATCATTCTCCTCACAGGGAACCTTCGGCTGGTCCCCGTAGCGCTCCATCTGGCCCGTGCCACGCTTCGGACCATTAAGGAGAATCTCTTCTGGGCCTTCTTCTATAACGCAACGCTGATCCCGATCGCGGCGGGGGTCCTCTATCCCTTGACGGGCTGGGTCTTCCATCCGGTCTGGGCCGCGGCCGCGATGGCGACCAGTTCAGTCTCGGTGGTGTTGAATTCCCTTCGGCTCAAGCGGGTCCGGCTCTTCGCGTGAAGGGGCCATAAAAAGGGAGGGGCCGGTTCAACCGGCCCCCCTGATCCTTCGATTGCCTGTTCCAGATTACTCCTGAATCTTCAAAATTCGTTGTGTTCCCAAGACTTTCGAAGCGTCCCGGATCTGGATGAAGTATGCGCCTTGTGGCAGGTGCGGGAGCGAAAGCCCGATTTGGTGCCGACCGGGGAGTAAGCGCCCCAAATTCAGGGATTGGACCCGACGGCCGGTGGGATCCAGCAGGTCCACAGCCACTTGTGCCGCTGAGGGGATCTCAAAGTTCAGAGTTGTGTGATCCCGGACGATATTGGGGGTCACGCGGAAGCGGAAAGAAACCGGGTGGTCGATCGTCTCGGAAACGCCGACCAGGGTGGTGTCGTTATAGACATCGATCGCGTGTTGCGCATTGGCGATAATATCGCTAGCCGAAAGCCCTCCGACCACCGCAAAAGCGACAATGGTGGGATCGGAGGAGATGGTAAACGGGCCCGCAGACACGACGACAGACCAGTCATCAGGTTGCCAACTGCTGGCGAAACTATACGTGCCGTTCAGGAACTTGATCTGGATGGAGTCCGGGCAACCGACATACGGGTATACGAACAGGGGGTTGTTCAATACGCTGAGATTTGCCGGCGTGGTGGGGGTAAGGAGGACGACGCCGGCGTAACGACTGCTGGCGGTAAACCACTGATAGGCCAGACGGGTGGTGGAGTCGATCGCGGCTTCATTCTGACTATAGGCGTCGATATCGAAATCCATGAAATAGCCGACATAGACCCCGGAGACAGGGTTCGGGGCAGTCAGGCGGTATTCCAGGATGATGAAGTCGTCGTAATCCGGGTGATCGTAGGCATAGGCCAACTGGTCTACCACGATGCCTTGAGGATTCGTGGGGTGACCGCTATCGTCGAAGGTTCCCCAGACCGCTTCAACGGAGTTTCTGGGGCCCGGGCTGGCGTGGAAGAGTCCTTGTTGGGGACGGAAATCCCGGTCATCTATCTGGTTACTTTCATACCAGGCGTCGGCCACATAGGAGGCGTCGATCCCGAGGGCAAAACTGCCGTAATACAGGACATTGGGGGCCATGCCGGGATAGAGGAAGCCCAAGCCGAGCATCTGATCCGATGACCAGAATCCGATGGCACCGTTATTGGGCACGGAGAGGACGGCATTGCCCGCGTGGACATCCAGGATCGAGTCCTGTTGAAGAGGGGTCTCATAGACACCTTTCGAGAGTGGCAACGGAGTCTCCCAGAGACCTTCCCCTGCGAACCCCAGACCCCATAGCACGGCCCATACACCAACCCATACACGCTTCATACACACCTCCTTGTTTAACAACAGCCCCTGTGTCCCTTCCGAGTTACTGAATTTTGATGACCCTGAAGGTTTGTTGCAGTGCCAGGGGTTCCTCCACACGGAGGAAATAAAGCCCGGGCTTCAGGGAGGTGACAGGGACCACTTTACGCTGGGCCTGGGGCTTCAAAACGATGGAGGGCAAGACCGAGCGACCGGAGACATCGTACATCTGGATCCGGATCGGCTGCAGGGTCTGGTAGACAAAGACCAGGTGGTCCTTTGTGATAGGGGTCAGGAAACGGAGCAGGGGGAGGGCGGTCTGGGTGGGTTCCTTTTCTTCAACGCCGACCCCGAGCCAGGACATCATCCGTGCCAGGAGTTCCTCTCGGGTGGTACGCCCTGCCGCCTCACTGGTAATGGCCTCAAAGGGGAACGACATAAAGATCGTCTTATACGTACCTGCGTCGTACTTCACCATCGCGGGACCAAAGTTCCCTCCTCCGGTCGGTGAGGTGAAGTACAGGGAGGTGTCAGCGGGTGCGATGGCCTGGATGACGTCGCAGGACTGGCTATTGCCGGCACTGCCGGAGCCATAAAGTTTGAGGAGGACGGAATCCCCGATGGGGTCCCCATCGTATCCACGGGCACCCCGGTAATAGTTCCCGGTGCTCTGCACGGTGGCCTTCAGATAGTTGGTCATAAAGGATTGGGCCTGGGCATCTTCGCCGAGATTTTGGGAAGAGAGGATCAAATATCCACCGGCATTTAAGTAGTCGATGAGCGCGTTTTGTTCCGCGGAGGTCAAGACATTTCCGGTCTCATCCCCGGTGAACCAAAAAACGATGCTTCTGGGATGAGCCAGGAGGTCCGGAACACCATCGACTTGGGTGCGCCAGACTTCATAAACCAGGCCCAATTGCTCCAGAGTTTGTTCGTAATAGGAGAGGTAGTCGGAGGTCCCCGCATCATCCACCAGAAGGAACGCAGGATAGCCGATCAATACGCGGAGAGTCTCCGCCTCATATGCGGGTTGGGGGGTGGAAGAGAACGTGATCACAAAGTTTACGAATCGGGGGACTCCTGAGACTTGGAATTCGAAGACATCGGAGGGGACCACTGTGTCTCCATTGGCCAAGGTTCCGATGGTAATGGTCGGATCTGTGATGTTAATGTCCGGATCATCGGTACTGAGCGTCAACGTTAGATTGGTTGCATCCTGCCAATGCCAATGGTTATAGGCTTTGACGGTCATCTGGACGGTCTCCCCGGGTTCTGGCCGTCCATCGCCGTCGAACCAATAATCGGAAACCCATGGGTAGGCATAGAATCCCAGGGCGAGGGACTGATAAACATTCACGAGTCCCCATCCCAGCATCCCTTCGTAGCCGGGATTCACATCATCGACGTTGACAGCGCCCCACATGATGGCGGAGTCGACCTGGAAGGCGTTCCAGGACGGGTGCAACGATCGGATGAGGCCTGCGAGGCCCGTCACGATGGGAGAGGCCATCGAAGTGCCATCGAATTGCATGTAGTTGCCACCGGGCACGGTGCTCAGGATATTGGTTCCCGGTGCGATCACGTCCACCCAGGTCCCGTAATTCGAGAAATCCGCCTTGATGCCATTACGTGCCGACGCAGCCACGGCAATGACATTGGGGTAGGCCGAAGGATAGTGGGGGGTTGCGGAGTTGTCGTTCCCCGCCGCTGCACAGATGGTGACCCCCATACTGTGGGCGTATTGCATCGCGCTGTTTTCAGATCCATTGTAGTTGTAACTCCCATACGAATGGTTCGTGGCGACAGCCCCCTGATTTGCAGCGTAGTAGATCGCATTTACGGCTGCAGAGATATAGATAAATTGACCGTCCCCACACTTGAAGGCCATGCCCTTGACGTTCCATCCGACGCCTGCGACGCCGATCCCATTGTTGGTTGCGGCCACCGCGATCCCGAACACGTGCGTCCCGTGGTCATTGCCAGGCTCTGTGGGATTTGGATTCCAGTTATAACTCATGAAGTTGAACCCGATGACATCGTCGATATATCCGTTGCCATCGTCATCGACCCCATTCAAATCGGCGGGGTAGTCGAAAACTCCGTTCCCGTTCAGGTCTTCCCCGGGGTTGACCCAGAGGTTTGGGAAGATATCTGGATGGTCCCAATCCACACCAGAATCCACGGGTCCTACGACGATGGTGGGGTCTCCCGTGGTAATATCCCAGCCTTCTGGAGAATGGATATCGAAGTGATGCCACTGTTGTGTCCAGTAGTCCGGTCCGAACAGGGGGTCATTGGGTTCGAGATCCAGGGGTTTGAGTTCGTCGACTTCTGCAGATTCCACAGAGGACAGGCGTGCGAATTCATCTTTCAGGGTCCAGGCGTCGACGTCATGATCAAAGATCAACAAGTAGTACCGATCCAGGCCGAATTCTTTGGCTTTGGGGGTGATTTTCCCCACAATGAGTCGGCGGACTTCTTTGACGCCGTATCGGTCCGCGAGGGCATCGATCTCCGGGATCCCGAGCCGGGTTCCCACCAGGGTATAGGCATCACCGACGCGCCCCCATTGAAGGGAGGCCTTCGCCACCTCTTGACTTGATGGGGTAAGTTGGATAATCATGTGGCGGGGATGATAGATGGGAGGAGAAACAGCAAGGACAACAGCAATCCACAACGATCCCATGACAACCTCCAGTTTTTGTCGTTTGGTCAATTATACTTCTCAATCTTACCCCAGGAAAGAGGGACTTAAGAACGGATCCCAGAAAGGAAGAGAGCAGGCTCAGACTAAATGGAGCCAATCGTGGAACAGGAAATAGAGACGGCCAATCAGAAGGGAGATACGGGCCATGATGGTCGACCCAAAAGAGGCCCCGAAGGCGATCATGATAAACATGATGCCCACTTTGGCCAGGAAGCCCAATCCCCCTTTGTGTTCTTTGGAGAAGAAGAAATAGACCAGGGTGGTCACTGTACTGACGACCAGGATGATGTAGTTCAAGGAGTTTCCCCATTGGCCTGTCCACAGGGGGAGCATCCCGGCCTTCACCTGGGGGACGATGTACCCTTGAATGGCGCCGGTAATTCCCAGACCTGCGCCCATCCCTACGGTAAAGGCGATGGCCCAGCGTGAGAGCCAGGCCACTTTGGGGATGAACCGGAGGAGCATCAAGAAGGAGAGAAACGCCGGCACGATCAAAATATACCGCTCGAAGCCGGTATTCGAGATCCACGCATCAATCAGTTTCGGCTTGACATCAAAGAACCACAGGTAAATGAACCAGTAGGCAGCTGCACTCCCCACATAGATGTGTTCGGCGAACTTGTAAAAGGGATTGTCCCGGTAGAGGAAACTAAAGATCGCTAAAGTCAATCCCGCAGCAATCCACGTGAACAGAAGATCCATCCCGCTCATGTTGGTTTCCTCCAGGTTCGTGTGAAGTAATAGCCGAGGTTTCCGAGGAGAATGAAGACCACAATGAGAATGTGAACGACGGTTTGGGAAGCCATGCCGGTGGAGGCCGATCCGGGTTGATTCACCAAGACTTCATAATCGGCGGCCCCTCGGAGCCCCCCGATGAGGCCGACAATTTGATGGGCCTGAAGGTAAGGATAGAGGTCTGGCCACACGACGGCCGTAGCCGCCAGGATGATTTTTTGTTGGAATCGGGCCTGTGCAAACTGCACCCAGTAATCCCCGACCGCCCCCGCCTCAAATCCCACCAACAGCGCAATGTCATTGTAGTTGTGGATGTTCCGCATCAGAGGCAACGAATCCAACGGAGTCCCCTTGTAATCCACATTAAAGACGGTGCGGATTTCTTTGCCCATGTTCAGGATCACGGCGGCCAAGCCAGGGCGATACCCCAAGAACACATAGTCCTCGCCGTATTTCTTGTTGTACCTTTTGGCCATCTTCTCCAGGGCGATCTGCCCGAGCGGTAACCCCAACGGCCAGTGCCCCATCATCAAGACTTTGAGATCCTTTCGAAAGACATGGGTCAACATCGCCTCCAGCAGGGGCTGGAGTTCCGGCATGGACGCAGCGTCATAATCGATGGAGAAAAGAACGACGGACCCGGCCGGCAATTCATCAATGGCCTGATAGGCCTGAACTACCTCGGGACTGGCCTTGAATTTGGGAACCACATGAAGGAACAAGGGGGCCGAGGCCCCTAAGAACACGAATAGATACACGATCCGACGGTCAATTTTGCCCAGTTGTTCCCAGAAGTTCCTCATCTCAGGTACGTCCTCTCAATCCCTAAAATGATGCGTAAGGAGATCGCAACGGCCCCTAACGCCACCCCGATCAAAATGCCACGTTTCGCGCCAAGATGGGGGACATTCATGATCCAGTCCTTGACGGCTGGCAAGTTGTGATACAGGAATTGGATCACCGGATAGAGAAGGACCAGGATGACCAAGGCGGTCCCCCAGTATACGATCCGCATGGTTGTCTCCGCGGTCTCTTGTCCTTCGCGGAAAAAGTGGAAGGCGAGGAGGAGCCCCGTGATGGCCACTACCGGCGGGATCGCCAGGTACCCTTTGGGAACATTCCCCAGCATGACGAGGGCAGCCGCCACCAGCAGGAGGGTCGCCGTCGAGGTTCGGGCACGGAACGCTCTGTACGCCGCAGAGGCAATAAAGAAGGCCAAGAGGGAGAACATGGTCGCCTGAAGCGAGACAAAGACGTACGTGTAGAAGTACCGGAGAAAGGTCGAGGCAGGATCAAAGGGGTTCCCAAATTTGAGTCCGTCCCAGACCCCCCAGACCAGGGTTACGATGAAACTCAGGATCAGAGCCATTGAGTGAAAAGCCCCGGGTTGCCGCCGGCGGATGATCTTCCAGTGGTGGGCCAGGAGACTGTCCACGCCCAGGATCAGCGTGAACCCCGCCACGATGATGTACCAGTCGTTAAACCGCTGTTCCAGATCCCCAAAGGGGCGATGCGGCACAAACAGTGCCACAATCAAAAGGAAGCCGGAGATAAACGTGATTGCTAACGGGATTTCTTTCTTCATGGCCTCAATAGGTGGTAAAGAACCGGGTCAGGAAATGGAGATCTGCCCCTGTCAACAAGGAGATGGTTTCCAGAATCGAGCCGAGGAGGAAGAGGAGGATGAAGATAAGTTTCACGAGGTCTTCCCCTTTGATGGTGGCCAGAGAGAGGGGGTCCTTCGAGAGATAGGCGCTTGCGGCATACATCTCTTCACCGATCAAGGTGTAGTCCGTGGCAGCGATAAAGAAGGGCAACTGGGTGACCGCAGTGGTCCCGGAGATCTGAATCGCCCCAATGGAGTTCCCAGTCTCGGCCAGAATCAGGGATTCGGCGTAGAAGTACCCCTGGAGGAAGACGGCGCCGGGCCGTTCTCGGACCATGATCCCATCGACGCCCGCCGCGTAGCCAAACTGGTCGTAGGACAGGAAGAAGACGTCGCCCTCGTTGTAGAGATCTGGCCGCCCGGCTTCGGTGTAGCCCTCTTTGGTCACTTCTTGGGCGGCCACATACACCACGGGATCAAAGCAAGGGACAATGAGTTTGGTGCCGTACTGGGCGGCCTTATAGGCCACACGTTTCAAGATGGCCAACCCGGCCAACGTGGCAATATTGGAAATGGGCTCGAGTCCCAGGACGAAGAGGATCGGCCGACCCAACTCTGTGGACCGGCCGACGGCGTCATCAATGGCCTCGAGCCCTGCGATTCGACGGATATAGAGTTCCCCACCGCTTTTTGCGCGCTGCAGGAAATAGAGCAAGACCCCGACAAAGAAGACCAAGATGATCAGTGCATTCAGGCGGCCGCGGTGGAACCATTGGGCGGAGGCAATCGCCGGCTCTGAGGTGATTTCGGAGTCCATGTATTCCGAATTGAGCCAACTCCGAACAAAGTAGTAATACGGCTTCCCGTTTTGAACTCCCACGTCTTCAAACTTTGTGGTTCCTCTCAAGACGAAGCCTGCGGACACGGGTTCTGCGTCGGGGCTCCCTTCCAATCGGAAGATTTCATACTTGGTGATCAAGGAGTCCATGGGGGAGAGTTCCCATTCGACAACGATGGCCCCACCGTCGTCGTTGGGTTTGTCATAGGCCCGGACATGGGTGACCGGGAGAGGGATGAGGGGGGGAGGCGTCAGCGTGTCCGGTGTCGTTTGGCTGATCAAGAGCCCCAGCGCCAGTGTGAGAAACATGGGCAAATTTTAGAACGTCCTGCCCACTCTTGTCAAATTCAGGGGACGCCGTTGCCCTTTTTGCCGTTTTCTCTCAGAATATGGGGACACAGGAACGGATCCTGAAGACACCCAGAACCAAGGAGGTGCCATGAAAACGCGGACGTTAGGATGGACCGGTGAATCGCTGACCGTGATTGGGCTGGGGACATGGGCCATGGGGGGCGCCGATTGGTCCTATGGGTGGGGGCCCCAGGACGATCAGGAATCCATCCGAACCATCGAACGGGCCCTCGACCTCGGGATCAACTGGATCGATACCGCCCCGGTCTACGGCCTGGGTCACGCAGAAGAGATCGTGGGCCGCGCCCTGCAGGGGAAACGCGATCAGGTATTTCTTGCCACCAAATGCGGCCTGGTCTGGGACGACCAAAAACGGATCACCGGGAACCTCACACGGGATAGTATCCGACGGGAGGTCGAAGCCAGCCTGAGACGACTGAGGACCGAGGTCATCGATCTCTACCAGATCCACTGGCCCAATCCAGAAGAACAGATTGAGGAGGCCTGGGAGACCATGAGCCGACTGGTGGAGGAAGGGAAAGTTCGATACATCGGGGTTTCGAACTTTAATGTCTCACAGATGGAGCGCGTTCGTAAAATCCATCCCATTGCCTCGCTACAGCCCCCGTATCACCTCTTTGATCGCGGGATCGAAAAAGAGATCCTGCCCTACTGTGCGGACCACCAGATCGGGGTGATTGTCTACAGTCCGCTGGCCTCCGGCCTTCTGACCGGGAAATACGACCGTGCCCGGATCGAGGCGCTCCCAGAGAGCGACTGGCGGCGGAGGAGCCCCCTCTTTACGGGCCCCGGACTGGAGGTGAATTTATGGGCCGTCGAGGAGTTGAAGAAGGTGGCGGCCGACCTGGGGGTTTCGTTGGCTCAACTCGCGATTGCCTGGACATTGCTCCGGCCGGAGGTAACGGCCGCAATCGTCGGGGCCCGCAAACCCCATCAGATTGAGGAGACGGTCCAGGCCGCGAACTTGGAGATCCCTGAAGATGCGTTGAAGAGCATCGAATCGATCCTGGAAGAACGGGAGCGGAGGCTTACGGGCCGGGATTAAATCAGCCCGATCGACCGGGCAATGGCGCGGAGTTGGTACCGAAGGTTGGCCCGAAAGGCAAACTCGGGTTGGCGGATCTTCTTCGGACCGTAATAGAGGTCAAAGATCCGGTCTTTGGCCACCTGGAGGTCTCCATTGCTGGCTCGCAGGGCCTGTGCTAAGTCTGCGGCATAGGCCTGGGTCGTCTCTAAGGATTCCCGTAAGAACGCTTGAACCGCCTGGGGGCCAAGGATGAGACGCTCGTGAGGAAGTCCAATGGCTTCCAGGTCCGATGCCCGTTCTGCGACCTTCTTCAACGAGACCAGGTAGGCGTCGTAGTCCGAGACGAACTGGGGTAAGATAAACGATCCATCTGCGTTGGGGACACCGACCGACTCTCCCGGGATGGCGACCCCGTCCGGGTGAATGATGTAGGTGACGGAATCTCGGGTGTGCCCAGGAGTTTCGAGGACCTCGACGACCACCTTGTCCCCGAGATCGAGTTTGGAGCCCTCCTGGACCGTCCGGTGGATCCGGAACGGTCGAAACCGGTACCGATCAATGCTCTTTTGGGATCGGCCCCACATGTGGAGTTCCTTTTGGTTCATGCGGGTGATGTGTTCCAGAGCGCGGGGGCTCTTCAAGACCTTCTGGACATGGGGATGCGCCAGGACCTGGAGGTCCCGGAAGGCCTCCAGGAGTTCCGGCGTACCCCCTAAATGATCATAATGGGAATGGGTCAACAGGTGATACCGAAACTCTTCGTAGTCTAAATAGGTGGGGATCGCTTGAACCAGTTTTCGTCCCCAGACAACGGTCCCGGCATCGATGAGCGCAGCCTCTCGTCCAATCACCCAGTACACATAGGCATACGGCCCCCCGAGCGCAATGACGTGGTCGGAGACTGGATAGACATCAAAGACCTTTTCCCGTTGATCGGCCATGGCTAAGAGTATACACCGGCTTCGAGGCTCCCGGTGTACAGAGAGCCCGTTAGGCCTATGCGTCCGTGGGTTGACTGACCTTCTTCACGGGTTAAAATTTAGGTATGGCCGCATCGATTGTAGAAGTTCGTGTTTTCCGGCTCCTCTATGATGAGTCGACGAAGACCCCGGTGGTTCTCCTCAAGGAGGTGCAGGGGAACCGGATCTTGCCGATCCTTATCGGCCATCCGGAGGCTCAGGCAATCGCAATTGCGCTCCAGGGAATTGAGGTGGAGAGGCCGCTCACCCATGATCTCTTAAAGAACATCATCCAGGGGTTTGGGGGGCGGGTCGAGCGGATTGTCATCAATCAATTGCGAAACAACACCTTTTACGCGAGGATCATTGTTCGAGCCAATCACACGGTGTACACCGTGGATGCGCGTCCTTCGGACTCCATTGCTCTGGCGCTCCGGACAGGCTGTCCCATCTATGTAGCAGAGGCCGTGATGGAAGAGTCCGCGGCGCCGGAGTCCCTTGAACTATGAATCGTCTCGCCAAGGTCTGGATCAGCCTGATGGCCCTGGCAGCAATCAGTGCCGTGGGGGCGGTGCTCTATTTCGGGGTCTTCCATTCCCCGCTTCAGAATCCTGAACTTCCAGAGAACCCATGGGAAATTCAGCCAGATTCCTCCTACCGGAAGATCCGGGTGGAGGTCCTGAACGCGAGTGGGGTTCGGGATCTGGCTCGTAAGACCACGATGTTCTTGAGAGACTTAGGGTTTGATGTCGTTTTTTACGGAAACTATCCGAAGGGGACCGTGGCACACACCGTGATTGTGGATCGGGTCTCCCCGGAGTACAAAAATGCCAAGATTCTACAGCGAATCTTGGGGGTGCCGGTGTTGGATTACGAGCGAGATCCGGACAAGTTGCTGGAGGTCTCGCTCGTGCTCGGCAAGGATTACAAGAAGTACCTCGGTCGCTATCTTAAGGACGTCGTTCTGTATTAACGAAGAGCGTCGTTCCTCTTTGGTGTCTCCCCTTTTCTGATCCCTCGGTAGAGTCTTTGGTACATGCGATAGGATCGCAGAACTCTGCGGACATAATTGCGGGTTTCCCGATAGGGGATGAACTCGATAAAGAGGTCCAGGTCCTTCCGTTTCACGGCCCGGTCCCATCGTTTCAGCCATCTCCGTACGGCTCCGGGTCCTGCGTTATAGGCTGCGACAGCCAATCGGAGGTCTCCAAATTCCTGGATGAGTTCTGCGAGGTACTGAGCGCCGGTGCGGAGGTTTTCGAGGGGATGAAAGGCCCCGCGTGGATCCGGGGCACCGGTCACCGCCTGGTACGTCTGGGGCATGAGTTGGGCCAGGCCGATGGCGCCCGCTCGAGAGATGACCCAGGGATGGAAGTGGCTCTCTTCCCGCATGAGGGCCAGAAAGAGGAAAGGATCAATGGGGAGGTCCTGCAAGTATGGGAGCCACTCTTCGGGGTACGGGAAGAGGAGGGAGAGACGGAGAGAGTCCCAGACCGGAGGAGAGGCAAGGGTTTTCCACACCAGCCGGGTGGCCAAGTAGGGGGCGCCGAGTTGGACGGCCGTCTGGGCCGCTTTGAGCCAGCACTCAGAATCCGGTTCGAGACTCGCCAGGGCCCAGGCGTATTCGTGTAGTTTTGCGAAGAGTTGGAAGGCTGGGGGGACGGTGCAGGGCTCAGAGGTGTCCTCGACGGGAGGGAAGGGAAAAGAGTCCGGCAGACTGGCGGTGTAGTAGGAGAGGGGGAATCGACGGATCAACGTGTCCCGATAGGCGGGATTCCCGGTCAGGCGATAGAGGTAGAACAGGGCTTGCGCCCGGTAGAAGTCATCGGGGCTGTGGAGATTTTTGCGGAACCACTGCCAGGCCTCGGCCGGTTGGTCCAGCGTGAGGTAAAGAAGGGCCACGCGGCTGATGGCGGCTGGCAGGTCCTTCGCCACGGGCTTCAGGACCTTCAAAATCCGATAGGTCCAGTGCTTTTGAATGGCGAGATGGGAAAGTTCATAAGCCGCACGCTCCCCCCATGGGCCGCCCTGTCGGACCAGTGCGGCCAGGGTCTGGAGGGCTTCGGTGTAGCGATTTAATCGTTCGTACGTGATCGCGCGCAGGAATTGCATCCGGGCACGTGTGGGAGGCGTCAAACGGGATCTCAGTTTGCGCTCTTGTTCCAGGAACTCACGGTTTTTACGGAGGAAGTAGAGGCTGAGTAGGACTTCCTTAGGGAACTGTTCTGGGGGGAGAAGCCGTAAGGCCTCTT
>WFXO01000007.1 GCA_015490555.1 Caldifarciminota bacterium | reverse complement strand
CTATTTGCCTTGTTCCTGTCGTCGATGATGGTCCCAGGCCTCCTCTTCATCGTGCCGCAATTCCTTGTGGTTTACAAGTTGCGTTGGCTCAATACGTATCAAGGGATGATCGTGCCACACCTGGCCAATGTCTTTGGCTTATTCCTCCTCACCCAATTCATCCGGCAAGTGCCGGATTCACTCCTGGAGTCCGCCCGCATGGATGGCGCCTCTGAGTGGCACGTCTTTCGCTCTGTGATCGTTCCGTTGAGTTTGCCCATCATTGCAACGGTCTTCCTCCTGAATTTCCAGTTCCACTGGTCGAACTTCCTCTGGCAGTTGATCGTTGCCCAGGACGAGTCGATGTACACCCTGCCCGTGGGACTGGCGATGTTCAAAGGTCAACATGAGGAACTCTACACTTTGGAAATGGCCGCTGCCTCCCTCTCGGTGATTCCCATCGCCGTTCTCTTCCTCTTTGCCCAGCGGTATTTTATTGAAGGGATTACACAGGGCGCGGTGAAAGAATGATGGGATTGCTCATTGCTTTGTTGTGGGCGGCGACTGGCTTCCAGGTCGACACGCTGAAACAGGACCTCTCCACCGATTTACAGGGGATGGTGGTCCTCCAGGGCCGCCTGTACTTGGACCGAGGTGGGGGACAATTGGAGTCACTGGACGGGGAAATCTTGCTCTTGGAGTCACCGAACCCGCCCCTGGAAGTCCACTCGGATGGCCTCCGTCTCTACGTCCGAACATCGGAGGGAATTGTGCAGTTTTCGGCCCTGGGCCGCCCTCTCCAATGGGTCCTCTCTGGGACGTTCCGTGCCTTCTCTGTACAGGAAGGGACGGCACTCTACGCCCTGACCTGGGATGGCACCGACGTCCGTCGCCTCGATTTTACCGGTGCAGAAGATCTGGACCTCAATCTTTTTGAGCCGGCTTTCCAGATTTTTGCTCTCCCTCCTGATGGCTTTGCCCTGTCTTTTAGAGACCGTACGGTTTTGTATGATCCTTACGGATTTCCGCTCGACTCGTTACCGTTCCCCGTCTCTTTCATCACTCGGCTGGGCCGGGACCTGGTTTTTCTTCGGGATACCCTTTGGATCACGCCGCAGGATACGATCACGACCCAGGAAGTCAGGGCGGCGGTGACCTGGCAAAACGCCGTCTATTGGGTGACCCGACAAGGGCTTCTTCTCTGTCTTCGCCCGACACCCTGAGCCGGGTTCCTGTACAATTATCGGCATGACGGCTTATCTCTCATTGCTCGTCGTCTTTGTCCTGGCGGTCCTGCTGATCGGCGGGATTCTGGTGCTCTCGCACCTCCTCAACCCGCAACGGTCCACGAACCCCGCGAAGGGGGAGGCTTACGAGTGTGGGATCATCCCGAAAGGCGATGCCCGTGCCCCTGTCTCCATCCGATTCTTCGTGATGGCGCTCCTGTTCCTGATCTTCGACATCGAAGTGGTCTTCCTGTTCCCCTGGGCCGTGGTCTACCACAAACTCATGCTCCTGGGCTGGATCGAAATGGTGATCTTTTTGGGGATTCTGTTGGTTGGTTATTTTTATGCCTGGGGCCAAGGCGCCTTTGACTGGAAATGAATTGGGATCGACTACTTGAACAGTTTCCTTCGGTCCAGGTCTTACCGCATTTTCGCGGGGAACAAACTCTTGAAGTGCCCCGTGACGACCTGATCCCGGTCCTGAAGTTTCTCAAAGAAGACCCGGAGTATGCCTTTACGATGTTGGTGGATCTGACCGCCGTGGACTACCTGGGGTACGAAGGCAAAGAGACCCGATTCGAAGTCGTCTATCACCTGTTCTCCCTCAAGTCGCGAGAGCGCGTCCGGATCAAGGTCCCGGTCCCGGAAGACGAGCCGGAAGTGGATTCGGTCACCTCTCTCTGGTGGGGAGCCAACTGGCTCGAACGGGAGGTCTTTGACCTGTTCGGCATTCGATTTCGCGGCCATCCGAACCTGGAGCGTTTGCTCCTGTGGGAGGGCTTTGAAGGCCATCCTTTGCGGAAAGACTATCCACTGCGCGAAGAACCTCCCTTACCAGAACCCAAATGAGCCATGGACCTTAAAGACTTGAGACAACGGATCGAGCGTGTCAAGGCCATGTTTCCCAAGGCCCACACGGCCTTGATCCAAGCACTCCACGAAGTTCGGTGGACCTACGGTTATCTCCATCCCGAGGGGATCCGTCTCGTCTCCGAAGTCCTGGGCATCGGGGAGGGCGAGATTCGGGATGTTGCGTCCTTCTATCAGTACTTCAAGTTTACGCCCTTGGGCAAATACCACTTCCGCATTTGCACGAACATCACCTGCATGATCCACGGTGCGTATGACTTGATGGCGCATCTCAAGAACCGGTTGGGGATTGAGCCCGGGCAGGTCACGGAAGACGGCCTCTTTTCCTATGAGGAGTTTGAGTGTATCGGCTGTGGCGATCGTCCTCCAGCCATCCTGATCAATGATACCCGCGTGGAAGGCGTAACGACGGACACCCTGGATGACCTCATTGAACGCGCCAAGAAAGGCGACCTGGACCTTTCCACAAACCCGTGAATCCTTCCGAACTTTTACCGCCTCGGGTCAGGGGCTGGATCTTTGACCTCGGCAACACCCTCATCCTCTGGGAAAAAGATCCGGTCACGGTTCACCACGAAGGTTGTCGCCGGGTGTGGCAATGGCTCGAGAGCCAAGGGCTCCCGGTTCCGCCTCTCGAAAAATTTTGTGAAGAACTTCTCAAAACCCGGAAGCGGTATATCGACCGAACCCTTACCGATCTGCGGCAATACTCTGCACGACAGGCCTTTGAAGATGTCTTCCAATCGTTGGATCTGTGGTCCCACCTCCAGCGGCACTCAGAACGGCGCAAGGCAGACATCGTGGCATTTCTGATCCAACGATATTTTGATCCAGAACTGGAGGCCTATCGTCTGGATCCAGGAGTTCGTCCCCTTTTGACGTTTCTCCGGCGTCAAGGTGTTCGCCTTGCCCTTCTGTCCAATGCCTCAGACCATCCGTTCATTCTCCGGATTTTAGACCGATTCGATTTGCGTCCCTACTTTGACCCGATCGTCACGTCGGTCCAAGTCGGGTTCCCCAAGCCGCATCCCCGTGCGTTTCAACCGATTCTGGAATCATGGTCTGCCCTTCGACCCTCCGAGATCGTGATGGTGGGGGACCATCCGCAGTTTGACATTCAGGGGGCCCACTCTCTTGGCTTACGAACGGTGTGGGTTCGACGTGATGCGGACGCGGAACTTGTCGAAGCCGATGTTCAGGTTCCGGACCTGCTCACGCTTTGGGATCAACTTCAACACGTCCCTGGCTCACCAAGTGGTGTGGAGGTGTGACTCCGCTTCACGTCGCTGGATCGCAACCAAGATCCCCAGCATCAAGTATTCTGCCAGGAGATGGGATCCGCCATAGGTCATAAAGGGAAGCGGAATTCCCGCCACCGGGAACAATCCCACATTGGTCGCAAGATTGGTCACCGATTGATACAAGAAGTACGCGGCCACACCTACTGCAACCCCCCGGTGGTAACGGAATTCTAAAGACTCCGCAAAGCCAAAGAGGTGGAACAGGAGGATGAGAAATCCTCCAATCACAACGAGGGTCCCGACGAGCCCAAATTCCTCTCCAAAACTCGAAAAGATGAAATCCGTATGGGCTTCTGGAAGGAAGGCAAGTCCTTTTTGGGTTCCCTTCTTGTAGCCTTTGCCCAGGATACCTCCGGATCCGAGGGCGATCCGAGCCTGGAGGGTTTGCCAGCCGGGTCCGGTTCGGTATTTCTCCGGATTCAGGAAGGCCACGATCCTCTGTCGTTGATAAGGCTTAAGTCCCTTGTTCACGACCACGGGGGAAAGGAGTCCGACGGTGATCAAGGTGAAGACGAGGGTGAGGGCGACCCCGGCACGGAGTCGCATCCAGAGAACGATTCCCACACTCAAGCCTATGAAGAGTAGGAAAAGTACCGGAGAAAACGAAAAGATGATCGCCAGCGGGACCAGGGTCAGATAAAGAAGGAGCACCCGGTTCCGACCCAGTACCGCCGAGACCATCACAAACATCACGAAGAAGGTCACCGAAGTTGCCAGATCGGGCTCAATCAGGACCAAAAGCATGGGGACGGCGGTAACGATCCCCGCGGTCAGGATTTGCGGGGTTTCTCCGTATCGTTCATAAATCCTTGGGATCAAGAGGATCCAGGAGAATTTGGCCAGTTCCGAGGGCTGGAGGTGGACCGGGCCGAGGGTGAGCCATCGCTTGGCCCCGGTCCCTCCCAAAAACAGGACCCCGACCAGGAAAAGCAAGGAGACAATATAGAGGACAGGAGCCCAAAACTTCCAAAACCGCACAGGGATGCGTGAAGTAATTACAAAGGCTGCAAGGGCGACGCCTAAATAGGCCGCCTGACGGACAAAGTAGCCATGCGAGATGGATGAGAGTTCGAGAAGGGAGAGGAGGCTCAAAAGAACGGCAATCCAGATGGCAACTCGGAGGTTCTTCATGGAATTCGCCCCTCCAGTTGGAAATACCGTTGGAGGAGTTTTCCGGCAATCGGGGCCGCGACTTCGCCTCCGTGTCCCGCATTCTCGACCACCACAGTAATGGCGACCTCTGGATCATCCGCAGGAGCAAACGCAACAAACAGGGAATGGTCTTTTCCGTGGGGATTTTGGGCCGTTCCCGTCTTCCCGGCTACCGGGACCCCCTGGACCTTTGCAGCCTGTCCCGTCCCTTTTTCCACGACCCGTCGCATCGCTTTCCGGATGACCGGGAAGACCCAGTTGGCGAAAGGCAATGTCAACCATGCGGTTTCGCGTTCCTGGATCAGGTGAGGTGCGGGTACGGGCTCCGGCCCTTTAGCCAAAAGAGCCGTCATCACCGTGAGGTCTAAGGGCGTGAGAAGAATCTCCCCTTGTCCGATCGCGAGATTCAAGACTGCACCTTCACTGAATCCGTACCGTCCATAGGTCCGACGATACCAGTTGAGGGTGGGAATAAAGCCCGAACGCATCTCGTTCAGGGGAAGCCAGGCATCGGTCAGGGGCAATCGGTTCAGGATCCGCAGAAGACGACGGAGGCCGATCCTCAATCCGACCTGGTAGAAGTACACGTCACACGAGTGCTGGATCGCCTGATAGAGATTTAATCGGCCGTGGCCGTAGATGTACCAGCAGCGCCAGATCCGGTCCCCATAAGCAAACCGCCCGGTACAGGGGGCCAATTTTTCAGTTGGGGAGATCAGGCCCAAATCCAGTGCAATGGCCCCAATCAACGGCTTGAGGGTAGAACCCGGCGGGTATCGGCCGGATACCGCGCGGTTAAGCAATGGGTGTGTAGAGTCTCGGACCAGGGCACGCCATTCTTCCGCGGTAAGGCCACGAACCATGCGGTTGGGGTCCACGTATGGCTTGGAATATAGGACCAGCAGTCCCCCGTCGCGTAAGTCCATCATGACCACGGCCCCGGCGGTATACGGCTGGAATAGGGTATCGGCGTAAAGTTGGAGAGCAATGTCCAGGGTCGTATGGAGGTCCTGGCCACTCTTTGGCGGGATCGGCGGGATCGGATCCAGTTTGGTGATCCGGCCATGGGCGTCTGTCGCCAGAAACCGCGCCCCTTTCTGACCGCGTAACACGTCTTCGAAGACCCGTTCTAAGCCAGACTTTCCCCGGTAGTCATCCACGTCGTACCCACGCCGGAGATCGGCGGCCGTCACCCGTCCGATGTAGCCAATGCCGTGAAAGAATGGGCCACCGTATGGGTAATAGCGGATGGTCGTCGGGCTCACAAACACCCAGGGTAAACGATCCGTCCGTTCTTCCAAAAAGGTGACCTGTTCGATGGACAGACCAGACTTCAGGGTGACAAAAGCAGCGCCCGCAAATGAGTCCCTTGGGGTTTGGAGATGGAGGCCCTGGGAAAGGAGAGCCCATTCCTCGTCGGTCATTTTTGCGGGGATGATGGAGACCTTGAATTGGGGCTTGTAGGAAGCGATTGGGATGCCGTGCCGGTCCAAAATCTCGCCTCGGACGGGCTCCAGTTTCAGACTCTTGATGTAATTTCGCAGGGACTCCTGATACAGTCTGGGGTGTTCCAGAACCTGGTACTTGACGACGCGGACGAGAATGGGCAAAAACAGCAGAACAACGGCGATCCGAAAATACCGGGCCCTCATGTGAGGAAAATGACAGACAAAAGGCTAAGGACCAGGCTCCAGCCGGCGGTTCTCAGTAGCAAAGGCCAGAGTCCGGTTCCGTAGATAAGGAGAAGTACGAGGAATGCGATCAGGATCACCACAGTCGCGAACAACGCTTTTGCGACGATCCATTTCATGTTCAGGGTCTCTCGGGCGACTTGTCCCAGCCAACCGGTGAGGACAAAGAGAAGGGGGGAGAGCCAGACCATATTGGGTTGGGTGCCGTCTTTCAAAACCCCGGCCAGGAGCAGTCCCAAAATGCCGGGGATCCGCAGCGGATGTAAGGCCAGGGGGATCAAGAAGACCCAGGTGAGATCCGGAAGCCCCGGTCGCATCCATTGGCTGTGCAAGAGACTGGTTACAAATAAGCCGATCCAGAGGATTCGGACTTTCAT
>WFXO01000006.1 GCA_015490555.1 Caldifarciminota bacterium | reverse complement strand
CTCAAGGACCGGGACTCATTGGCCTCTTACTTCCCTTTGTGTTTATCTTCGTTGTGTTTTATTTTCTGATTATTCTTCCCCAGAGTCGCCAGGAAAAGAAACGGAAACAAATGCTGGCTGCACTGAAAAAGGGGGACCGAGTCGTGACAGCAGGTGGCCTCATCGGGCAAGTCGTTCGGGTAGACAATGAGACGGTGTCCTTGCGGGTCGCTCAAGAGGTCGTTGTAAAAGTAGAAAAGGACTCGATCCGCGCAGTATTGAGTTCCTCCTCTAAGAAGGGAGGGTGATAAAAGGATGGCAGTACGACGGATCCGTCTTTACGGTGACCCTGTCCTCGAGATGGCCGCAGAACCGATCCGGGAAGTGACAGAGGAGATCCTACAACTCGCAGAGGACATGACAGACACAATGCTTGCCCACGAGGGCGTCGGCCTTGCGGCAAACCAAATTGGGGTTCTGAAGCGGATGATCACCATCAAAAAAGAACCGGTGGGATTGGGGGAAGGAGTTCAAATTTTGTTGAATCCGATCATCACTTATTTCGAAGGGGCAGAGATCGACGAAGAAGGGTGTTTATCCTTCCCTGGCCTTTATTTGCAGGTTGAACGCCCAACCCTCATCGAGGTCGAAGCACAGGAATTTGTGGACGGGCACCTTCGCCCCATCAAGATTCGTGCACGCGGATTCTACGCGCGGGTCTTGGCACACGAGATCGACCACATCAACGGCATTCTTTTTATCCAGCGGGTCCCGGAGGATGTCGCCCGGATTGAACTGGCCCGGTGGCGGAGGAACTTGCGTTCCAAAGGACAATCCATCCCTCAATCTGCAAAACCTAAAGCGTCCTCCTCACTCCCCACATGAAGATCGGAATCTTTGGGGGTCGATTTGATCCCATTCATATCGGCCACCTCATCGTTGCGCAGGATGTATTAGAAACTCTCCGGTTAGACAAGGTCCTTTTTTTGGTCAGTTATCACCCTCCTCACAAAGAAGCGGTTGCATCTTTTGAAGATCGTTACGAAATGGTCCTCCGGGCCATCCAGGACTTCCCATATTTCACAGCCTCGGATCTGGAGCGACGACTCAACTTGGAAAAATCTTACACGGCGAACGTGCTTCCCCACCTCCAGTCCCTTGGGGAACTCTACTTCTTCATGGGGGTAGACCAGTATCGAACCTTCCCTGAATGGTACAACCCAGAGAAAATCCTTTCGCTCGCCCGGATCGTGGTTTTCGAACGTCCGGGGGTATCACGAGAACCGAATCCTTACGATTCCCAAGTCCTCTTTGTCCACGTCCGACAGATCCAAATTTCTGCCTCAGAGATTCGCCAAAGGATCCGTGAGGGGCGTCCTTACAGGCTTTTTGTCCCCGCGGGAGTCGCCGACTATATCGAGCAACAGGGGCTGTATAAAACTTAAAGACTTCCTCGAAGTTCCCAGCCTTACCTCCTGCGTGAGAATCTACTGATCCTGAACCGATTGGTGATCTGCTGTCACCACCGTTTACCCATCTTAGAACTTGATGACACAAAGACCCGAAGGAATTTCCTCGGCCTTTCCCAAAGGAGGAGAACGGTATCCTCGGAGGAGCGTGAGCCGTGAGGAAGTCTTAAGCCTCATGAAGCATTTATGGCGGTTTTCCTTGACACCTTTTCAAGGGGTTTCTATAATTGGCATCGTGCTTTTTGGCCACTCACACTGTTTGGAGAGACAACAGAAACTTCCCGAGGATTCCAATGGATCTTAAGGGCAGAAAGATCCTGGTGACGGGCGCTTCTGGCTTTATTGGCTCCCATCTGGTCGAGGCCCTACTCCATCGGGGCGCTCATGTTCGCGCCTTTGTCCGGTATACCTCCCACGGGGATTTGGGGATGCTCCGGGACCTTCCAGAAGGATTGCGTGATCAAATCGATTGGATTTTCGGAGACCTCCGAGACCCTGCAGCGGTTCGGGAAGCGGTCACAGGGACAGACATTGTGTTCCATTTGGGAGCGGTCATCTCCGTCCCCTACTCTTACGATCACCCCCGAGAGGTCGTGGAAGTCAACGTGTTGGGCACCCTCAATGTATTGGAAGCATCTCGAACTCTGGCTCCGATGCCCCGGGTGATCCACGTCTCGTCTTCAGAGGTGTATGGGACAGCGGTGTACACCCCCATGGACGAACGGCATCCCAGACATGCCCAATCCCCCTATGCCGCCTCGAAAACCGGTGCTGATGAATTGGCCCGGAGTTTTTATGCCACCTATGGCCTCCCGGTCACCATCGTTCGTCCATTCAATACCTTCGGACCGCGCCAGTCCCCTCGGGCTGTGATCATGAGCATTGTGATTCAGGCCTTGACCCAAGGAGGTGTAAAGATCGGCAACCTTCATCCTGTCCGTGATTTCACATTCGTGACAGATACGGTGGGAGGGCTTATCGCATCTGCGGAATCCGAGGAGACCGTTGGAGAAGAGTTCAACCTCGGCACCGGTAAAGGAATCTCCATCCGGGATTTGATTGCGAAAATCGAGGCACTCCTGGGTACGTCACTCGAAATCCAGCAAGAGGACGAACGAATCCGACCGGAGACCAGCGAAGTCCAGGCTCTGATTGCAGACCCTTCCAAGGCGCGTCAACTGATCCAGTGGCAACCGAAAGTTTCCCTTGACCAAGGGCTTGAGCGGACAATCCGATGGGTCCAGGAAAAACTCAAAGATCCTGCATGGAGGTTCTGGTTTGAAAGCCGTCATCCTCGCTGGCGGTAAAGGCCGCCGCCTGGAACCTTATACCACCCTGTTACCGAAACCCCTCATGCCAGTTGGGGAGTATCCGGTGGTGGAAATCTTGATCCGACAACTTAAACGCTCGGGCTTCACAGATTTGTACTTTGCCGTAGGGCACTTGGCAGGTCTTATTGAAGCCTACTTCCAGGGAGGCAAGAAATGGGGGGTCCGAATCCAGTACTCGATGGAAGAAGAGCCCTTGGGCACCGTCGGGCCGCTGGCCCTTTTACGAAAAGAACTCCAAAGTGAACCGTTTCTGGTGGTCAATGGGGACATCCTGACAGATTTAGACTTTTCTAAAGTGATGGATGCTCACGTCGCTTCCGGTGCGGTCCTCACCTTGGCGGTGACCCATCGGGAGGTGTCGGTAGATTTCGGCGTCCTCGAACTGGAGGGAAACAAAGTGACCGGATTCCAGGAGAAACCAGTCCTCCGGTATCCTGTTTCCATGGGCATCTATGCAATGAGCCCACAGGTGTTTGCCTTCATTCCAGAGGGGAAAAAATTCGATCTTCCGGACTTAGTCTGGACGCTCTTAAGGGCCCGTGAACCGGTACAGGCATTCCTCTACGAAGGGTTCTGGTTGGATATCGGACGGGAAGAGGACTGGCGCCGTGCCCAGGAGGAATTCGAGAAGCGGAGGGAGGCCATCCTTTGAGACCTCTGAAGTTGCTTTTCGGGGTCCATAACCATCAACCCCTGGGGAACTTCCTGGATGTCTTCGAACGCGCGTATCAACGGGCTTACCGACCTTTCGTCGAAATCGTTCACGAGTATCCTGAATTTTCCGTGACCTATCACTTTTCAGGGCCTCTTCTCGAATTTTTGAGCGAGCATCATCCGGAATTTCTTTCGCTCATTCGTGAGCAAGTCGAACGAGGTCAGGCGGAGGTGGTGATCAGTGGCTATGCCGAGCCGGTCTTGGCAGCACTGCCACGGGAAGATCGTCTCCTCCAACTTCAAAAGGCCCAAGCCCTCCATCAACACTGGTTGGGTGTCCCTGCTCAGGGCCTCTGGCTTACCGAACGGGTGTTCGAAGCGGAAATTTTGCCAGAACTCGTCTCGGCAGGGATTCGGTATTTCGTAGTCGACGATGCCCACTTCTTGCAAGTGGGCATCCCCAAACACAAACTCCACGGCTACTGGCACCACCCGATAGAGGCCCAATCGCTGGCCGTTTTCCCTATTGATCAAACCCTCCGGTACCTGATCCCGTTCAGGCCTCTGAATGATCTCTTTGCGTACCTGGATCAGATCCGGGACCTGGGTGGCCGGGCTGCCATCGTCTTTGATGACGGCGAGAAGTTCGGCCTCTGGCCCAAGACCTACACTTGGGTCTACCAGAAACAGTGGCTCCGCCGATTTATTGAACGGGTCCTGGAAACGGATTGGCTCCAGCCTATGACCTTTGGAGCGTACCTGGACACCCATCCCGCGGAAGGGACAGTGTACCTACCTTCCGCCTCTTACTTCGAAATGAATGAGTGGGCCTTGCCCGCCGAGGCGGCTCGCCGGTTTGTACAGGTCGTCCAAACCTTAGAACAACATTCTGATTGGCCGACCATCCAGCCTTTTCTCCGTGGGGGCATTTGGAAGAACTTTCTCGTGAAATATCCGGAGTCCGCCCGAATGTTTGGCCGGATGCTCTGGACCCGAAACTGGATTCGCGAGACCCACCCTGAGCCTGGTTCACATCCTCCCCAATGGACAGACGACCCCGCGATGGCTCATGTCCTTCGCGCTCAATGTAACGACGCTTACTGGCATGGCGTCTTCGGGGGGATCTATTTACCACATCTTCGACACGCCATTTATCGTGAACTCATTGAGGCCACTGAATCTCACTGGAAACGACTGGCACAGAGAGGCATTGGGACGGAATCCTGGGAACAAGTCCTGGATCTCGACCGGGATGGCTCCCGGGAGTACCTCTGGAAGGGGCCCCATTGGTCCGTGATGGCCGATGAAAGGGGTGGAGTCATTGAAGAACTCTCCTGGTGGCCCGCCCGGTATAACTTTCAAAACACCTTGGCTCGCCATCGGGAACACTATCACGACTTGTGGCTACACGCGGAGCCTGCACTGCCATCGGAAGAGCCCGTCCACGGCGTTGCTTCCATCCATGAGGTTCAGAAACACATCCCCAAAAAGGCTCGGCGTGAACTTTACTTTGACAAGGCTCCACGTGTTTCGTTCGTAGATCATCTGCTCCCCAAAGGTGTTTCATTGAAGCAACTCCATCGGGGTAACCTCCCGGACTGGGTTCCTTTGGCTCAACAACGGTATGCTGTGGATCTTGCAGGGTTATCAATTACCTTCTCTATCGATGCCGAGATTCGAGGCGCTCGCTTTCGGATCGAAAAGACCTACGAGGTACGGTCTTCCACCGAGTTCCGAACGCTTTATCAACTCCAGGGCACGCTTCCAAGAGCAGCATATTTTGCGGTGGAGATCAACTGGATCTTTCCCTCTGCCACGTCCGGTTGGATCCAGGCGGGATCGTCTCGGATCCCCTTCCATCGGCGAGCGATCCTTAAAGATCTCTCCGAACTGGTTTTTTATGATGCATCGGGCCTGGGGTGGACGCTTTCTTTTGAACACGCAGATCGAGTGATTTTGTTTCCATTTTATACGGTTTCCCAATCGGAAAAGGGGGTGGACTTGATTTACCAAGGTCATGCCCTTTTCCTCATGTTCCTGCCACAGGAGGGGGAATGGACACGCGAGGTGAGGTTGCAAATCCAACCAAAGGAGGATAACCAGCATGCCGGAATTACGTTATGATCCCATCCGACCTCGATGGGTGGTGATTGCATCAGAACGGAGTTTGAGGCCCCAGGACTATATTCGGAAACGGCAAGAGCCCAAGCCATCGAACAATTGTCCCTTTTGCACCGGGAACGAGAAGATGACCCCTCCCGAGGTGTTTGCCATTGCAGATGCCCCGCGTGAGCCGGATACACCGGGATGGAAGGTTCGCGTGGTCCCCAATAAGTATCCCGCCCTCCGGATCGAGGGAGAACTGAAACGCGAGGGAATCGGGATTTTTGATGTGACGACAGGGATCGGCGCCCACGAAGTTATCATTGAAACCCCGGACCACCACCGACACATGGACGCTCTGAGTGAGGAGGAACTCCAGGCGGTTTTGATTGCGGTTCGGGAACGCATGCTGGACCTTCGCAAAGATGAGCGATTCCGCTACATCCTCTTTTTCCGAAACCATGGAGCGGAGGCCGGTGCGTCCCTGGCGCATCCCCACAGCCAGTTAATCGCGACCCCGATCATCCCCCCTGTCGTGGTCTCCGAACTTAAATGTGCCAAGCAACACTTCGAACAGAAGGAACGCTGTATCTTCTGTGATTTAATCAAGCAGGAACTCCTGCTTAAGGATCGGGTGGTGGCCGAGAACGAGGCCTATGTTGTGTGGGAACCCTTCGCGTCGTCGTTCCCCTTTGAGACCTGGATCTTCCCGAAGCGCCATCTCCATGATTTCACACAACTCAGCGATGAAGATCTCCGGGTCCTGGGCCGGGTCCTGGGGGAGACCCTCCGCCGCCTAAAGACGGCTTTAGACGATCCACCGTATAACTTGATTCTCCATACCGCTCCAACCCCCCACTCTCGTCCGGCGAGACGGCACTACTGGGAGACCATTGAGTACGATTACCACTGGCACATTGAGATCATTCCACGGGTGACCAAGATCGCGGGCTTTGAGTGGGGAGCCGGTCTTCACATCAATCCCACACCTCCAGAAGACGCGGCAAAGTACTTGAGAGAAGTCGAGATTTCTTAAAAGGTTCGGCTGCGTCGAGCCAAAAGGCCGGGTGAACCCCGGAAAGGAGGTGTGTTCTAATGGTGCTGGAAGACTATCGAAGCAAGTCTTTTTGGCTCGCTACCACGGAGTATACGGAAGAGCCGCATCTGGAGGGGGACCTCACGGTAGACATCGCCATTGTCGGGGGTGGGTTCGCCGGAAACTCCGCCGCCTACCATATCAAGAAACTGGATCCGGGTGCCGAGGTCGCAGTCCTCGAAGCCCAAGTGGTAGGCTACGGCGCGAGCGGCCGAAACGGTGGCTTCTCCATGACCGTCTTCGGTGTTTCCCTCAGCGTGACCCATATGCTCCACGGCGAAGAAAAGACTCGAGAAGCCTATGCCTACATGGTGGATGCCGTGGAATACTTAGATCGATTGGTCCGGGAACACAACTTGCAATGTGATTACGAACGCAGTGGGTTCCTTCGCGTCGCGACGACGGAGAGTTATGTCCGTCATATCCAGAAAGAGTTGGACCTTGCGGAGCGGATTGGGTTCACCGGCGTTGAGTGGTGGGATCGTGGCCGTGTGCAGGACGAGGTCCATTCTGAAGTTTTCCTGGGGGGATGGTGGGAGCCTCGGTGTGCCCTGGTTCACCCTGCGAAACTCGTCCGGGAACTAAAACGGATTGCGAAGGAGCAAGGAGCCCGAATCTACGAACGGACCCCGGTCCTCTCGGTGAATAAGGTCGGCAAAAAGATCGAACTCCAAACGCCTTATGGACGGGTACAAGCCGATCGAGTGATTTTTGCAACCAACGCATGGTCCCATCTTTTCCCCTGGATCCGACGGCGACAAATCCCAGCCTGGACGTACATGGTCGCCACGGATCCGCTGACCGACGCCCAATGGGAGGCCGTGGGGTGGTCAAAACGCATGGGCATCGAAGACGCTCGAAACTTGATTCACTATTTCCGCCCTTCGCCAGATGGCCGACTGTTGATGGGAGGTGGACCCGTCGGGATCGGGTTCGGCGGGAACATGAACTACGATCGGAATCCCAAGGTCTTCCGCCACCTGGAGACCTTTCTCAAGACCCTTTTCCCACAACTCCGGGAGGTTCGGGTGTCTTACCAATGGGGTGGCCCCTTTTCTGTGACCCTGGATATGGTCCCCGCGGTGGGGTACGCCAAAGATCCACGGGTGATCTACAATGTGGGGTGCATCGGTCATGGAGTCTCCCTGATGCCCAGCAATGGACGGATCTTGGCGGATTTAGCCCTGGACCGTAAGACGGGACTGACCGATCTGTGGTTCGTCAATCGGAAAGGGTTGGCCTGGCCCCCAGAGCCTTTACGGCTCCTGTTAAGTTGGAAGGTCCGAACCTATTTGGCCCTGGAAGACTTCTGGCGGGAACGGAAGGGGCTGGGGCGATAGCACAAGCAATCTACCGGCGGGCTTCACACGGTTGTGCCGTGGATGGACATGGGAGTTCCCCCTGAAGCACCATCTGATAGGCTTCCAGATGGAGCGCCGCTGATTTCGACCAGGGAAATTCTTTCGCGCGTTGGAATGCCGCTTGTGCCCATCCCCGACGCTTGTCCGGAGAGTGCCACACCTCCTGGATGGCCTTTGCCAGTGCCGCAGTATCCCCCGGTGGAAAGAGCCGGCCGGTCGTGCCGTCTTGAACGATTCCCCTCAAGCCCCCGGTATTGGAGGCGATAATCGGGATGCCACAGGCCATGCTTTCCAGGGCAACCAACCCAAAAGATTCATAAAGGGAGGGAATCACGACGGCCACCGCCCCACCGTAGAACCACGGCATCACCTCCGGGGGTTGCATCCCCATGAACCGGACCCGATCCCCGAGAACGGCGAGGAGGGATCGATGTTGATCCCGGAATTGGTTAATCTCCGAAGTTGTTCCCCCGACAACAACCAGAGGGATGGCAAGGTCCAGCATGGCGAGGGCTTGGAGGAGGATTGCG
Organism: Caldifarciminota bacterium; assembly: GCA_015490555.1. Classification (GTDB taxonomy): domain Bacteria; phylum Hydrothermota; class Hydrothermia; order WGAB01; family WGAB01; genus S141-55. The sequence continues at coordinate 52,832 of WFXO01000006.1, read as the reverse complement.
AGCCCCTTTTCCGGCACGAAACGGCCCACAAAGAGGAGATATGGCCGATCGAGTCCGATGCGCTGCAGGCATTCCCGGGGAGGCAGAGGACGAAACCGTTCCAGATCGACCCCATAGTGGATGGTCATGACCCGATCGGGTTCTGCCCCATAGAGGGTCAGAAGGTCCTCCCTTTCGCAGGCAGACAGGGCAACAATGAGGTCTGTGAGGTGGACCAGGAGTTCTTCATACCGATCCCGGGTCGGGTCTAAGGGGACGCCGGCCTGAGCCTTTGCGCGGCCAAGCGTGTGGAACGACATCACCATGGGGAATTGCCCCAACCATGGCAAGCACTGAACGCCAGACTCCCAGTAGTGGATGTGAAGGATATCGGGAGCAAAGGATGCCAAAAAGGACGCGAACTGCTCCTTGAAATGCGTCCTCGGGAACACGTAGATTTCATAGCCTCCACAGTCACAGGTTTTACTGGTGGAAGCCGGTGTGGAGGAGACGACTGCGATGCGATGTCCTTGCTGAGCCATCTCTCGAGAGAGGTGGTGAAGGGCGATGTTCATCCCTCCCGCCCGAACACTGCCGGGTTGCTCCAGAGGGTTTGTGTGGTAACTTACGTGAACGATTCGGAGCATTGGATATCCGGCTCCAGGTCTGGATCTTTGGGCACGACGCTCCCTAAAACCGCCCGATACACGATCACATCTTTGGCGCCCATCCGGTACTTGTACATCTCCTGGCCTCGAAGGAAGTCGAGATAGGCTTTCCCCTGCTCAATGGCATCTTCAATGATGCGGGTCAACAAGACGATGCCGGGAGAAAGAGCAGCGTATTCCGGGTCAAACCCGGAGTTGTACAGATAGAAGGTCGGGCCGTAATCAAAGACCAGGAAGGTCGAGACCCGCCGGCCATTGGCCTGGAGGAAGTAGAGTCGAACCCAGCCCTGGTGGGCCATGGTGGGGAAAACTTCCGCGAAGAACGCCTGAATTTCCGGTGTCAGGAACCGTTTTTTCTCTTCACAGGACAGGGCAAACAGCGCAAAGAAGTCCTCCATGCCTTCAGCAATGTCCTGGGGCTGGCTCAGGACCTCTATCTCGAGTTCCGCCATTCGATGGGCCCGGGAGACTTTCCGCCGGATCTCATGCCGGTCCTTGGATTTGAGACTCACCAGGTAGGCCTCGAAGGTTTTGGGAAGTCGGAGGACAGGCGCTCGGGTGAGTTCGAATCGTTGAAACGGAATTTCTTCGGCTTCAGCAAACTGCTGGAGGGTCCAGAGGGTCGGGGAAGTCCCAGGGATCCCAGGCAGGTCTAAGACCAACGGTCGGTCTAAAGCAATGCCTCGCAGGTCGTGGAACACCCGTTCGATGAAGGCCTTGCGATACTTTTGGCTGACAATCACGTCTACATAGTCTGTGACGTGGTAAGGGGCGGTGGTCGTGGCACGGAGGACCTGGTCCCACGGATGAACCGCTAAGGGGAACAGTCCGACCAGGGTATCATCGTCATAAAGGGCATAAAGCCGAAGATCCCCCTCTCGGAAAAAGTACATAAAGGAAATGCCCATCCACTGTGGGGTCAAAAAGGGATGCCCCTCCAGGGTTTGAAGTAAGCGGAGCCAGGGTTCCTGGAGGTCAAAGAAACACGGCGGGTCTTCAAAAACTTGGAGTTTCAATTCGCCAGCCATGGGCTCAAAGTATAAGGGGACCCTCTTTCCCCTGGCAAAAAGGCAACCTCTCCTTGAGGCAGGAAGCGTTTTGAGGGGCCAGCGAGGTTACTGGATTTTGAGGAATTTCTGGGTGATCGGGGGTGAGTGATGGCCGGAATATCGGAGCAAATAGACCCCGGTGGGCCAGGAGGCAATTCGAATGGTGACAGAGGATTGAGGTCTTGTGAGGGTCCACTGGATCATCCGCCGGCCTGCGACATCAAAGATTTCAATGACACCGGGTTCAAGATCCCCCTGAAGAATCACCTGACTTCGGACGATCGGAGATGCCAGGCGAATCGATCCAGGACTCTGAAAATCTTCTTCCTGGCTCTTCACAATGCCTGTCAGAGAAGCCACTCCAAAAGGACCCATTGCTACATAACTTTGTACCCCTTGGATATCGACGTCTAATGCGTTCCCGTGTGCCGGGTAAAACCAATCCTCGCCCCACCAGGACATGTAATAGCCTGCTTCACCGGCGGCCGCCCCGATCCAATCGTTTCCATAGGAACAAGCGATCGGCTGAACAGGAAAGGTAAAGGAAAAGGTATCGATTTCCCCATTGTAACGCTGTCCAATCCATAAAACTGAAGCGTCATCGAAGAGCACAGCCAATGCATTTCCATAGGGTGCGTTGTAGCCATCGAAGTGGTAATCGATGTCCAGGATATGGGCATTCTTTTGCACAACCAAAAGGGGTTGAGGGGAGGAAGGGTCCGTCCAGGAGAAGACTTTGATGGTTCCATTTGCAAAACCAACGCCCAAAAAAGTCTGGATACCGGCCAGTGCGACAATACTATCCGAAAAGGTCACCGTTGCTAAAATCTCTGGTTGTTCTATTTCCCAGAGGCTCATCACCGTGACGGTATGGCCATCCGTTGCAAGATATGCGCGTCCTTCAGTATCCCCTGCGATTGGCCCGTACGCTTGTGGAAAGTCAAAAGGACGGGAGACCCATTGCAATTCCTGAGAGTTCAGGATGGCATACAGATTTAAGCCACCTTCCGCGTCTAAAAGGAGAAATCCATTGCCTATCGATGTCCGGAGGGGGGTTACTGAGACGGGGGGCTCAGGGAGGTGTATCACACTCTTTGTGAAACTGGACAACGTCGGGTAGGGGCCCCACGTGGTATAGGTTGCACCGTAATAAAGTTGGCCGTTCACATCCATGGCCAGGATGCCTCCCGAAACCCCTTGGACATGTTGAATGGATTGAGGAACCGCGAACCAGCGGTGGCCAGGTCGTCCCGGTTTCCCGAAGTAGACCGTCCTGTTGTCACTCCATATCACTTGTGTGGGCGAACGAAGGATGGCGGTGGTTACCGGGGAAATCGGTGTCTCATAGACCTGGACGATCGAATCACCTCCTGTGATCCGGTATAGCCGAAACGCAAATGTCGCATTTGGCTCTTGAGCACTGCCAACCACACAGAAAAAGGAGTCAATTTTAGAGATGATCGGCCATGAAAGTTGGAAGGTCGGGAATGTCATGACAAGGTGCGGGGACTCAGGTTCCTGGATGTCAAATGCCTGTAAGGGGTAAAAAGGTGGATGGATGTCTATCCCCGTGATCAATGCGTAATGCTGGAGGACGTGGACCTTCTGATGATTGGGAAGAGTATAAGAAGGGGCGATATGACCAATAATTGCTCCTCCAGAAGGCTGAGGGTCCACAAGATAAGTGCCTTGCTCGCCAGCTGCGACTACGAGATCGCCCCTGTAGAGTGCAAGATCAAACGTCGGAAAATCATAATGGTTGTCTACGACAAATCCTGCAGTGGTATCCCAAACCAGGAGATCCGTTCCATTTTGCCCTCGGGCTAAAAGATACGCAGGAGGGAGATCTGGGGCGGTGAAGGGTCTGAAGGGGATCAGACGAATCCCACCGTAAGACATAGAATCGATTCGAGACACCACCCAATGGGCTGCATCCTCGTCAATCCGGAACATCTGTAAGGAAGATGCGGTCAAAAGGAGGAGACGCTGACCCTCAAAGACAAGGTCCTGGACCGGTTCCCCGGTATAAAAAGTTTCCAATGGGCCATGGGGCAATTTTGTCAGCATCCAGCCGTCTTCACCGGCCACGGCGATCACACTGTCGGTCTCAAAGGTTGGCGAAAGGACGATCTTTCGGATCGGAGAGATATCCCGTAAAAACTCGCCATCGAGAAAGACATACTGTCCCCACCCGATTCCAAAGAGGACACAGACAATCACCAAAGACTTTAATGGATAGAGACGACCTCCTACCATCCTGAACCTCCGCGTTACAGTGCAACAATACACCTCAATCTCAAATTTGTCAAGTTGTGTAATGAAGAATGCTTTGGGCAGGACTCTTTTACCTTGATTTCCTGCGAGTTGGGAATCCTTATGTCTGGAACTCTCACAGTTATGTGGGTGTCTTCATCAGCAACTCGTTGAGGAAAGGGGAGGCTTCCTGGGAGGTGTGCTGACGCGATCGGGCATAGGTGAGGTAGAGCCGCTCCTGGGCACGGGTCATGGCCACATAAAAGAGCCGCCGCTCCTCCTCCAGATCTTGCTTTCGGACCAGGCTCCCGCGCAATGGAAACGAGTTTTTCTCCAGTCCAACCAAGAACACGATGGGGAACTCCGTCCCCTTCGCGGAATGGACCGTCATCAATCGGACGCCTCCTGTCCCAGACCGCTCTGCCCCAAAAGACTCCAGGATTTGCACATAGTTCAGGAAGTCTCGAACCCCATCTTTCCCAAAATCGCTGGCCATGGCCAAGAGTTCTTGGAGGTTTTCTCGCTCGTGTACCAGCGGTGTCATTTCGCTCTCAGTAAGGATTTTCCAGAACCCAGTTTGTTCGAAGAAGGTTTGAAGGAGGTCATAAGGCGACCGGAGACGCACCATATCGCGCAATTCCTGGACGAGCGCCCAGAGGTTCTTCAGGCTTTCCCGTTTTGCCGGAGGAAGGGTCCGGGAGAAGGTCGGCTTTTGCCGCTTATCCCAAGACTTCAAGACGTTACGAATTTCCTGGGCGGTAAGATCCGTGAAATGCTGGAGGATCCTCTGCATCTCGGCCCGAGGGATGGGCCCGACCAGAAGCCTCAACACAGCGAGCGCTGCCCGGACTTCGGGGCGCTGGAAGAAGGAGGATGCCCCCACAATGTTATATGGAATCTTATAGATCCGGAACACTTCTTCGAAGAGTCGGGATCGGGAGTGCACCCGATAAAAGACCGCCATGTCGTCAAAGGCATACCCTTCTTCATGGTGCTCGATGATTTTTTGTGCCACAAATTGAGCCTCATCCCGTTCATTCCGGGCGATGTGGAAGATCACCGAGTTTCGTGAAGGGTTTCGAGCATAGATCACCTTTTGGAAACGATGGGTATTGCGAGAGATCAGGTTCGTCGCCAGGTCCAGGATGTCTTCGGGCGTTCGGAAATTCTGGGTGAGGTGGAAGACCTGAGCGTCCGGGAACTCCTTCAAGAGGTCTTCCATGAATTTCGGGCTTGCTCCTCGGAAGCCATAAATCGCCTGATCGTCGTCGCCTGTCACGAAGAGATTGTGATGGACCGATGCAACCTGCTTCAGAAGTTGGTATTGCGCGAAGTCCACATCCTGGAATTCATCGGCCAGGACAAAACGGAACCGGCCCGCCAGGGTCTCTCGAATGTCGTCGTAATCCCTCAATACCTGGTTCGCGATCAAAAGGAGGTCTCCAAAGTCAAGGACTCCGTCCTCCCGGAGAAGGGACTGATACCGCAGATAGACTTCCGCAACTTCTTGTTCCCACCGGCTGGCACCAGACGTCAGGATCTCTTTTGGGGACATGAGGTTGGCCTTAAAGAACGAAATCGTTTTCATCATGGCGCGGAGCCGGGTCGTGTTGGACGTCCGGGCAGCCTTTCGCAGGTAGTCATATTGCCGAGACTCATTGATCACGGTGAAATCTTCCGGGATCCCATACCGTTCACCGGCGAAGGCCACGATTCGCATGGCCAGTGTGTGGTAGGTCCCTAACCAAAGGGCGTCCACGACCTCTTTGCCGAGGTGTCGCGTGAAGCGCTCCTGAAGATCAAACACACCCCGGCCGGTAAAGGTACAAATCCAAAGGGTTTCAGGATCCACTCCTCTCTCGCGGATCAGGTAGACCGCACGGGCAATTAAGGTGGTCGTCTTCCCCGTGCCCGGGCCTCCCAGGACCAACGTGATTCCATCGCCGTGAGTGACGGCCGTGCGTTGTTCTTCAGTAAGCGATTCGAGGAGATCTCTGGGACCGGATCGTTTGATCTCGATCGGCCCGAAAACCTTCCCTTTCTTTTTGAACAGTGCTTCTAAATCTTTTCGGAAATCCTCGGCGGACGCATACCGGGAGCGGGGGTTAGGGTGGAGCCCTCTCCGGAGGATCCGCATGAGTTCGGGGCGGATCCCGTGGATCTTCGGGATTCGTCCTGTAAGGATTTTCGCACGGACCTGTTCTAAGGTCTCGGCAAAGAAGGGGGCATGTCCGGCCAGCATCTCGTAGAGGATGGCCGAAAAGGCCCACAGATCTGAGGCAGGAGAGAATCGGCCTTCCCAGACCTCTGGTGCCATGTAAAGCGGGGTCCCCGCAACAGAGGCCTCCAAGACGTTGCCCGAGATGAGGGCAGAGAGGCCAAAATCCGTGATCTTCACCGTCATATCGGGCGTCAGAAGGATGTTTTCGGGTTTGAGGTCCCGATGGAGAACTCCCTTGGCGTGTGCATATGCCAGTGCGTCTAAGATCTCCAGGGCAATCCGAAGGGCTTCGTCTTGTGATAAGGGGGCCCGTTCTTGAATGATCTCCCGTAGGCTTTTCCCCTCGATGTATTCCAGGAGAATGAAGAGCCGATCCTGATAGAAGTCTACGGTATAAAAACGCACAATATTCGGATGGTTGAGGCTTGCCAGGATCCTGGCTTCCTGGAGAAAGGATTCTGAGGTTTTGCGTTTTGCGCGGGAGAGTTTGAGGGCGTATTGGGTTTCGGTCAGGGGGTCCTTCACGAGGAAGACATCGGCGAACTGGCCCCCGCCCCGCCAGGCCAAGACTTCATATCGCCCAATCTTTCCGTGAATCATGCGAAAACATTGTACAGCATCGCAAAAACACAGGACGGCGAAGATCCACAAAGTTGAGCAGTTTTCTAAGGAAAAACGAATTTTGGATACCTCTATTTTCCCTTAAAATTTTGGAAAGCAAAAAGATTTGGGGCCAGCCAAAAAGGAGGTGTCACCTTGATTGAGATTCGGTTTCATGGACGAGGTGGACAGGGGACAGTTGTGGCTTCGAAGATCCTTGCGGATGCATTTTTTCGGGAGGGGAAATATGTCCAGGCTTTCCCACAGTTCGGGGTTGAACGACGGGGTGCGCCTGTCACGGCGTTCCTTCGCGTCGGGTCTCAAGACACCCTTTTCGTTCGATCCTTTATCCACCATCCAGACCACATCGTGGTCCTGGATCCCACCCTTCTTCAGGCCGTGAACGTCCTGGAAGGCCTGAAGGAGGGCGGATGGGTGATCGTGAACACCCCGGATCACCCGGACACGCTGGAAATCCCGGATTCCTATCGAGTCGCGACCGTGGATGCCAACCAGATTGCGATCAAGCACAAACTCGGGAAACCGACCGCACCGATTGTCAACACGGCGATCCTCGGGGCCTTTGTGCGTGCCACCGGGCTCCTATCTCTGGACGCTCTCCTCGAAGCAATCCGTGAGGGAGTTCCGATGGACCCCGAAAACAACGCCAAAGCCGCCCAAGAGGCATATGAATCTGTCATCTTGCCACAGGAGGTGACACCATGAAAAAGAACGGAAATCCCTATGAGTGGACCGCAGATGAGTTTCCGGAAGTGACCGTTTCGTTTCGGGACACCCGAGGGGTAAAAACCGGCTCCTGGCGGAACCTGCGGCCGGTCATCCATGATCAGGAAAAGTACGGTCCCTGTTCCAAGGCCTGCCCAACGAATACGTTGATCCCCCAATATTTCTATCAGTTTTTGGAACGGGGGGATCTGGATGCGGCCGGACAGGTCCTGTTGAAGCACAATCCGATCCCTTCGATCACGGGGCGGGTGTGTCCTCATCCCTGCGAGCGGGCCTGTAACCGGAAACGGTTCGACGAGGCCATCTCCATTCGTGAAATCGAGCGCTTCGTGGGGGACTATATCCTGGACAAAAAGGGCCAACCCCCGGCAAAAGAAACCGGAAAGACCATTGCTGTGGTGGGAAGTGGCCCTGCAGGCATGACCGCTGCCTACTACCTCCGCCAGAAAGGGCATCGGGTCGTGGTGTTCGAAAAAGACCCCAAGGGCGGCGGCGTCCTTCGATATGGTATTCCGGAGTACCGGTTGCCCAGTGAGATTGTAGACCGCGAACTTCAGGCGCTGGAACGGATGGGAGTGGAATTCCGGTATCAAACGAAGGTTGGCAAAGATATCTCCATCGAAGAACTTCTACAGACCTATGATGCCGTTTTCCTGGGATATGGCGCGCATCTGGAACGGCGGATGGGCATTCCGGGTGACGAATACCTGATGTCCGGCGTGGAGTTTCTCCGGCATGTCAACGAGGGGAATCGGACCCCTCCCGGCAAAAAGGTCGCCGTTGTGGGAGGGGGGAACGTGGCGATGGATGTGATCCGGACACTCCTCCGGTTGGGGGCGGAGCCCGTCCTCCTGTATCGTCGGACTCGCAAGGAAATGCCAGCCTTAGAGGAAGAAATTGAGCGTGCTATCGAGGACGGGATCGAATTCCAGTATCTTACGCAACCCATCAAAGCAGAAAAGAAAAACGGCAAGATCGTCTTAACTTGTGTCAAAATGCAGTTGGGGGAGCCGGACCGGTCAGGCCGTCGGCGTCCGGTCCCCATCGAAGGCTCCGAGTTTGAGGAGGAATACGATGCCGTCATCACAGCCATTGGAGAATATGTCGACACGTCGTTCCTCCCAAAGGAAGTGCTGGATGACCACGGCTGGTTGGTGGCTGACAAGAAGACCGGGAAGACCGCGATCCCGGGGCTCTTTGCGGGTGGGGATGTGGTGAGTGGACCGGCGACGGTCGTCGAAGCCATCGGTTGGGCCCGTCGAGCCTCGGAGCATATCCACGCCTATGTCATGGGCGAGGAACTCCAACCCCAGCCCCTGCCAAAGACCGTGTCCTTCCTCTTGATCCAGATGGAATATTTCCAAAAGAAGCCGCGCGTCGCGGTCCCTGAACTCCCGGTAGAAGAACGAATTAGAGCCTACGATCGGGAAGAAATCCTTGGGTTTAACAAGGAATTGGCCTTGCAAGAAGTCCAGCGGTGCTTCCTCTGCGGGACATGTAACAGTTGTGGCAACTGCTATGTCTTCTGTCCCGATGCGGCGGTTGAGTGGGTAGACAACAAGCCACAGATCAACTACGACTACTGTAAAGGTTGCGGGATTTGCTCAGCAGAGTGCCCGCGGGGTGTCATAGACATGGAACAGGAACGGCTGTTTTGAGGAGGTTGCCATGAAGGTCCTGGAAAAAAGCGAAATGAAAGTCATTACGGGGAACCATGCGGTTTCCTACGGGGCAAAACTCGCTCGAGTCGAGGTCATTGCTGCGTATCCCATCACCCCGCAGACCACGATCGTAGAATTGCTTTCTGAGATGGTGGCGGAGGGGGACTTGAAGGCCCGGTTCATCACGGTGGAGTCCGAGCATTCGGCCATGGCGGGGTGCATTTCGGCCTCCATTGCTGGGGCCCGTGCGTTTACCGCGACGTCTTCCCAGGGATTGGCGCTCATGCACGAAATGCTCCACTGGGCCGCAGGGGTCCGCGCTCCCATTGTGATGGCCAACGTCAACCGCGCCTTGGCTGCCCCCTGGTCCATCTGGACGGACCAAAACGATTCCTTGAGCCAACGAGATACCGGATGGATGCAACTCTATGCGGAATCAAACCAGGAGGCCCTCGACTTCGTGATCTTGGGGTACAAAGTCGCCGAGCAGGTGCTTCTGCCGATGATGATTGTGCTGGATGCGTTCATTCTGTCCCACACCTCTGAGCCGGTGGAGATCTATCCCCAGGAGGTGGTAGATGCGTTCCTTCCCCCCTATCAAAATCCTTATGCCCTGAACTTTGACAACCCGCAAGTCATTGGCGGTCTGGCAGATCCACAGGTCTACTTCGAGTTTCGATACAAACTCCAGAAGGCCCATGAACGTGCCATACAGGTGTTTAAAGAAGAGGGACAACGGTTTGGAGAACTCTTTGGCCGGACCTACGACACGTTGGAGCCTTTTATGCTGGAAGATGCCGAGGAAGTACTGGTTACCGCAGGTTCCACAACCTCGACGGCACGTTATGCAGTCCAGAAACTCCGGGAGAAGGGGCACAAGGTCGGTCTCCTGAAACTCCGGATGTTCCGGCCGTTCCCGTTCGAGGACATTCGGCAGGCTTTGAGAGGTCGGAAAAAGGTGGGGATCATCGATCGAAATCTCTCTTATGGACATCACGGAATTTTCTACCAGGAGATCAAGAGTGCCCTCTATGGACAATCCGGTGCTCCCCTCCTCTTCGGCTATGTGACCGGCTTGGGTGGACGCGACATTCGGGCGGAAGACATCGAAGCGATTTACGAAGACCTGAGGTCCCGAACCGAACCTCAGGAAATCATTTGGAAAGGAGTCCGATTATGAGTTGGTATTGGAAAGAGGTCAATCGCGAGGAGTGGATGAATCCTGGCCATCTCGCGTGCCAGGGCTGTGGCGCGACCGTGGCCATGCGTTTGGCTTTGAAAGCCTTGGGGCCCAAGACGATGATTACGGTCCCTGCCTGTTGTTGGACCATCATTGATGGGGCCTGGCCCAATCACGCCTTGAAGATCCCCATGTTCCATACTGCCTTTGAGACGGCTGCGATTGCGGCCTCGGGGATCCGCGCGGCTCTGGATGTGAAAGGCGAAAAAGATGTTACGGTTTTAGCGTGGGCCGGGGATGGTGGAACCTTCGACATCGGGATCCAGGCCCTCTCCGGGGCTGCCGAGCGGAACGAAAACATCATCTATGTCGTGTATGACAACGAGGCCTACATGAACACGGGCATCCAACGGTCCGGTGCGACCCCATACGGTGCGTGGACCACGACCACCCCGGTCAAACACCCCGAAGAGCGACCCAAGAAGAACATCGTGGAGATCATGTCTGCCCATCGGATCCCGTATGTCGCGACCGCAACCATTGCGTTCCCGGACGACCTTGTCCGGAAGTTCCTCAAAGCCAAGGAGATTCAAGGCACTCGGTTTATCCACATCTTGTCCCCATGTCCACCGGGATGGAAAATCGCCTCCGATCAATCGATCAAGGTTGCTCGTATGGCTGTAGAGACCAAAGTCTTCCCCTTGTTTGAGATCGAGGACGGTGAACGGTGGACCATCAACTACTGGCCGGAAGGCCGTCCGGTTTTGGACTACCTGAAAATGCAGGGCCGGTTCCGGCATCTGACGGAGGAACAGGTCGATTACATCCAGCGTTTTGTAGACCACGAGTGGGAAAAATTGCTGAAAAGGCACCAGGAGACCCACGGTTCTCTCCCTGAAGAGGCAACGGTTTCGGCCTCTGGCTGATAGAGGAATGCAGACGGTTGTGGGGCGGCCCGTATACGGGCCGCCCCTTTTCTTTCCCCCTGGCAATTGCTTTGCAAGATCTCTCTATGCTGCGTGTTTCCTTGACTTGTTTACAAGGGACAGGTATAATTTGAGCGGGTGACAGCATGGCAAAACTTACGAAAAAAGAACTGAGACACGACCCAGTCAGGGAGTTCCTGACCAAGGCGTTCAATGCCTTGATGGCCAAGCCGGAACGGCTTTACTGGACCGGTGGCCTGATCGCCATTCTCCTCCTGTTCTCCATTTATAGAGGCCTCAACAAACCTCGACCGAATCCCACCGCTGAACTTGGCCTCCTTCAAGCGATTACGTATCTTGCAAGCAATGATACCTCAAACGCCTCCAAAATGTTGAATACCCTGGTGAGCACGTATGGTCGGACCCAAGAAGGGAAAAAGGCGCACTACTACTTGGCCACATTGGCTCTGGATCGAGGGGATACCGCACAGGCCCGAGAACATCTGAACGCCTTTCTTAAATCTGGCATTCGGGATCCCTACTTAGAAGCGTTCGCCCTTGCCAAGTTGGGGGACCTGGCTCTGGATCAAGGGGACTTCGAGAAGGCGGTTTCGCTTTATGCAAAAGCCGCCAAGAAGATTCCCGTCGAAGCCTATCAGACCTATCTCACGTTGAAACAAATCCGTGCGTTGCGCTTCGCTGGACAATACCAGCGTGCACTGGATCTTTTAAAAGCCTATCAGGCATCGCACGATCTCGGGAGTTTCGCAATTGACTTTCGAGAAGAAGAGGCCATGTTAAAAGGGGCATTAGCAGTGTCTCAAGCCAAAAACGCTCAGGGGGGATAAACCGTGTACTACAGCGAACGTTTCACCGAGCGAGCCAAGCGAGTCCTTTATTTGGCCCGGGAAGAGGCCCTTCGTTTGATGCATAACTTCATTGGCACAGAGCACCTTCTCTTGGGCCTGGCTCGCATTGGAGAGGGGATGGCCGCAATGGTCCTTTCCAACCTGGGCCTGGAACTCAATATGCTCCGACAGGCTGTGGAGGATATGGTCCCCCCTGGGAAACATCCTGTCCCCATGACCGAGTTACCCCTGAATCCCAGTGCGCGCCGTTCTCTCCACTTCGCTATGGAGGAGGCACGGAAACTGGGCCATAACTACATCGGGACAGAGCACTTATTGCTCGGTCTCCTTCGTGAACGAAAAGGCGTGGCGGCCCAGATCCTTGTGGGATTGGGAATCGATTTGGAGGTCGTCGCGGAAGAGGTCATGAAGACCATCGGCCAGCAAACGGGGCAACCCGGTGGCCGGGGTCAGCAGAAATCTCAGACCCGTACGCTGGATAACTTCTCCATTGATTTAACGCAGTTGGCACGGGAGGGGAAACTGGACCCCGTGATCGGGCGTGAGAAAGAGATCGAGCGGATGATCGAGATCCTCTCACGCCGAAAGAAGAACAACCCCGTCTTAATCGGGGAACCCGGTGTCGGGAAAACAGCCATCGTTGAAGGTCTGGCACAGAAAATCGTTCAGGGGAAAGTCCCGGATGTTCTGTTAGACAAGCGGATCTTGGCCCTGGACTTGGCGGCCATTGTTGCTGGGACGAAATATCGCGGGCAGTTTGAGGAACGTTTAAAAGCCATCGTGAACGAGGCCTCACGCGCTCCGGATGTGATTCTGTTTATTGACGAGGTCCATACGGTGGTCGGAGCCGGAGCCGCGGAAGGGGCGATTGATGCCTCCAATATCTTGAAGCCCGCCCTGGCCCGAGGCCTCATCCGGGTCATCGGGGCAACGACCTTGGAAGAATACCGGAAATACATTGAAAAGGATGGGGCTCTTGAACGTCGGTTCCAGCCGATCATTGTGGAGCCGCCGACGGTGCAAGAAACCATTGAAATCCTGCGAGGCCTGAAATCGAAGTATGAGCATTTCCACGGCGTTGTGTATACCGACGAGGCGATAGAAGCTGCCGCAAAGCTTTCGGATCGATACATTCAGGATCGTCAGTTACCGGACAAGGCAATCGATGTCTTAGACGAAGCAGGGGCAAAGGTAAAACTTTCCTCGGCGGCCACGGATGAAGTACTGGAGCGCCTCAAGGAAGAGTTAGAACACATCAAGCGCCTCAAGGCTCAAGCGGTGGAGAATCAACAGTTCGAGCGCGCAGCCCAGTTGCGGGATCGGGAGCGATCCCTGGAGAAGCGGATCGCGGAACGCAAGCGTCGGTTACTCTCCGAGTCCGAGGCCTTACAAGTGACCGCGGAGCATGTAGCCGAAGTGGTCAGCCGGTGGACCGGAATCCCGCTTCTCAAGATCAGTGAGAAAGAGCAAGAGAAACTCATCCACATGGAAGAGGCATTGATGAAGCGGGTGGTTGGGCAGCAAGAGGCCATTTCCGCCTTGGCCCGTGCGATTCGCCGTTCTCGTGCGGGGATCAAAGATCCTCGACGCCCCATTGGCTCCTTCATCTTCCTGGGTCCCACCGGTGTTGGAAAGACGGAAACCGCCAAAGCCTTGGCTGAGTTCCTCTTTGGCGATGAGGATGCGCTGATTGAACTCGACATGTCGGAGTACATGGAACGCTTTAATGTCTCCAAACTCATTGGGGCACCCCCCGGGTATGTGGGCTATGAAGAAGGCGGACAACTCACAGAACGGGTCCGGAGAAACCCCTATTCGGTGGTGCTCTTTGATGAGTTTGAAAAGGCCCATCCCGATGTGTTCCACCTGCTTCTACAAATCTTAGAAGAGGGGGTTTTGACCGATTCCTTTGGCCGTCGGGTCAGTTTCCGGAATACGGTGATCATTTTGACATCCAACATCGGGACCCGGAACATCCGAGCATCCAAGTCCATGGGCTTTAAGACGGGTTCGAGTGAATTGGACTTCCAGGAACTCCAGGAGACCCTGCGGGCAGAATTGAAGAAAATTGTGCCACCAGAGTTCCTGAACCGAATTGATGAAGTCATCATCTTCCGTCCCTTAGACCTCAAAGATATGGTCCAGATCGTGGACATTATGATGAAGCGCGTGCAAGAACGCTTGTCGGAAAAGAATATCACCATTCGACTGACGGACGACGCGCGGAAGTTCTTAGCGGAGAAGGGCTATGATCCCGAGTTTGGGGCGCGTCCCCTGCGCCGGGTGATTCGGAAATACATCGAAGAACCCCTTTCGGAAGCCATTTTGAAAGGCGAAATCCGAGAGGGGAGCGCTGTGGTCGCCGATGTGTTCGGCGATGCATTGAAGTTCCATATTGAAGGTCTCTTGGCGGAAACCACAGGGGGACTATAACGCGGGCCCTCTCTTTTGAAAGGAGTGATCTCAAAACCAGATGACCGTTTGGCTTTTATTGCTCATCCAGGTAACTCCGATATTTACAGTCCAACGGATTGAGGTCCGTGGACTGAAATGGTACCATGCGGAGGGTGTCCTCGCCCGATTCGGCGTCCGAGAGGGGCAAACTTACCGTATGGAAGACATCCGGAATGGACTCCGGCGGCTGTATAAATCGTGGCTCTTTGACGATCTCTCCATAGAGGTTGAATTCCACAATAACCAAGCAAACGTGATTCTCACGGTAACAGAGAATCCCCGTGTGAATCGGGTCATTTTTGATGGCAATGAAAAAGTCAAAACCAAATTCCTCCAGGACACCTTGATGATTCGAAGGGGGACCCCCCTTTCAAAACGCAGTTTGTTCTATTGGACACGAACGATTGAAGGGGTGTATCAGGAAAAAGGATTTCTGAAAGTTCAGGTTCGACCCGAGATTGCTCCGCCAGACTCTCTGGGCTACGCCGATCTCACCTTTCACATCCAGGAAGGCTCCTCGTATATCATCCGAAATATTGAGATCGTGGGGAATCAACACTATCCGGATGAGGCCCTGGAAGTCTTGATGAAAAACCGGGAAAAGAGGTGGTATCGGAAGGCTCGGTTTCTGCCGGATGCCTGGCCCGACGATCTGGACAAGATTTTAGACTTTTATCGGGAACACGGATTCCCCAACGCGACGATCGACTCCACCCGTTTGGATTACCGTGAGGATGGCCTTTACATCACGGTTTATTTGACCGAAGGAAAACGGTATTGGTTCGGCCGTACAGAGTTTGAAGGGAACGAGGTGTTTTCCGATTCCCTACTGCGAGCCTATGTGGATCTTCAGCGGGATCGGCCCCCCTTGGTGGAACGCCTGAAGGCTGTGTTGGGTAAGAGTTATTACACCCCAGGGGTTTACAGAAAGAGTCGAATTGACGAGGCCGTGGCCACGATCGCAGGGCTTTATGGAGATTCGGGGTACATTTATGTGAATATCCAGCCAGAAGAACGGCTCGTCTCGGACTCGGTGATTGACGTGGTGTTCCATATCCAGGAGGGGATCCGGGTCAAAGTCCGGAAAATTGAGATTGTGGGAAACACCAAAACCTATGAGAGTGTAATTCGGCGAGAAATTGATCTGGTTCCGGGTAAGTATTTTTCCCGGACCTTGGCCATCAAGAGTCAGCGCGATCTCTATTTCCTGAACTACTTTGAGAGTGTGAACCTCGATTTTGTTCCGACAGAGGACTCTGGGTACATTGACCTGGTCTTCCGGGTGAAAGAGAAACCGACGGGTCAGATGGGGCTCGGGGGGTCTTATTCAGCAACTTACGGTCCTTCTCTCTACGTACAATTGCAGAACCCAAATTTCCTGGGTCGAGGACAGAGGCTGAATCTGCTCTTGGAATACGGGTCAAAACGCCGAAACTTTCAGTTCGGCTTCACGGAGCCGTATCTCTTTGGTCAACGTCATTCCTTAGGGGCAGAAATTTACGACGTTTCTACCTACCTCACGGACTACACTACCCGACGCCAAGGGGGAGCCCTGACCTATTCTCGCCGTCTCTGGAATGACTATTGGCAGTTAACAACAACCTATCGGTTGGAACGGATCGAACTCTATGACTTGGCAGAAGGGCTCTCAAACTTGCCTGAGTTCCGGTTCTGGCAAGAACGAAGCCCACTGTGGACCTCTGCTGTAACCACCCGGATCCTCTATGATTCACGGAACCGGATTTTCAACGCCACCGAAGGGCGGCGGGTCGGACTGACGTTGGAATTGGCTGGAGGCCCCTTATGGGGAACTGTCCACTACCTCAAACCGGAGTTTGAGGTCGCTCAGTATTGGCCTCTGGAAAAATGGATCACTGTGGTTTCCCTGAAGGGAGGCTATATCGGTGGCCTGTATCAACGAGAAGATGTTCCCTTCTACGAGCGGTTCTATCTTGGGGATATCGGTCCCTATGGACTGCGAGGATATCCGTTCCGGAGTGTGGGACCGAGGCGAAACGGACAGAACATTGGAGGACGGGTGTATGGGATCTTCACCGTGGAAGAGCGCTATCGAGTTTCCGAACAGATGTACGTGCTGGCCTTTGTAGACATCGGTGATGCCTGGGAACACTCTGGGATGATCAACCTCTGGAACACAAAGAAAGGGGTGGGGATCGGGATCCGGATGGAGGTCCCAATGGTTGGAGTGATTGGGCTCGATCTGGCCTATGGGTTGGCTCGGAAACAATGGATGCCCCATATTCAGTTTGGGACATCCTTTTAAAGAAAATTTGAGGAGGTGACGAGAAATGAAACGATGGATCATTGCCATTCAGTCCCTTGTTGCTGGGATCATTGTGGGTGTTTTGTTTACCTCAAGTTTGAATTTGCATACCCGGTCTGAGGCCCAAGAGCCCAGTGCTCCGGAAGCCCCCGCCGTGATTCAAAGTACACCGGAACGGCCATTTGCGAAAGCGATTCACATGGTTCAACCGGCTGTCGTCAACATTTCGGCAGAGCACATGGTGAAACATCCTCCAATCCCCGAGTTTAAAGGGCCCTTCGAAGAGTTTTTCCGGGAATTCTTCAAGGGGATTCCCGAGGAACCTCAAAAGAGCACCAGTCTGGGATCTGGATTTATCTTCCGCCGGGATGGGGACTTTTACTACATCTTGACAAACAACCATGTGATCAAGGATGCCGATCGAATCATCGTGAAACTTTCCAACAAGAAGGAATATCGGGGTGAGGATGTGACGGTTGTCGGGAAAGATCCCCGCACGGATATCGCGGTATTGAAAATCAAAAGTAAAGAGGAATTGCCCGTTGCGCCCTTGGGAGACTCGGATAGCATTCAAGTCGGTGATTGGGTGATTGCGATTGGGAATCCATTTGGATTGGAGCGGACCGTGACGGTCGGGGTCGTAAGCGCAAAGGGACGCTCTGGATTGGCCTTGCCGGAAGGCCCGTCGTATCAAGATTTCATCCAGACCGATGCAGCGATCAATTTCGGCAACTCCGGCGGCCCTTTGGTGAATATTCGAGGGGAAGTGATTGGCATTAACGCAGCGATTACCACCCCTTCAGGCGGTTTCGTCGGGATAGGATTTGCGATCCCGATTAACTTGGCGAAGCATGTAGTGGACCAGTTGATTGAAAAAGGCCGGGTGGTCCGAGGGTACCTCGGGATCCGACCGCAGGATGTCGATGCAGATCTGGCTGAGGCTTACGGCCTGGAAGAACCCACCGGGGTCCTGGTTGCAGAAGTGTTACCCGGGACACCCGCGGAAGAAGCCGGGCTGGAAGAAGGGGATTTGATTCTCGAATTTAATGGCAAACCGGTCCCGAATGTCCAGAAGTTCAGGATCATGGTGGCAGACCTCGCCCCTGGGACGAAAGTGACCATGAAGGTCAGGAAGCCTGATGGGACGGAGAAAATCCTCGAGGCGACCTTAACAGAATTCCCGACGGAGATCAGCGAAGCAGGCCCCGGAAAAGAAGAAGAGAGTTACGAACCGGGGAAAGTGGAGTGGCTGGGGATGGAGGTTGCAGATGTCCGTTCGGAAGAGGCACAGGCCCTTGGGATCGAAGAGAGAGAAGGCGTGGTCGTACTCAAAGTGGATCCCGAAGGGAAAGCATCCGATGCCGGGATCCAGAAAGGGGACGTGATTCTCAAGGTCCAAGATTTCGAGATCAAAGGGCTGGCAGATTTCAAAGAGGCCAAGAAGAAGTTCGAAGGGTCGAAAAAACCGGTGATTTTCAAACTCAAACGAGGGCAAATCACGATCTTCGTCGCGGTTCGACCGGCGAAGTAATACTAAGGATTTCAGTTCTTGGAGGGGGTGCGATTCTTTTCAGTGGATTGAACGACGAGGGGATTCCACAGTTCTTTCGCACGCTGAAGAGCCTGCTCTTTGGTTCGGATGGATCCGGCCACGTACTCATCCTGAATGGTCTCCAAGATCTTTCGATAGATCGGACCCGGTGGGATGCCGAGGGCTTGAAGATCGTGTCCCGTAAGAATCCGTTTGGGGCCTTGCTGGGCCTGTCGTTCTTTTAGGTCTTTTAGGCGCTTTGCCAGGAGAACATGCCGATCGATGCCGATGAGTTCAGGAGGCGAGGCCAGGGCATCGGCGATCGCAAGGAGGATCAAAGGAAATGCCCACTCTCCCATTCTTCGAAGATATCGGGCAACCGCACGATCCGTCATGTGTTCGTCCCATGCCAGGTGATGCGGATACATGTGATGTCGGACCAGAAAGGTGAGTGTGCGGATCTCCGTATTGGAGAATCTCAGGCGTTTGCACAGTGCTTCGACCATCTCTGCACCGACACGTTCGTGTCCGTGAAATCTCGTTCGTCCATTGGGCTCAACGGATCTTGTTGGGGGTTTCCCAATGTCGTGGAACAGAGCTGCCATCAGGAGGAGAGCCTGGTGGTGATCTTGCTCCATGGTCTGGGCAATCTCTGCGGCCGCGAAGGAAAGTGGAGATGCCTCCAGGTTGTGAAGGAACCCTTCTAAAAGTTCTACGACATGGAGGGTGTGGTCGAGGAGATTCTGAGCGGTTTCATATCGCTGATCCGTAATGGCCATGGCTCGAAGTTCAGGGAAGATGACCTCCAAAAGCCCCATCGTTCGCATATTTTTCAACGCAAGACTGACATCATGGCCCGAGAAGAGTTCGATCAGTTCGTAATGGATGCGTTCAGGGGCAGCCTCGGAGAGCCGTGAGGAGAGTCGTGAAATCCACTGCTGAGTGCGGTGTTCGATGGAAAACCCGAGTTGGGCTTGAAACCGGAATGCTCGGAGTAGTCGTAAAGGATCCGCTCGAAGGTTTCGCATGCGGAATGTTCGCAGCGTTCGTGCTTGGAGATCCTGTTTTCCGTGGGTAGGGTCAAACCAGAATCGCCCATCGATGGAAACGGCGATGCTATTGATGGTAAAATCCCTTTCCTCAAGATCTGTGATGAGATCGGGACCACGGATCCCCGTGAAGTCGATCCAGGTCCCGTTTGGGAGGACAATCCGGAACTCATCATTTTCGGGTTTCAAAGGGATAACTCGACCTGGGACGCGGTGTCGTTGGAGGAACGTTCGAGCCCGTCCGACGATCACCAAGTCAATATCTCGGATCGGCTTGTTGAGAAGAAAATCTCGGACAGTCCCTCCCACCACATAGATGTGATCCTGGAAAAAGACAGGGGGAACCCTGTCACGGAGGATCTCGACGAAGTCCATCTCAACGCAGGACGATGAGTTTATTCTGATGAGTTTCGCCGTTCAACCGAAGATTGACGAGGTAATGTCCAGGCGGGAGGTCTTGAAGATCCAATGTGAGGGTATAGGTCCCGGGAGCCTTCACTGCCCTTTCAAGAACACGAAGTTGTTGCCCTGTCAATGTGTTAAGGGTCAGTTCTACAAGGCTCGCCTCAGGAATCACATAGCGAATTTGCGCGTACTGAGTCGCGGGATTCGGATAAATTTCCAATAGATTGAGGATGGGCTCCGATGGAGAAGAGTATTCCTCGGTTGGCGCCAGAGGAATCGGGAACACACTGTCCACAAGGGTAGAGACCGAGGATGTGACTTTGGACCCCGTCCCCCAATAGGCGACAATGGAGTCCGGCACCAAGGAAGCCCACCAGGTGTAAAAAATGCTCTGAGTAGAAAATACGGGGCGGTAATAGGCCGTCCAAGGACCGATGTACACCCGGAATTGGCTGAGAAGACACAGTCGCTCGTTCACAGAGTCCGCAGGACCGAATCGAAGCAAGGACGGAACCCTCAAGGGATAGAGAAATACACTGTCACTGCGAAGGACCAGGATTTGTAAGGGAGGGTCCTTGGCCAGAGAGACAACCTTGAAATCCTGGATATTCTGAAGGAGTGGTTGGGAAGTCCATGTAAAGTCAGAAAGTTTGACTTCAGAGAGGGTCCCACTACTGGTAAGTGCAAGTGCAACCACAGCCCCTTGTTGCATATAAAGAGGTGACAGTTTGAGAATGGTGTTCCCGGATGGGGAGAGCGTTCCGATCCACTGGGGGGAGGTGTGGATCGACACCAGCGAGAGATTTCCTGTGGCGTCTAAAGAAAGATAGTCCGTTTGTGAGTCGGGGGTGATGGATAACGGGAAAAGCATGGATGTCGAAGGGGCCACCTGAGTAACGGGTCCCTCCCGTTCAAAGTCTTTCCACAAAAGCCATTCCGTTGGGGTGCGGATCAGGAGATCTAAAGTATCATCGCGGCCTGCATCAAAGATGAGGAGTTCCTGGGGACGGATATCCTTCAGGAGCGGTGTCCAATGGAGATCAGGGGTCCCCAAGTGGGTAAGGAGAAACAGACCCGTTTTACAGGGTAGAAAGAGATCAGGGGTACCGTCCTGATCATAGTCATAAAGGAGCGGGGACCCGGTAGGGGGTGCAGGAAGGGGGAGTGCAAGATAGGGAGTGAAGGTCCCACCCTGATTTTTGTAAACTTTGAGCGTGCGATCATCGTAAGTCTCCACAAGGGCCAGATCCGAGGCACCGTCTTGATCCCAGTCGACTGGAATGGCCCATAAGATTCCTGACGAGAGATCCAGGCCAATGCCTTCTGTGGCATCGAGAAAGGTGAAATCCCCTGTGTTCTCCAAGAATTGGGACTGGTTCACCTCCTCCGATCCCAAGAAAAGATCCAGATCCCCATCCAGATCGTAGTCCAAAAAGACCACGGTACTTACCCACGGAAGAGCATCAGACCATAAAGCTTGCTCTCCCAAAATCAAAGTATTGCCCAAGAGGGCCGTGACAAGAAGGAGGAGGTACATGTTCTAAATGTACACGAGCCGATCCCGCGGATCAAGATAAAAAACTTACACACTCAACGTTTACAGAGTTCCTGAACTTTTACGAAGAGGCAGGCTTTCCGCCCTCGCGGAGTTCCTTGTAAGGTTTTTCAAACAGGTACCGTTTGATTTTTCTGGTGGTTGTTTTAGGAAACTCCTCTTCCCGGATGGTGAATCGACGAGGTCGTTTGTAGGGAGCCAAATCCTTCGAGAGTCTTTCAATTTCCTGTTCAATAATTTTGTAAATGTCTTCTTCCGTGAGTTCTTTGCCATGCTCTTGGGCGTAGGCGTCCAGTGCATCGTAATCAGGATAGACAATCGCTTGGAGTTCTTCGTCCTTAGATACGGGGTGAATTCCCATGAGCACGAGAATTTCAGCAATATAGGGCGATTGGCTTAGATGGGCTTCGATCTCTTCGGGATAAATATTTTTTCCGCCCCGAGTGACAATCACAGACTTCTTTCGGCCGGTGATGTAAAGGTATCCTTCGTCATCGATATACCCAAGGTCTCCGGTCAGGAACCAACCATCTTCTGTGAAAACCTCTTTGGTCACTTCAGGATTTTTGTAATAGCCCTTCATGACGTTGGGGCCTTTGGCTGCAATCTCGCCGATCCCATCGGGCCCTGGATCCACAATCTTAATTTCGACGTGAGGAATGGGAAGTCCGACGGAGGCATTCTTCGGTTTATCGGGGGGGTTTACCGTGAGTACGGGTGCTGTCTCGGAGAGGCCATATCCTTGAAGAACCGGGAAGCCCAGTTCTTCCATGCCTTTGGCGACCCATTGCGGTAACGCGGCCCCACCACTGATCACATAACGGATGTTTCCGAACCCTGCCTGTGCACGGACCTTCTTGAAGAGTACGTGAGCGGCTTTCCCACCCAAAATGGGATTCAAGGCCTTGCTCGTTCCCTTCAAAAGGTGGAAGAGGCCTTTTTTGATCACAGGTGCATGCCGAACTTCCCGGTAAATTCCTAACAGGATTTTTTCCAACAGCAGGGGAACCACCAACATCACAGTCGGTTGTGAGGCCAACATATCTTCCCGGATTTCCCTGGGACGAAGCGATCGAGCGTACACAATCGTTGCGCCGTTGTATAAGGGGGTAAGGAAACCCGCGGTTCCCTCAAACACATGGTGTATGGGCAATACAGAGAAGAAGGTATCGCCGACCCCATACTCGATACACTGATACACTGCATCCACATTGGACATGATGTTTTTGTGGGTGAGCATGACCCCCTTCGAACTACCGGTCGTTCCGGAGGTGTAAAGGATCAGAGCAAGGTCCTCTAAGTCAAAGGGGTGGCGAGGAACAGGCTCCAGATTTTGTGTGCTTAGTTGGGGAATATTCGGGAGTTCGGGATGCGGGTCCATGACCACAATGGTTTTGAGGGAGGGGACATCAGGGGCAAATTCGAGAACATCGGGTAGGAAACGCTGGCTTGTAAAAATCACCTTGCATTCCGCGTCAAGGTTGATATGTCGCCATTCATGGAGGGTCGCCCGGGAGTCTAAGGGCACCACAATCCCGCCGGCCCAGGAGATGGCAAAGTAAGAGAGTCCCCATTCCGGGCGGTTTTCACCGAGTACAGCCCCTCGGTCACCGGGTTGAAACCCTTGGCTTTTGAGGAACGCAGCCAGTTTGGGAATAATTTCACCCAGATCCGAATACGTATATTCTCGCCATCCTTGCCCATCTCGCATTTTGAGAGCGACCGCGCTGGAAAATTCTTGCGCGGATCGCTCGACCATCTCGGGGATTGTAATCCAGCCCTTACCGGGCCGTACCGTAGGAAACCTTTTCATATCCTTCACTCCTTTTGGGACTCAACCCCTTCAATATCAATTCTTTCAATGACATCTCCTTGACGGAGTTTTAATACCACATCCATACCCTCAATCACTTTCCCAAATACGGTGTATTTGCCATCTAAAAATGGGGTGGCTTTCAAGGTGATATACCATTGGCAGCTTCCAGAATTCGGATCCTGCGCTCGGGCCATTCCCAGGGCTCCCATCACATGCTTTCTCTCGGAAATTTCTAAAGGGATGGTATACCCAGCATCGCCGTACCCTTTTCCATAAGGGTCCCCTCCTTGGATGACAAAGTTCGGGACATAGCGGTGGAAGGTTAGACCGTCATAAAATCCAAGAAGGGAAAGGCGGACGAAGTTCTGGACCGTGATGGGGGCATCTTTTGGATAGAGGATGACTTTAAACGTTCCTTTGTTGGTGTTCACGATGGCAAAAACACTGTCTCCCAATGGGATTTCGACATCTTTGTATTGCTTTGCGACACGAACCCGTTCTTCTGGAGAGGAATCCGGTTTTAAAACCCGTTCAATTCCCCACCCATTCTGCGATACACCGAGGACCACCCCACCCGCAAAGAGCCACAGAACGACCCGCTTCATGGATGGCCTCCTTTCGTTTTATGTCCTCCTCTGGCTTTGTTGCCGGAGGAAGAGTTCCATACGATCGTTTTGAGCGGCGATCAATTCGCCTAAAAATCCGATGGCAAAAAGGATCAGCCCCATCAAGATCAACAACATGACCAAATAAGCCAAGGGACGATAGCCATGATGGAGGATAAACCGAAGGTATAGGCTTACAAGACCGACAACCACACCCCCCGCCATCGAAAAGAGGCCCAGTGTTCCAAAAAAGAGCATCGGTTTCTGCATGAACGTAATTTGAAACTTGACCGCAATGAGGTCCAAAAAACCGATCAAAATTCTCCCTACCCCTTTGTATTTGCTATCACCATGCCTCCTGGGATAGAGGGTTACAGGAATTTCGGTGACCTTGAAGCCCTTGTGGTACGCAAGGGGAATGATGTAACGGTGCCAATCTTTTCTCATCGGGATCTCTTCAAAGATCTCACGGCGCATCGCCTTCATCGAATTCAGATCCGTTACCGGTAGGTCAAACAACTTTGCGGAAAGCCAGTTATAAATCTTCGAAACCAACTTCTTCTCATACTTCCCCACCTTTTTGCCTGCCACAATATCGACACCCTCCCGCTCCATGGTTTCCACCATCCGCTTGACATCTTCTAACGAGAACTGCATATCTGCAGCGTAATACACAAGGATCTCCCCTGAAGAATGGAGAAATCCGGTTAAGAGTCCTGCACTGACCCCCTGGTTTCTTCGGTGATGAGCGACCTTTAAAAAGGGGTATCGTGGCTTAAGTTCTTCCAGGAGTTCTCCGGTACCATCGGTGGAGCCATCGTTGATCACGATCATTTCCCAGTCCTGAATGGCGTTCTTTTCGAAGAATTCCCGAGTGGTTTCCAAAAGTTCCGGAATGTTCTCGCGTTCGTTGTATGCGGGGATGAGAAGAGAAACCTTCATGGCTCCTATTATAGGTGTATCCCCACAGGGGGTCAAACTTACACATTGCCAAGTCCTGAAATATGTTGAAACGGAATCAGAAGAAGGCCTGGATCGTGAATTCTGCCCCTTGCCCTCTGGTCGTACACACAACCCTCCTCTACTCTCCTCGATACACGTCCGACGCTATCACATTCGTCAACAGTAGATATCGTGACTTCGCAGGGTATGTTACTGCCTTTTGGACTGCCCCTTTCGTCTGCCAACCAACTTAGAATCGTTTGAGAATCAATGCCCTGAAACGACTCCACGGATTGAACACCACCGGATTTGTCTATATATTTGGGGAAGTGATGCCCGAAGAGGTTCTGGCTTTTTCAAAGACGAAAGGGGGAAATCCATGGCTACACACCCATTAGAGCCTTTCCGGATCAAGATGGTGGAACCCATCGCCTTCCCCTCCCGTGAAGAACGGCTTCACATCATCCAAAAGGCACAATATAACGTTTTCCGGATCCCTGCAGACGCCATTTGGGTAGACCTATTAACAGACTCTGGTACCGGTGCTATGAGTCAAGAACAGTGGGCCGCGTTGATGCGAGCGGATGAGTCGTATGCCGGGGCACGGAGTTTCCAGAGGTTCCAAGAAGCCGTCCAGTCGTACACGGGCAAGCGGTTTGTCCTCCCCGTCCATCAGGGCCGTGCCGCTGAAAAGATTTTGGCCGAAGCCTTGATCCAACCCGGAGACGCCGTGATCTCCAACACCTTCTTTGACACCACGGTGGCAAACTTCCGTGCCAAAGGGGCGGTCCCGATTGAACTCCCGGTCCAGGCTTCCGCTCCAGACAACCCCTTCCAGGGAAATGTAGACACGGAGGCCCTCCGAAAAACGCTCAAGAAACTCAGGAACGAGGGGCAGCGGGTGGCTCTCTTCACCATGACCATCACAAACAACAGCCGGGGTGGACAGCCGGTTTCGATGGCAAACCTTCGGGCGACCCGAGAGATCCTGAACGAGTTCGATGTACCGTTCCATATTGACGCCTGTCGCACTTCGGAAAATGCCTATTTTATCAAAACGTTTGAGGACGGGTACGCAGGACGGACGATCGAGGAAATTGTTCGAGAATCCCTCCAACTTGCCGATATTGTCACCATGAGCGCCAAAAAAGACGGTCTGGCAAATATCGGTGGATTCATTGCCACCGATCGAGAAGACTGGGTCCAGACTTTCTCTCAGTATCTGGTGCTCTGGGAAGGATTTCTGACCTATGGGGGATTGGCGGGTCGGGATCTGGAGGCCATTGCCGTGGGGCTTCGGGAATCCCTGGATGAACGGTACCTTGCGTATCGAGTTGGCCAGGTCCGATACCTCGCCGAGGGACTCCGTGAGCAGGGGGTTCCTGTTCTCTGGCCACCAGGAGGACATGCGGTTTACGTCGATGCCGGCGCATGGCTTCCCCACATCCCGGCTCACGAATTCCCGGGCCAAGTGTTGGTGATCGCCCTCTATGTGGAAGGAGGCGTACGGGCCGTGGAACTGGGGTCGTTGATGTTCGGCAAAGATCGGATGGTCGAAAAGGAATTGGTCCGTCTCGCTATTCCACGACGTGTGTATACACAAAGCCATCTGGACCACGTGCTCTGGACATTTCAAAAAGTCGCAGAAAAGAGGACTGCCCTTACCGGCTTCCGCATCATTCAGGAGCCTCCGTATCTACGGCACTTCCTGGCTTCCTTGGAGTCCATCGGAGGACCATACGCCCCATGAAACAGCGCGTTGAAGAAATCCGGAAGTCGAAGATCATGGCCACTGTGGGGCCGGCTTCTGAGGCACCGGAAACGCTCCGGGCTTTGGTAGAGGCCGGTGCGCAGATTTTCCGGCTGAACTTCAGCCACGGGACACCAGAACACCATCTCGAGATCTTGCAAGAGATCCGCAGAATTGAAAGGGAGACCGGCAAAACCCTGGCAGTTCTTCAAGATTTACCCGGTCCCAAAGTTCGAATTGGGCCCATCCAAGGGACCTCCCTTCGCCTTGAAAAGGGTCAAATCTTCTATCTTTACGAAGAAGAACGGCTGGGCACATCGGAAGGGGTCCAGGTCCGGTGGCCCGGGTTCTCCAAAGGATTGAAGCCCGGAGATCGCATCTTTTTAGGAGATGGAGATATCGAGTTAGAAGTTCAAGATCCAGGGCCGCCGACTCGAACCCTCGTTCGAAAAGGCGGGTTGCTTTTGGCCGGGAAGGGAGTGACCTTCGCAGACGGACCCAAACTCCCCTCCCTGACCGATCGGGACCGTGAACTCCTAGAACTGGGGATTCGTGCGGGCTTTGATGGCATTGCCCTTTCCTATGTCCAGACCCCGGAAAACCTGGAAGACGCCCGAAAACTCCTCGAAAAGGCGGATCGAAAGATCATGCTTTTCGCCAAAATCGAACGACGCGAGGCCCTGTCCCAACTCGAGGATATTGTCGACCTGGCCGATGGCATCATCGTGGCACGAGGAGACTTGGGCATCGCCATTCCCCTGGTACAACTCCCTTTCGAACAGCGCAGGATCATCCGGATCGCACGGCGAAAAAGCAAACCTGTCTTTGTGGCGACCCAAACCATGGCTTCGATGGTCGATCATGCACGACCGACCCGAGCCGAAGTCACGGATGTGTTCCAAGCGGCCATGGACGGAGCCGACGGAATCTTGCTGTCCGAAGAAACCGCCATCGGTTCCTATCCAGTGGAAACCGTCCAATGGGCACATCGGATCTTCATAGAGGCGGAACGGCATCTTGCGTTCCCCACACTCCACGGTCCTCACGACGATCCCAACGAGATCTTGGCAGAGGTTTGCGTAACCGTCTCCTCTCAACTCTCGACCCTCATGATCGTCACCCCGACCTATTCCGGCTCCACCGCACTCCGGGTAGCAAAACGACGACCAAAGGTCCCTATCCTGGCCTTGACCCCGAGAAGAGACACCGCACGGCGGTTGACCTTTGCGTATGGGGTTCTCCCCGTCCTGTCCACGGTCAAAAACTTCTCGGCCTTAGAAGAGGAAGCACAAGCCTGGATTCAACAACATATCCAGATCGACAAGCCCGGCTTTCTCATCTTTCTGTTGGGGCTCCCCATGGAGCGGCCTGGCATCACCAACACGTTGGCGATTCGCGAATGTCCCCCTCCCGGTCCCCGCTCGAAGACCCCCGAATTGTAATCCAATCCTTGAAAATCCTATACACCGAAGATATCCTAAAGGGCATGTTTTGGCTTCTGGCAAAGGTGTTGAATGTTTGGTGTCTGGAGACCACTGCTGAAGGGTTCCACCGGTGCCGGCTTCAGGTCCGGATCCAAGGGGCCCTTCCCGGAACCCTTGGGAAAGTCGGCGTCAAGGGTCGGACCGGGTGGATCGAACGCATTTTTTGGCGGATCCCCCGCCGGGGCGAACAACTTTTATTGACCGCAGAAGAAAGTCGAAACATCCTCCAGCCCGTCTATTTTGAACGACCCCTCTTTGACGAACATCATTCCATCACCCTCTACAATCCTCAGGGGCTCCTCTGGAGTCTCTGGGAGGGAAGTCGCCGGTTGGACGGCGGGAGAGATCCCCTGGCCCAAATCCAACTCCGGCCTCGCAAGCATCGTCCCCGGCAACTCATCCTCAAAGTCGATGGACGGACCGTGGATCGGGCCATCCTGGCCCCTCAAAGGGGTGTCCATCGATATTCAGGCCCTGGACTGATTTACGGCCGCACCTGGTATTATCTCGAAAATGGGCTTCTCCGGCTGGGGGTCGATCCGAAGGGAGGACGCGTGGTTCTCCTCCAGGATATGGGGACCGGACAGAGTGTCTGGAAGCCTTCGGCAGAATACCACTTTGCCAGTAAGGCTTTGGTCCCTTTTGGACTGGGTCTCTCGCTCTCGGACCAGAAACCTTGGTTAGAAGACATGGAGGTGTGGTGGCCACGGAACCGGCTGGAGATCGGCCTTCGGAAAAAGAAAAAGAAACTCTGGGTAGAGGCCCGGATTCGCTTGATTCCTCAACACCCCATTTTCCAGGTAGAGATCCACATTGCTTCCAAACAGACTTCTCACCAAACACCACGCCTCCAGTGGGCCTTTCCGCACCCCGAAGACCTGCGTTTTCGGGTGGTCTACCGTACACCGTACCGCGAAGACGTACTCTGGGCTGCTCCCCCGGCTCGGTTTAGTCATGCCCAAGAAGTCCATGAGTGGTCTTTTCCACTTTTAGGCATCGTTCAAGAGCCTCTGTGCGCCCTTGTCCACTTCCCAGAGCCAGTCCACCCTCGCTTACTCAGTTATCCTGAGGGGCCGGTCGTCGACTTCCGACTTCCGGCATGGAAAGGAAAACCCAAACGGTGGGTCCACCAGAAGTGGACGTTTACAGTCGCCATCGGGAAAAACCTCAATAGTGGGAACAACGGAATGTCCCTCCAAGTTCCCAAGGGGCAGATCGGTTTCACACTTGAGAAGCCACATGAGGCTCGATGGATTGAAGGAACGCCCTTCTACTTCTTGCCGGAGGGCAACGAAAGGGATGTTCAGAAAACTGGGAGGTCTCCTGATGAACCGAACCTTCTCTTTTGAGTGGGAACTCCTGCTTCTCAAGGCCAACGGGCTCCCTGTCGAAAAATCGGTTGTTTTGAAAGTGGCCCACGAGATCCAGCGAGAGAATCCGGCGCTTCGGGTTGGAACGGATTTTCTTTTTGAAGTGAATGCAACCCTTCTGGAGTTACGCGCCGGGATCCTCCGGGATGTCCAGGAACTGAAGCACCGACTTTCAGGGGCCTTGAAGAGCCTTACCCGACAATGTCAAAAAGAGGACCTGCTGCCTGTGATTTCGGGGACTGTCCCAAAGATAGGGGGTGTGTTGGGGCTCCACATCCATGTGGGAACCTTTTATGACCTGGAAATGCTGGAACAGCGGATCCAGGATCTCATCTACTGGTCGCCGATCTGGCTGGCCATGGCGGTCTCTTCCCCGATCAATCCCTACCGCCCCCCGGGACGGCATCAGAGTCTCCGGATGTGGGACAATGCCGGTTGGGCCGCCAGCCCTTTCCCCTCCGCCGGGTCTTTGGAGGCTCAACAATGGTCTTGGGGTATCGACATTATGGATAGCGGGCTTGACCGACACCCAACCCTTCAAGTCCGTGTCGCAGACGCCCCCATTTCCACCACCTTTTTGCTGGAATTTGTCCCGTTTGTAGTGGCTCACGTCTTCTCGGCTGATGGGATCGCTCTGACGCGTGAACGTTATCTCGAGTATTTGATCAACCGGTACCAGGCCTTGACGCATGGACTCCGTGCCCAGTTTCGATGGATGGGAGAAATCCAGCCCGTTTCAGAAATTGTTCTTTCCCTCAAAGACAAAATCCGAGAATCTGCCAAGGCTTTAGGCTATTCAGGGGACTTCCCCCTCATCACGGAGATGGCGAGGAAACGCGTGACCCAGGCTGATATGGTGCTGGCCTTGTACCGGGAGGTCCCAGATCCATGGGTCGTGACCTATGAACTCGGCAAACTCCTCATGGCTCCCGATCCGTTTCCGGATTTTGTTCGCCGGGCTGAGCCTCGACAGCCTGCGCCCTTCCTGGACCTTCAGGAAATGCTGTTAGACCAGGTGGACGTCATCGCTCCCCGGGCCTTTATCTGGACCCATACACGGATTCCGGTTGTTCTCTTCAGTCACCTGCTCTCCGAGTTGATCCGCCAGGGGAAACTTCAAGAACTCCCCCATCCTGAAGGCCAAACCTTTTACTTCCGGACAAAATCGAGACTTTAAAGGCTCCATCTTTAGGAAGAAAAGCGTTAGCCGGGGAACTCTTTCCGCACACCTTGTGGAAAACGACACCCGAGGTGATTTTTATACAGTGGATGTGGAAATCATCCTCTTTGAGCACTCCACATTCAAAATTGTCATATTCTTGGAGGCTTGCATCCTTAGAAAGGGACGGATAAAATTGTAGACACACGGGCGGTTAGTTCAGCTGGTGAGAACGCTGGTTTCACATACCAGAGGTCGGAGGTTCGAGTCCTCCACCGCCCACCATCAGAATGAAAATCGCAACATTCCAATACGATTCCCTCCCCTCGACCAATGATATGGCGTTTGACCTTCTTCGTCAGGGCTACTCCCCGCCGTTTATCGTCTTG
The DNA here is from genome assembly GCA_015490555.1 of Caldifarciminota bacterium. Classification (GTDB taxonomy): domain Bacteria; phylum Hydrothermota; class Hydrothermia; order WGAB01; family WGAB01; genus S141-55. The sequence continues at coordinate 21,886 of WFXO01000006.1, read as the reverse complement.
GCTGTCCGTCAAACCCGTGGCCGGGGACGGGGAACCCATTCCTGGTTCTCTCCCGAAGGGGGGCTATGGTTTTCTGTCGCCCTGGGCGGCATTTCCTTCCAATGCCTTCCGGGGCTGAGTCTCTGGACCGCCTACGTCACCGCAGCGCGTCTCCGAGCCCTTACGTTCCTCCCTATCCAAATCAAACTCCCGAATGACCTCATCCTTCACAACAAAAAACTGGGCGGCATCCTCATTGAAATCAAAAATCGGACTGCCGTGGCAGGGATTGGACTGAATACCAACATCTCCTCGTTTCCACCCTCCCTTCAGGAAAAAGCAACGTCCATCTTTCAGGTCCTGGGCCAAAAGATTGAGCACACGGAAGTTTATCCCTGGATTGCCGAACATCTATGGAATTACACGCAGTCCTCCTCTCCCCCACCCTCCGGGTGGATTCCTCAGGTCAACGCATGGCTTTATGGGCGGGGACACCTTGTGGCAGTGACAATCCGTGACCAGCGGATACAGGGAATTCTTCAAGAGGTGACCCTGGATTTCCAAATGATTCTCAACACACCCTCTGGTGAGCGCGTGGAGTCGTTGGCTTTTCTTAAGGATTTCGAGATTGTAAACGAGGGTTAATCCGATCGACCAGGGCTTGGACAATCTGGCCAGATCGTGGACCGGTCCCCAGGAGGGAAATCTTCCGGCCTTGATTTTGGAAGGCCAGGTGGACTTCGATCCGGTCCGGGGGTAAAAGATCCAGGATCCGATCGGCCCACTCTACGGCCACCAACCCATATTCAAAGACCTCCAGGACCCCAAGGTGGACCAACTCCTCCCACTGCTCTAAGCGATAAAGATCCAGGTGGTAAAGTGCATGTTCTCTCCCCTCGTATTTGAGCATGAGAAGAAAACTCGGGCTTCGAACCCGAGCAATCCCCAGACCTCTGGCAATCCCTCGGACAAACACCGTTTTGCCGCTCCCCAAGGGCCCAAAAAGAGCGACCGTCATGGGGGGTACCAAATACGAAGCCAGGGTTTCCCCCAAGGCAAGGGTCTCATGTTCTGCATGACTGATATATCGAATGGCTTGACGGTCCTGCATCGGCCCATTAATTTTATGCCCTATGGCGCTTCTTCTTCTCATGCTCCTTGCCGGTCCCGTTCAGTTCCGCGCTCGGTTCATCACCTATCATCGCCCCCAAAACTTGGTGATCCTTCAAGATTCTGCCTTTGTACAATCAGGCAAGACCCAACTCTGGGCAGACTCCATCCTCTATTGGACTCAGGACAAAAAACTCCGCGCCTACAAGGGTTTTGTCCTTGTCCTCGGACAAAAGGACACCCTCCGCGGAGATTCCCTGTTTTACAACATCGAGACCGAGCACGGCATTTCCTTTGACAGTCGAACCCATATTGAAAAAGGGTATCTCTTGGGACGTCGATTCTATCGGACCGGGCCCCATGAGGTGATTATTGAGGAAGGAACTTTTACGACCTGTGATGAAACCCCGCCCCACTATGTATTTTATTCGCCGAAAATGCGGGTGTTTGAAGATGACATGGCCATCGCGTCGCCGGTGATCTTCAAGATCATGGGCATCCCCATCCTGGAATTGCCTTTCTGGTATTTCCCGGTCGCCAACCAGCGGAAATCCGGCTTTTTAACACCGCGGTACGGCCGACAAAGCCAAGACGGCTTCTATATCCGGAACCTGGCTTATTACTGGGCAATCAACAACTATATGGACCTCACGGTGGCCCTGGATTTGATCGAAAAGCGGGGGCCTCGTCTGTCTTTCACCTTGCCATACAAGGTTTACGGTCTCCTGGAAGGCCGGTGGACAGCGAGTTGGGCCGAAGAGTTGTCTCCCCGCAAACGACGCTGGTCTATCTTTGGGAACCACTCCCAAGACCTCGGTCCTCAGGGGCGACTCGTTGCTAAGGTCTCCTACGTCTCCGACAAGAACTACATCTACGACTATTCTGAGGAGAAGCAAGAGTGGCTCCAGACTGAACTCGTATCCTATGTTTCTTACACGAGGCGATGGCGAAATCTCACGATGAGTCTCGTTGCAGAGGACCGGCGTGATCTGGTCCGCAATACACTCAGTCGCACCCTTCCCCGATGGTCCCTGAGCCTCCCCAGCCTCAGTATAGGGCCCGTCCAAATCTCCACCCAAAACCTGTTCGAACGGGGGATCACACAAGACCTCCCAGCATACCGCTGGGTCGCCGAGCATACCGGGAATCTCCAGATGCCCTGGCGGTTCTTCCGGTATTTCCAACTGAACCCAAGCCTTTCCTGGGTCGTAACGCTCTACGATCATGACACCTTAGGGACCTCCTATCGGCTCCGGATGGTCCCCACCTTCCAGACCTCGGTGACCACGGTTTTATACGGCCTTTCAAAATTTGGGATCGGTCCGGTCCAACGGATCTTGCAGGTGCTCCGTCCGACCTTGACCTACCGGTTCCGGCCTGACATCGACCAGGGATGGATCGACCCTTTCCGGGGTCACACGCCTCTGAATGGGTTTCATCAAGGGTCCTTCTCCCTGTCGAACGAATACCAAGCCAAAATCAAGTGGGGGGATCAAGAGCGTCGGGTGACCTTTTTGACCTCCAGCCTCCAGTTCTCCTATAACCTGAAATCCGAAGGGCAAAAGATCACACCGATCACGGTGACAGCACAACTTTTCCCGGGTTCTAAGATTACCATCCGAGGTAACACACAATACGACCCAGAAACTCGGCGCTGGTCGAGCATCGAGGTAATCACGTCGGCCCGATGGTCTGCCATGCTCCAGCCATCGGAAGAGATATCCACGGATACCCTCTCACAGCGTCCCCTTCGGTGGAGTGTCACTGTCAATCATACTTATCGGAAAGAACCGGCCCGGAACTACCTCACACTCTCCCTCTCCGGAAACCTTACGAAGTACTGGCGTGTCTCTTACCAGACCGGGTATAACTTTGTGACCCATGAAATGATCGATCAGAGTTTGAGTTTGGAACGAGACTTACACTGTTTTCGGGCCTCCTTCCGGTGGTCGACCTTTGGGGGCATCTGGATTTACGACTTCAAGATCTGGATCACGGCCCTCCCTGAGATCAAACTCCAGCGATCCACCCTCGAAGCCATTCTCCCTTAGATCGTTCGGACGGGTTTTCTACACTTGTCTCAGAAGGCCTTTTATGCCTTCGCCATGACCTCCAGTTCCTGAGCATCCACCACGGCAATGGCCGTGATATTCACGATATCTTTCACCTCATCGCCCATCTGCAGGACGTGGACGGCTTTCCCCATGCCCATCAGGATGGGCCCAATCGCTTCTGCGCCCCCTAAGCGCGCCAGGAGTTTATAGGCGACATTGGCCGCTTCCAGGTCAGGGAAAACCAATACATTCGCATCTTTGACGCGAGAGAAGGGATAATTCTGCTCCACGATTTCTGGGACCACCGCGGTGTCCGCCTGCATTTCTCCATCGACTTTCAGGTCCGGACGACGCTGGCGGACGATCTCAACGGCTCGACGAACCTTCTCTGCCAGGGGGTGACGGACACTGCCAAAGTTGGAAAACGAAAGCATGGCAATCCGAGGGTCAATATCAAACTTCTTCGCCAATTCAGCGGCCAAAATCGCAATCTCCGCCAAGTCCTCTGCCGTTGGTTCGATATTCACCGTAGCGTCGGTGAAGAACAACACGCGATCCTTCAGGACCATCATGTAGAGGCCCGCAACCTTAGAAACCCCGGGCCGGGTCTTGATGATCTGCAACGCAGGCCGCAGGACATCGGGATAGTGATAGGTCAAGCCCGAAATATAGGCATCGGCATCGCCCATATACACCATCATGGGGCCAAAGTAGTTCGGCACCTGCATCAGGTTTCGTGCTTCGCTGAGGGTCACGCCCTTTCGTTGACGCAGTTCATAGAACTTTTGTACATATTCCTCGAATCGAGGATGCTCTGATGGATACACAACCTGAGGTGTGAAATTCAAGCCAAGTTCTTCGATCTTTTGATGGATGACCTCGGGCCGTCCGATCAAGATCGGCTCTCCGATCCCTTCTTCCTTCACCCAATGGGCGGCACGGATAATTTTGGATTCTTCACCTTCGGAGTACACCACGCGTTTGGGATTGGCCTTGGCCTTATTGATGATAATGCGCATGACTTCGCGAGATTTGCCCAGTTTTGCTTCGAGTCGTTCTCGGTACTCGTCAAGGTCGATATGATACCGCGCTACGCCGGTCTCCATCGCCGCCTTTGCAACGGCAGGGGCTTCCCAAAGAAGCACTCGGGGGTCTAACGGCTTGGGGATGATGTAATCCGGCCCAAATTTCAACGATTCTAAGCCGTAGGCCTTCAGGACAGAATCTGGGACATCCTCCTTGGCCAGTGCTGCAAGGGCTCGCGCAGCGGCCAATTTCATCTCTTCGTTGATCGCCTTAGCCCCTACATCCAAAGCCCCACGAAAAATGAACGGGAACCCCAAGACGTTGTTGACCTGGTTCGGGTAATCGGACCGACCCGTCGCAACAATGGCGTCAGGCCTCGCTTCCTTTGCATCCTCATAGGAGATCTCCGGAATGGGGTTCGCCAACGCAAAAATGATGGGCCGATCGGCCATCCGTTTTACCATCTCCTTGGTCACAAGCCCCCCAACGGAAAGTCCGAGGAAGACATCGGCCCCTTCCAGTGCTTCCGCCAGGGTCCGCTTCTCGGTCTCCACAGCAAATTGCTCTTTGTACGGGTTCATGCGCTCTTTTCGGCCTTTGTAAATCACCCCTTTACTGTCGACCATCATGATGTTTTCTTTTTTCACGCCGAGTTGGATATAGAACTTGGCACAGGCAATCGCGGACGCGCCAGCACCGCTGATCACCACACGGATTTCATCAATCTTTTTCCCCACCAACTCCAGAGCATTGAGGAGCCCGGCACCCGAAATAATCGCGGTCCCATGCTGATCATCATGGAACACCGGAATTTGCAGCCGTTTTTTGAGTTCTTCTTCCACATAAAAACACTCTGGGGCCTTGATATCCTCCAAATTGATTCCGCCAAAAGTAGGTTCCAACGCCGCGATAATCTCTACCAATTTCTCGGGGTCTTTTTCGTTGATTTCGATGTCGAAGACATCGATATCTGCGAACCGTTTGAAGAGGACGCCTTTGCCCTCCATCACGGGCTTCCCGGCCAGGGCCCCGACATCTCCAAGCCCCAAGACCGCCGTGCCATTCGAAATCACGGCGACCAAGTTCCCCTTCGCAGTATACCGATAAGCCAGATCGGGATCCCTTTCGATCTCCCGAACCGGTTCCGCCACCCCCGGCGTATAAGCCAGAGACAAATCCAACTGTGTGATGCAGGGCTTGGTCGGGACCACCTCGATCTTGCCTGGTCTGCCCCGGGTATGATATTCCAGGGCCATTTCTTTGGTAATCTTCATGGTATGGACCTCCGGTTTGATCCGACTTCTGAAGTAATTTTACAACCGCAGTACAAATTACACAAGGAAATGGGTAAGAGGTGGATGATTTTAAAATCAGGACCCTGCTTTTTGTAGGGCCTCCTGGATTCGATTGAAGGCTTCCTCCGGGTCCGGGGCATGGGTCAGAACACGCCCTACAACCAAGTAATCAATCTGCTGAATCCTCGGGTCTTCAGGGGTGATCACTCGCGCCTGGTCATCTTGTGGACCGGCCTGGAGTCGAAACCCCGGGACCACCAACTCGATCTCGGACCCCAAGGCCTCCCGCAAGACGGACACTTCTTGTCCTGAAGCAACAATGCCCCGAATTCCTTGTTCATAAGCAAGATGAGCCAGGTGCAGGACCGCATCTTGAGGAGCACGACCAAATAGGTCTTGGGAATCGTCCGGCCCTAAACTGGTGAGTACCGTGACCGCCAGGAGTTGGGTTGAGGTGCCGGAAACGGCTTGTGCAGCCTTCCGGAGCATCTGTGTGCCACCGGCCGCGTGGACCGTGATCCAACGGGGTTTTAGAGGCAAGACCGCCTTCAATGCCCACGAGACAACATCCGGGATGTCGTGAAGTTTCAGGTCTAAAAAGACTTCACCAAACTTCTGGACTTCACGTACCCAATCAGGTCCATACCGAACAAAAAGGGGGAGGCCCACCTTAAAGTAGGAGATCTTTCCAGAAAACTGTCGAACCCAGTGGAGGGCCTCCTCCCCATCCGTCGTGTTCAACGCCAGGATTAACTGTGGGACATGGGACACGGGCGTCTTTCTCCTTAATAGGGGATCTCGATGGAGATGTCTGCGTGGGGGAACTTCAGTTTTTTAAGATCGAATTTCGAGGTATCAGCGACCAATACCATCACCAGGTTGTTCAAGTCGATGTATTTCCGTGAAGCTTCGATGACATCCTCACGGGTTAAGGTTTTGATCTCTTCCACATCTTTCAGCCAGAAGTTTTGTGGCAGGCCGTACAACATCTCTTCCAGCAGCGCTCGAGCGTACTGTGAATAGGTTTCTGTCATGCGTGGAATCGAGCCTTCGTAATAGGACTTGGCATCGGACAGTTCTTGGTCAGTGGGGCCCTCCTCTTGCATTTCTCGGATGACTTCAAACATCAACGGAATGGCTTCGTGTGCGGATTCGACCTTGGTCTCTGTGGTGGATCGGAAGTACCCTGGGAGGAAGACTCCCGGCCGGAATCCTGTGGAAACGCCGTAGGCAAACCCCTTTTCGACGCGGACTTTTTGCATCATCCGAGAGGCAAACCCGCCCCCACCCAAGATGTAGTTCATCAGGCGAATTTTGTTGTAATCGGGATTCTTGCGGAGCGGGCCCAAGTGCCCAAAGGCAACAAAAACTTGATTCACGGGCATGTGAAAAACTTTCACATGGAATCCTTGGATGGGCTGGGGATCCGGGATCTTCACATCACCGGGTCCAGACCCTTCCACTGTCCAGGTTCCGAAGTACTTTTTGACCTTCTTCAAGGCTTCTTCGGGCTCAAGGTCAGAGACAAACACGAGATAAGTCCGCTCCGGTCGGTAATACGTCTGATAAAATTGGACGATATCCTCCCGTGTAATAGACTCAACGGTGTTTAGGTAGCCGTTCTCTGGATGGCCCAACGGGTGCCCAGCATACACCGCTTTGATGAACTCCCGATCCAGAACACTGTTGGGATCGCTGAGTTGATCCTTAATCCCGGAAAGGACACGGTCGCGCTCTTTCTCGACCCGTTCCTCTGGGAAAATGGAGTTTTGCAACATATCTGCAATGACGTCGAGCCCGATATCCGTGTAAGGAGAAAGGACCGTGAGGCTCATGCTGGTGTAGTAGGCCCCGGTGTTCAAGTAGATTCGTCCCCCGATTTTCTCAATTTCCAGGGCGATTTCTTCCTCTGTGCGGTGTTTCGTGCCTTCGTCCAACAAAGCGGTCGTGAGGTTCGCCAGCCCTTCCTTCCCGGAAGGGTCGTAAATCGAACCGGCCATCACCACCAGGTACACCTGCGTGATGGGAAGCCCCTTCTTTTGGGCCACATAAACTTGAACGCCATTTTCCAATGTTGTTTTCATCCGTGCCTCCTGTGGATTGGATATGGCCAAAAGCGCTGCAAAGAGCCACATCATCTCCGGAACTCCTTTTGTTGGGCTTCCTGCATTTGCTGAATAAACGCGGCCATGTCTTTCGGCGGGATCGGAAGGAGTCGGCCGACGGTACGGTTCTCTTCCGTCAGATATTTTTGGGCAACCCGAACAAGATCCTCGACGGTGACCTGCTGAAGACGCGGAATAAACTCATTTACGGCCTCAGGTCGATCCAGAATGGCAAATGTTCCTACCATCATGGCCTTCCCGATGACGGACTGCTGCTGGTACACAAAGGCAGCCACCGCATTGTTGATGGCTCGTTGAAGTTCCTCCTCTGTCGGAGGATTGGAGGACTGGATCTTCTCGATCTCTTCCAGAACGATTTGCTCCACGGAATCGATGGACTTCCCTGGTTGAACCGAGACGACGATGTACCACAGATACGGGTCAATGGATCGTTCCACCCACCCGGAAACCCCGGAAGCCAAACCGGTCTCTGAAACCAGGCGGCGATAGAGGCGTGAGGATTTTCCAGCCGTGAGGATCGCGTTGAGGATCTGAAGGGCGGGGAAATCGGGGTCCGTATACCGCGGGGAATGGTACGCCACTCCCCAAATGGTGGTAAACCCCTCTTTCCGAAGGGTGAACCGCCTTTCCCCCATCTGCTTGGGTTCTTGCGTTCGCACCTCCGGGGGTTGATCGTGATTGGGGATGGATCCGAAATACTTCTCCGCAAGGGCGAAAACCTGCTCTGGCTGTACATCTCCGGCTACGATCAAGATGGCGTTCTGCGGAGAGTAGTAGGTTTCGTAGTAATGTCGGACGTCCTCCAACGTGATTTTTTCCAGATCGCTGCGCCAACCAATCACGGGATTCCGGTAAGGATGAGCCTGGATGGCAACCGCGGCCATCTCTTCGAAGAACATCCCCCAAGGTGAGTTCTCCGTTCGCCACCGACGTTCCTCAATCACGACATTCTTCTCTTCCTCGAATTCCCGGAACACGACGTTCGCCATCCGATCAGCCTCCAGTTCGAAGACCTTTTCCAGTTGGGAGGAGGGAACCTCTGAGAAGTAAGCGGTCATATCCTCTGCGGTAAACGCGTTATCGGTTCCACCCATTCGTTGGATGATCTTGGAGTACTCTTCAGGCCCGTATTTCTCGGTCCCTTTGAACATCATGTGTTCAAGGATATGAGAGATCCCGGTGATGCCCTCGTGTTCGTTGCGAGACCCCACACGATACCAGATCTGAACGGAAACCAGGGGGTTGGCATGATCTTCTACCACAACCACCTGGAGACCGTTCTCGAGGGTCTTGGTGACGATCGGTAAGTTGTAGGTCATTGTTACCCCTGTCATTGCAACCATCCAAAGTGTAAACATCATGTTGGATACCTCCAAAGTTTCAGGATTATAAGGTTTTTAAGGAACTCCGTCCATGTATCGGATGGGGCAGTTTCCTGTATAATTGAACACAGAAAAACGGGGATGAAAGACTCGGCTTCTGACAGGTAGTATCCAAGGAAAAAGAAACAGATTGCCCCTTGACAGTTTCAGAAAATCTGAGTATTAATATACCAAGTCACTTGATAGTCCCTCAGGGAGGTGGCGGAATGGACAAGAAAAAACACTGGGTTCATCGTTTGAAAGAGAGGTTAGCGGAATTGGAAAAGGAGTGCAAGGAGTATAAAGACCTGTATCTCCGGGCTCGTGCGGATTTTGAGAACTACAAACGAGCCATGGAACAGCAGTGGAAAACGACGGTGGAGTATGCGTCCGAGCGGATTGTCGCGGAACTCCTGCCGGTGTTGGACAACTTCCAGCGTGCGCTCCAGATTGACGAGAATGCGGATACCCAGTCTGTCCTCGAAGGCGTCCGGATGATTTACAACCAGTTGAAGTCCATTCTGGAGAAAGAAGGCCTTCGCGCCATTGAGGCCAAGGGCCAATCCTTTGATCCTCGATATCACGAGGCGGTCTCGATGGTGGAATCTGCACTCCCTGCAGGGATGGTGGTCGAAGAGTACGAAAAAGGGTATCTCTTTAAAGACAAACTTTTACGTCCGGCGAAGGTCGCGGTCTCCCGCGGCCAGGCCGTGAAATCCACTGAAGGAGGTGAGCAAAAATGAGCGAGAAAGTCATTGGGATTGACCTTGGAACGACAAACTCCGTGGTTTCTGTTGTTATGGGCGGCGAGCCCGTTGTGATTCCGAACCAGGAGGGTGAACGAATTACTCCCTCCGTGGTCGCCTTTAAGGATTCCGAAGTGCTGGTGGGGTCCATTGCCAAACGTCAGGCGATCACCAACGCCGAAAACACCATTTTTTCCATCAAGCGATTTATGGGCCGTCGGTATTCGGAGGTGACCGAAGAGGCCAAACGTGTCCCTTACAAAGTGGTGAGTGGGACCAACGACCGGGTGGAGGTCTACATTCCCGCGGTCGGCCGAAACTTCACGCCTGAGGAGATCTCTGCGAAGATCCTGGCCTACCTCAAGCAGGCGGCGGAGAGTTATCTCGGCCATCCGGTGACCAAGGCGGTAATTACGGTTCCAGCCTATTTCAACGACGCACAGCGGCAGGCAACCAAGGACGCCGGTCGGATCGCAGGATTGGAGGTCCTCCGGATCTTCAACGAGCCGACGGCGGCAGCCTTGGCCTATGGCCTGGATAAAAAAGATAGACAACTCAAAGTCGCCGTTTATGACCTGGGCGGCGGAACCTTTGACATCTCTATCTTGGAGATCGGTGGAGGAGTTTTTGAAGTCATTGCAACCAAAGGAGATACGCATTTAGGCGGTGATGACATTGACCAGCGGATCATCAATTGGCTGATTGAGGAATTCCAGAAGGAGACCGGGATTGACCTGCGGCAGGACAAGATGGCGCTTCAGCGGCTGAAAGAGGCGGCAGAAAAGGCCAAAAAAGAACTCTCCACACTCCAGGAGACTACGATTTCTTTGCCGTTCATTGCCGCCGATGCCTCCGGCCCGAAACACCTGGAGAAGAAACTCACCCGCGCACGGCTCGAAGCCATGGCGCAAGACCTCATCAACCGGACCATCGAGATCTGCCGACAGGCCCTGGAAGACGCCAAACTCAGCCCGAGCGAAATCGACGAAGTGATCTTGGTCGGTGGGCAGACCCGGATGCCACTGGTTCAGCAAGCAGTCAAGGAGTTCTTCGGGAAAGAGCCGCATAAAGGGATCAACCCGGACGAGGTCGTCGCCATCGGTGCGGCGCTGCAAGGTGCGGTCCTCTCCGGTGAGGTCAAAGACATCCTGCTGCTGGATGTGACGCCATTGTCTCTCGGTGTGGAAACCCTCGGTGGCGTCTTTGATGTTGTGATCCCTCGAAACACCACGGTGCCGACCCGTAAGACCAAGATCTACACGACCGCTGAGGACAACCAGACTTCGGTGCTGGTCAAGGTGTACCAAGGCGAGCGCCCAATCGCTTCCGAGAACCGGCTCCTGGGTCAGTTTGAGTTGACCGGGATTCCGCCAGCCCCACGGGGAGTGCCTCAGATTGAAGTGACCTTTGACATTGATGCAGATGGGATTCTCCATGTATCCGCAAAGGACAAAGCCACCGGCAAAGAGGCCGAAATCAAGATCCACGCCTCCAGTGGATTGACGGAAGAGGAAATCCAACGCATGATTAAAGAGGCAGAGATGCACAAGGAAGAGGATCGGAAGCGCAAAGAACTCGTGGACGCCCGGAACACGGCCGATGCCTACATCTATAACGTCGAGAAGGCGATGAAGGACCTGGGCGATCGGCTCCCAGCAGACCAGAAGAAGCGAGTGGAAGAGGCGATTTCCAAGGTCCGGCAGAGCATGCAGGGCAACGATCCGAACCAGATCCGATCTGATTTAGAAGCGCTTCAGCGGATTTGGAACGAGGTCTCGGCCGATCTCTATAAGGCGGAAAAGGCAGGGACAGGGGCCGCTACTTCCAGTTCGACCTCAAGCGGAAACACGGACGCCCAGCAAAAGAAGGGCAATGATGATGAGGGGCCTGTTGACACAGACTACGAGGTGGTCGAATAATTCCCTCTCTCCATTGGACTCCTAACGTTCTGTTTCAGAGGCATTGATGGCCACGAAAAAAGACTACTATGAGATCCTCGGGGTGTCGCGGAACGCGACCCCCGAGGAGATTAAAAAGGCCTACCGCAAGTTAGCCCTCCAATACCATCCCGACCGACATCCCCCGGAGAAGAAGAAGTGGGCCGAGGAGAAATTCAAGGAGATCTCCGAGGCCTACGAGGTCTTGATGGATCCCGAAAAACGCCGGCTCTATGACATGTACGGCCATGAGGGCGTACAGCCTCACTTCCGGGAGGGTGGCTTCACGTGGCAAGACTTCACACACTTTGACGATCTCCGGGATATCTTTCGGGGGACCGGGTTTGAATCCCTGTTTGAGGATCTCTTTGAGACCTTCGGCATCCGGACGACAGGGGCTCGACGTCGTACGGTACGGCGTGAGACCCAGGTTCGGGGAGAGGACATCCGGATCACCATCCCCTTAACATTGGAAGAAATCGCAAAGGGGGCTCGGAAAAAGGTCCGGCTCACCCGCTATGAACGGTGTACGGAGTGCGGAGGGACGGGCTCGAAGAGTGGCCAACGGTCGACCTGTACAACCTGTGGTGGGACCGGAATGATCCAAACCCGATCCCGCATGTTTATGTTTGACATGGTCCGCACGGTGACCTGTCCGGACTGTGAAGGTCGGGGGTGGACGATCTTCGATCCCTGTCCGGTCTGCCATGGCACCGGGCGGGTGAAGAAGACCACCATGATCGAAATCGAGATCCCCCGGGGCATCAAGGAAGGCCAATATTTTACGCTTCGGGGGCAGGGACACGCTGGCCCGTGGGGCGGGCCACACGGAGATCTCTTTGTGATGATTCAAGAGAAGCCCCATCCAGTGTTCCGTCGCAAAGGGGACGACCTTGAGATGGACCTGGAAATCCCCTATAGTGTTGCTGTCTTGGGAGGGAAGGTGGAGGTCCGAGATCTTTTTGGAAGAAAATTGACATTTCGTGTGGCCCCGGGTACCCAGAGCCATACCGTGTATCGGTTGAAAGGAAAGGGGATGCCCAGATTGGAAGGGGGACAGGGGGATTTGTATGTACGAGTGATCATTCATGTGCCGAAAAAGGTCAGTGGAGAATACCGGAAACTTTTGGAGGAATTGAGGAAATACGAAGACGGCCGGGCATCGTCCAATGATGCCTCGGTCAAAAATCGGTTCAAAGAGGTCTTTGGTTCGGGGTGAGGAGGCGCAGAAAACGACCCGAAGGAGGTGAAGCCTATGTCAGGTGTCCGTTTGCGGGACGGCGAGTCCTTCGATAGCCTCCTCCGGAGGTTCCGGAAGGTGGTGACGAAGGACGGCATCCTCCAGGATGTCAAGCGCATCCAGTTCTATGAGAAGCCGTCAGAGCGGCGCCGCAAAGAACTAATGGCGGCCCGCCGGAGGATGCTCCGTAGAATGCGGAAACTCCAAGATTGATGCATCATGCTCGAAACCCGGACCCTGGACCGTTTAGAGTTTGATCGGATCAAAGCCCTGCTCCGAGGGAATATCCTCTCGGAACCTGGCCAGCAGGCCCTGGACCGACTCTCCCCGGAACCTTCCCAGGAGAGGGTCCAAGAACTGCTGGAGCAGGTTCGTCGTATGATGGACCATGTTCGGCAGGGCCTCCGATTAGACTTTTCCAGGGTCCCCCCTTCGGTCCCTTTGGACAAGGCAAAGGCCCGAAGTCTCCTCACCCCACCTGACCTCTTGAAAATCCGGGACTTGATCCACGCCGCCCATTGGATCTTCGACGCCCTCTATGGAACGAACCTCCAATCCTTGATGATGGACCCCCAGGTCCTGGACGGTCTCCGAAGCGCCATCTCTCGAACGCTCAATGATGAAGGGGAAATCCTGGACACAGCCTCACCCGACCTTGCCCGGATCCGTAAGGCCAAACGAGAAGCCGAGAAAGAAGTCCTCCAAAAGATGGAGACCCTGAAGCGCCGGTATGCCGAACAAGGTCTCCTGCGGGAAAATTTCGTGACCCTCAAAAACGGACGGTATGTCCTCCCCCTAAAATCCCACGTCAAAATCGAAGGGGTGGTTCATGGCTATTCCTCCACCGAGGAGACCATCTACATAGAGCCTCTGGAAATCATTGAGGCCCAAAACCGGTTGAAACGACGGGAAGAGGAGGAACGACGGGAGATCGAGCGGATCCTCCGGGAACTGTCTGATCAGGTTTACCGCAACGCCCTCTTCTTAGAACGACTCTATGAGGATCTTGGAAACCTCGAGGTCCTCTACGCGAAAGCGTGGTTTGGTCTCCAAAATGATGCCATTGTCCCTGAAATTGCGGACCAACCGCAGTTGATTCTGAAGGGTGCACGGCACCCTCTCTTGATTGTCGAAAAAGGCTTCGAAAGGACCGTCCCTCTGGATTTAGAATTTCGGACCGGAATCCTTTTAATCTCTGGTCCCAATGCGGGGGGAAAGACCGTTGCCTTAAAAACTGTTGGGCTTCTGTTATTGATGACCAAAGCCGGGATCCCGATCCCTGCGGAACGGGCGATCCTTTACCTCCCCCAACACCTTTTCGCCATCGGTTTCACAGACGAACAGGACCTTTTGAAGGGTGAATCCAGTTTCACCAGCGTCATCCGTGAGACGAAAGAGGCCTTAGAACAGGCACAACCTGGAGATCTTGTGCTCTTTGACGAACTCTTGGCCTCCACCGATCCCTCCGAGGGAGCTGCACTGGCCTTCGCAATCCTCAAGGCATTCCAGAAACGCGGAGTCTTCGTGATTGCCAATACCCACTTAGGCCCTCTTAAAGACTTGGTGGAACAGGCGGAAGGGATGATGAATGCCGCCATGGGCTATAACCCGGTCACAGGTCAACCCACGTACCATCTGGAGGTCGGGTCACCGGGAGAAAGTCGGGCCCTGGAAACCGCGATCCGGGTCGGGATTCCCGAAGACGTCGTCTCGGAGGCACGTACGGCTTTGATGCAGTTTGAGGCTGGACTTCGAAGGCTGAAACGGGAATTGGAGGAAAAAGAAAGGGCGTTGCTCTCCTTAGAACAAGAACTCCGCGCACGGCAAGAACACATCGAGCGCATGGCGGAACGCAAACTGGAGGTCGCCAAACTCCAGGCCAGGAAGATCCTTCAAGAAGTCCAGCGAGAGGCTGATGAACTCCGCAAAGTGTTGAAAAAGGCCGCCCGACAAAAGGAAGGCCTCAAAGTGGTTTCCGGGGTCCGTAAAAAAGTTGTCCAGAAAACCCACGAAATGGATGTCTTTACAAGGAAAGCCGAGCACCCCATCGTAGGAAAATCATACCGGATTAAACCCTTTGGGTGGGTCGGAGAATTTGTGGGCACTCGGGACGGACGCTATTTTATTCGGATCGGAAAACACGAAATCGAAGTCCCCCGGGATGCCCTCTATGAACTCTAACCCCTGGGTGGTGAGAAACACATGAAATTCAATGAAGCCATTGATGAAATTCGGCTCCGGATCTCCATCCTGGACTTGGTCAGTGAACGTGTACAACTCAAACGATCCGGAAAATCCTACAAGGGCCTGTGTCCGTTTCACGTCGAAAAGACCCCTTCCTTCTTCGTTGACCCAGATAAAGGGGTCTACCACTGTTTTGGTTGCGGAGCCTCCGGGAACTTGTTTACTTTTGTCATGCAAACGGAAGGGCTCAACTTCCGGGAGGCAGTGGAATCCCTGGCCCAACGCCTGGGGATCACCATCGAATACGGACGGGGAGAAGATCAGAGAACTCCCCTCTTGCGGATTTTGGATTTTGCACGTATCTATTATCACAAACAACTGCGACAGCCACAGGCGAAACCGGTATTAGAGTACTTGCGACAACGCGGGATCCAGAATGCGACGATTGAAACGTTCCAACTGGGATACGCTCCGCCTTCCGGACTGGATTTGTTGAAAGAGGCAGACAAACAGGGGTTTGGCCGCGATCTTCTTCAGCAGGCGGGGCTTTTAATGACAACGTCAGACGGACGGCAATATGACCTGTTTCGGAACCGATTGCTCTTTCCAATCTTCGACACACTGGACCGGTGCGTGGGATTTGGCGGACGGGCACTCCAGGAAGACCAGCAACCGAAATATCTGAACTCTCCGGAAACGCTGGTTTTTAAAAAGGGTCGACTCCTGTACGGGTACTCGCAGGCACGCGACCAGATACGGAAAGAAGACCGAGTGTTTGTCGTGGAAGGCTATATGGACGTGATTCTGATGCATCAAGTGGGCATCCGAAACACCGTGGCTCCGTTAGGCACCGCCTTTACGGAGACACAGGCGGTAGCGCTCACACGAAATACAAACCGAATCGTCCTCGTATTCGATGGCGATGAGGCGGGAAAGAAAGCCGCAAAACGCACCATTCCCCTGGTTCTAAAAGCAGGAGGGTTCCCGGAAGTGGTCCTCCTGCCAGAGGGAACGGACCCAGCGGATTTGGCGGTCTCAGACCCTGAAGCCCTGAAACGATATCTGGAACAACCGATTGGCGTGATTGACTTCTACCTCCAGGAAGAGGCACCGGATGTGCGCGCACGGAACCAGCAACTCCGCGAGTTGGCAGAAGCCCTGGCCCACGCACAAGATCCGACACTTCAAGAAGCGTATCTGTCGGAAGTTCAAGAAAAGTATGGGTACGATCGATCCCGGATCGAGGCGGCGATGGAACAGGCCCAGCAGGGTTCGGTGCAAAGTGGAGCGAAGGCACCGACTTCTCCCCCCTCGCTCCATTGGGAACTCAAACTGGTGGCACTGGCCCTGACATTATCGGAGACCACGGAGGAAATCCGGCAGTTGAACCCAGAGGTGTTCCAAAATCCGGAGGCGGCCAGGGTTGTGAAACTCCTCCGGAATGGGGTGCCGAAAGAACAGATCTTGGCGGAGTCCTCCGATGGGTTCCGCCAATTGGTCGTCCGCTGGCAAATTCAGGCAGAACAGGTGCCTGCGGACCAATTGATCCGATGGGTCAAAGAGAAAATTCGGAAAAAACGGCTCCACACCCGGGTCAAAACCGGGCCGGCGGAGTCTGAAGAAGACACCTTTTTGAAGGAAATTGAAGAATTGAAAAGTCAGGTGTTGGGTTTGAAAAAAGAAAACCCTACGAATTTATAGGGAGGTTGATGCTCATGGAAACCAAAACCAAACAGCCTCTGGTCCGAACCAAGCGAGAGGTCTTTCAGGAGATCATTGAACTCGCAAAGAAAAAGGGCCGGATCTCCTACCAGGAGATTAACAAGTTATTGCCCCCGATTTACTCTGAGGGGGAACTCGTCGATGAGTTGATCATGGCCCTCGTGGATGAGGGGGTGGATGTGTACGACCAGGAGGAAATCCCTCAGAAGAAAAAGAAAAAGAAGAAAAAGAAGCGGAGCACCGGGCTGGACGAAGAAGCGGAATTCCAGCAGACTGGCGATGATCCCGCAAAGACCTATCTCCGCCAGATTTCAAACTTGGGCCTTCTGACCAAAGAACAGGAAGTGCTCTATGCCTCAACTCTGGACGATGCGCGGACCCAGATTATGCACCTCATCTTCAGGACCAAATACGGCCTGACCAAACTCCTCCATCAGATGGAACTCTCCCGGAAAAACATCGTGCAGATCGAAGAACTGGTGCAGGTGGATTCCCGGTACTGGACCTCCCGCCAGAAAAACATTGAGGAAAAACGACGGGTCTTCAAAGCCTTTGATTTTCTGAAGGAACGCATTGAAAAAGTGATGCCCCTCTGGGATCGGGATGCACGTCTGACATCTGAAGAGCGGAAGAAACTCCGGGATACCCTCAAGACCATCATCCGGAAACTGGACCGGCTGAAGCCACAGTTCAAGATGGTCCGGGATATCGTGAAGGGCTTTAAGGAAACGGTGAAGCAATACGAGGAACTCGAAAAGGAATACCAGGAACTCCAGGAGGAAGCAAACGCCATTATGGAACGTGTCCAGGAGAAGGGCGGCGAGCCTTCCTTCGAGGACGAGACCCGGCTCTACGAGATCTCCATCCGGATGAAAGACATCCGAAACACCTTAGACAAGATCCGCGACCAGTTGGGGATGGATATCCAGGCTGCCAAACGACAAATCGAAAAGATCGAAGAACAGGAGAAACGACTCGAGTGGGCCAAAACAAAGATGGTGGAAGGGAATGTCCGCCTGGTGATCGGGATCGCCAAACGCTTTATGAACCGCGGACTGGAGTTCATGGACCTCATCCAGGAGGGGAATGCGGGGCTCATTAAGGCCGTCGAAAAGTTCGATTATCGGAAAGGCTACAAGTTCTCTACCTATGCGACCTGGTGGATCCGCCAGTCGATTACTCGTGCGATTGCGGACCAGTCTCGGACCATCCGGGTGCCCATTCATATGATCGAGACCATTACGAAGGTTTCCCGTGCAACCCGTGCCCTGATGCAGGAAATGGGCCGAGAGCCGACCTTAGAAGAGGTCGCCGAATACCTGGATATGCCCGTGGAGAAGGTGAAACAAGCCTTGCATGCGGCGCGTGAACCGATCTCTCTGGAGAAACCGGTCGGGAAAGAGAAAGATAGCGTGATGGGCGAGTTCGTGGTGGACCAGACCCAGAAGACGCCGTTCGAGGTGGCACGGGATACCCTGATCCGTGAAAAACTCATGGAGGCGCTGAGTACATTGACCAAGCGCGAACGGAAGGTCCTGGAGTACCGCTTTGGCCTCAACAATCAGCCGCCCAAGACCTTGGAAGAGGTCGGCAAGATCTTCAACGTCACCCGCGAACGGATCCGCCAGATCGAGGCCAAGGCCTTGAAGAAACTGCAGCATCCGATGCGGTCTGCAAAACTCAGGATGTTCTTAGAAACACCTGAGAAGCCATGGTAAGAGAAAGAGAGCAGTCTCAGGCCAAAAAGGAAACCCAAGAACCTTCGCACTCACCTGCACCTCCTACCGCAACAACCCCTGAGGGGGCCTCGCAGACAGAGGCCCCCTCAAAGCCCAACCGCCCCCTGCAGGTCTCCGACTTCCTGATGTTGACTTCCAGCACCCTGGTCACGAAGGCCTGGGCTTACCTCGGATTGGTCTCCCATCCGGAAACGGGCCAAATCCACAAGGATCTCAAACAGGCAGAACTCGCCATTGATGCCTTGGACCAGATTTTGACTCTTTTAAAGGCCGCAGGACAAAACGTCCAGGAATTCGAATTCCAACTGACCAATCTCCGGATCAATTACGTCTCACAGAAGGAAAAATCTTCCTGACACACCCCACAACGCAGGGGGAGGCCCTGTTTCCACAGACAGGAGGCTACCGAGTACTGGATTTTCTATGTCCCTTCCGTTAGCATGTAGGGCTATTCAAATGTGGACCCCTGCAACGGGGAGGTGGCATTTATGGACGCAGCACATATCATCAAAGAAGCGGAGGCAAAGTTGGCCTCCATGAGTCTGCCATCCCTTCAGGAGAAGGACTTGGCAAAAAGGATCGATCACACCCTTTTAAAACCCGACGCAACTTCTCAAGATATCGAACGCCTCTGTCAGGAAGCCTTGGAATATCAGTTTCATGCGGTCTGCGTACACCCTTCCTTTGTCCGTCTCGCCTCTACCCTACTCCAGAATTCTTCGGTGACGGTGTGTACGGTGATTGGGTTCCCCTTAGGGGCAACCTCTACAGGCGCCAAAATGATGGAGGCCGATCTCGCAGTGCGGGACGGAGCCACGGAGTTGGATATGGTGATGCACATCGGGCGGTTCAAAGAACGGGACTATCGGTATGTCCGAAAAGATATCGAGGCCGTGGTCAAGGCAACCGAAGGTGCGGCGATTACCAAAGTCATCATCGAAACGGCGTTGCTGACCGATGAAGAAAAAGTCTGGGCCACGAAAATTGTGGTGGACAGCGGGGCCCACTTTGTGAAAACTTCTACAGGATTTGGGCCTGGAGGTGCCACAGTTCGTGATGTCGCGATTCTATCGGCCGCAGCGGGGGGCCGGATCCAGGTCAAAGCGGCGGGCGGGATCCGGACCCCGGAGCAAGCCCTCCAGATGATTGCGGCCGGGGCGTCCCGCATCGGGACATCCAGAGGCCCGGCTTTGGTCACCGGGGGCCATGCTTCCTGAAGCCGTCCAGGAGAAAATCCTCCATGCTCCCGAACGATCCGGGGTGTATATCTTCAAAGACGCCCGAGGAAGCACCCTCTACATCGGGAAGGCCAAGAATCTCCGGGCTCGACTTCGGACTTATCTCCAGCCCACGGCCCATCCTCGACTCCTCACATTCTTGAAAAAAGTTCACGATCTCGAAGTCTTGATTACGGAATCCGAGGCCGAGGCCCTGCTTCTGGAAGCAAACCTCATCAAACGCCAACAGCCTCGATACAACATCCGTCTGAAGGATGACAAGAAGTACCCCTACATCAAAGTAACGGTTCAGGACCCCTACCCGAGGATTTATCCGACGCGGAATCTCACCCCGGATGGCTCTTTGATCTTTGGACCATACACCAGTGCATCCAGCATGCGCCAGGCTCTTCGGCTCATCCGGAAACTTTTTCCGATCCGAACCTGCAAATACAAACTCCCTTCTAAGAGAACCATTCGACCCTGTATCGACTACGCTATCGGGAAATGCTTGGGGCCATGTTTCCGCGAAGACATCCAGGATGCGTATCGGTCTGCGGTCCAAGGCGTCATCGAGTTTCTCTCCGGGAAAACAGAAGCCCTGGAATCCCGATTAGAGACGGAAATGAAACAGGCCGCGGAGTCCTTAGAGTTTGAGCGAGCAGCGGTCATCCGTGACCAGTTGCTGGCGGTCCGGGGCTTCATGGGCGATCAACGGGTGGTGCTACGAAAACAACAGAATCAGGACATCATTGCTATCGCAAAAGAGCGAAAAACAGCCTTGGTCTTGGTCCTCATGCTCCGAGGGGGCAAAGTGGTCAATAAGGAACACTTCTTGTTAGACCTCCCCCACGCGGAGGCCACAAATGTTGAGATTCTGGAACATTTCATCCGTCTCTACTACTCTACCGCTCCCCTGACGGCGGACACAGTGATTTTGCCGGAATATCTGGAGGGGATCCAGGAAATCCAGGAGATGGTCCGTTCGCGTGGGCGAGAAATGGTGTTTCGTCTCCCCCACGCCTCGGAACATCGGTTAATGGCGTTAGCCCAAGAGAATGCAAAGCAACTCTTGGAATCTGAACTCCGCTGGAAACTTGGACGGCCCTTGATCCCCGAATCCCTCTACGAACTGCAAAATCTTTTGAAATTGCCCGAGGTGCCGGTCCGGATCTTGGCCTTTGACATCTCCCAACTGTTTGGAAAGCACGCCGTAGGCTCTTCCGTCGAGTTCCGGATGGGCAAACCGTATAAGTCGGGTTACCGCAGATATCGAATCAAACGGGTCTCGGGGATTGACGACTATGCCATGATGCGGGAAGTGGTGGAACGGCGGTTCCGGAGGGAACTGGAGGGCTCAGAAGACCTGCCCGGACTGGTTTTGATCGATGGCGGCATCGGCCAGGTGCGGGCCGCCCGCGAGGCCCTGGATATCCTGGGCATCGAAGAGGAGGTACGGCTGGTCGGGCTGGCCAAGCGCTTGGATGAACTCCACTTGGAAGATGGGGCCGTGGTGATGCTGCCGGCCCGGTCTCCTGCCCTCAAACTCCTTCAAAGGATCCGGGACGAGGCCCACCGGTTTGCATTGAAATACCATCGGACCCTTCGAACCAAAGGGGCTCTGGAGTCGTTGCTGGATACCTTACCAGGGGTGGGCGAAGCCCGGAAACAAGCCTTGATTCGGTACTTCGGGTCTCTTCATCGGCTGATGGGCGCCTCACCTAGAGAAATCGCAGAGGTCCCGATGATCGGCCCTAAATTGGCCGAAAAGATCTATCGCGCCCTCCACGGGGAATAAGGTTGGTTCGCGGCTGAAGCCGCCCCTACCATGATTTTTTCTGGTAAAGTCACCACTGTGGAAACTACGACGGGAGAGGGTTTTTACCCCCTTTCGTATCGATTTTTCAATGAGCCAACGATCCCGATTTCATATCGATTTTTGGTGAGCCAATGCGTTTTGCTTGACAGTTCTTGGAAAATAGCGGAAACTTAAACCCATAACGCGGGTTGCTGAGAAAAACGGGCACTGGAAAGAAAGGAGGCATCATGGACCGGACAGAACAGTTGTTAAAAGATCTAACCGAAGCCTTTGGACCACCGGGATTTGAGGATGATGTCCGCTCTGTTTTTCGTCGTGAACTGGCTTATGC
>WFXO01000005.1 GCA_015490555.1 Caldifarciminota bacterium | reverse complement strand
TTTTCGTGGGCGGAGGAAAGGCCTTCCCACCGCGCCCCCGAGATTATGGCTACGATCCTCCCAAGAAAGTGAAGCGTCTTGCGATGAAAATGGCCTTATCGGACCGAGCCCGTGAAGACCGGATTCTCGTGTTGGAGACGGTCCCTGAAGAACAGCCGCCGAAAACCAAAATGGCTGTCGAACTCCTGAAAAACCTCGGATTGGACGGCAAAAAGGTCCTCTTTGTGACCCACGGAACGAAACGGAACTTCTACCTTTCCACCCGGAATCTGCCGAAGGTGAACACCAAATCTGACAGTGAGGCCAACACTTACGACGTCCTGAATTCCGAGTATGTGGTTCTGGAGAAAGACGCGATCAGTGGCCTACAGGAGCGATTGGCATGAGAGACCCAAGAGACATTATAATAAGACCTATTCTGACAGAGAAAAGCGTTCGTCTTCAGCGTGAAGCGAACGCTTATGTTTTTGAGGTCGCCAAGGACGCGAACAAGCCCGAGATCAAAAAGGCCATCGAAGACCTCTTTAAGGTTAAGGTCCTAAAGGTCAACGTCATCAACGTCAAGGGTAAACCGAAACGGCGATTTCGGGTGATGGGACGGACGCGTTCGTTCAAAAAAGCGATCGTGTTCTTAAAGGAAGGCGACTCGATACCACTGTTTGAAGGAGCGTAACGATGCCAGTGAAGAGTTTTGTGCCATACACTCCTTCCCGTCGCTTCATGACGGTGGTGGATTATTCTGTCCTGACGAAGAAGGAGCCGGAAAAGTCCCTCCTGTTGCCGAAGAAACGGACAGGTGGCCGGAATAACTTTGGCCGGATCACGGTTCGACACCGAGGAGGCGGCCATAAGAAGCTCCTTCGGATTGTGGACTTTCGGCGGGAGAAGCACGGGGTTCCTGCAAAGGTAGTCTCCATCGAATACGATCCCAACCGTACCGCCTTCATCGCGCTCCTTCAGTATGTAGATGGCGAAAAGCGCTACATCTTGGCACCCGAAGGCCTCCGTGTGGGAGAGACGGTCGTCTCCGGACCCGGGGTTGAACTCAAGGTGGGAAATCACTTGCCCTTGAAAGAGATCCCGGAGGGGATGGAGATCCATAACCTGGAACTCTATCCCGGCCGTGGAGGGCAATTGGTACGGGCTGCCGGAACTGCAGCCGTAATTCTCTCGAAAGAAGGGAAATATGCGTATGTCCAACTCCCTTCCGGCGAAGTTCGGATGATCTTGCAGACTTGCTACGCAACCATCGGGCGGGTATCCAATGTGGACCACGAGAATGTGATTCTTGGCAAGGCAGGTCGATCCCGCTGGCTGGGTCGTCGTCCAACAGTTCGTGGTGTGGTGATGAACCCCTGTGACCACCCCTTGGGGGGAGGTGAGGGCCGGTCCAAGGGCGGACGCCCTCCTGTGAGTCCATGGGGGTTACCTGCGAAAGGGAAAAAGACCCGGAAGAAGAATAAACCTTCCGACCGGTTCATTGTGAAGAGACGGAGGTAACTATGGGACGGTCACTGAAAAAAGGACCCTATGTGGATCCGAAGTTGCTGAAGAAAATCCGCGAAATGAACGAGAAGGGTGAGAAACGTGTGATTAAGACGTGGTCTCGGCGGAGCACGATTACCCCCGATTTTGTAGGACACACGATTCAGGTCCACAACGGTCGGAAGTTCATCCCTGTTTACATTACGCAGGACATGGTTGGTCATAAGTTGGGTGAATTTGCGCCGACGCGGACGTTCCGTGGCCACAAAGGCCTTAAAGGTGCTCAAAAAGCGAGGATGAAGTAAGATGGTGGGACGGAGTGTCCAGCGGTTCATACTCGTGTCACCGAAGAAGGTGAAGCCGGTCCTGGATTTGATCCGCGGGAAGCCTGTTCATGAAGCGCGGTGGATCCTGGAGATGAACCGAAAACGGAAACTGGCCTCGATTATCCTCAAGGGACTCAAAGCAGCGGTGGCGTCCTATCAGGAAAAAGCAGGAACGGAAGCACGACCAGATGAGGAGTTGGTGGTCTTGACAGCGAAAGTCGACCGTGGACCGATTTTGAAACGATGGCGCGCAGCCTGGCGTGGCCGGGCCGTGATGCGACGGAGACGGATGTCTCATATCACCATCGAAGTGACGGAAGGGAGGTAAGCATGGGTCAGAAAGTTCATCCGATTGGCTTTCGGCTTGGCTATATCAAGGACTGGGAAGCCAAATGGTTTGCCCGTGGCAAAAGGATTCGTGAGAACCTGCAAGAAGATTTGAAAATCCGGGACTACCTCGAAAAACGACTCAAACACGCGGGCCTGTCCCGGATCATTATTGAACGAACGGTAGATCGCGTGAGCGTAAGCATTTACACCTCACGTCCAGGGATCGTGATTGGACAGCGTGGACGAGAAGTGGAGAACTTACGGAGCGAACTTCAGGAATTGACAGGCAAAAAGGATATTCACATCAACGTTGTGGAAGTTCGGATTCCGGAAATTGATGCAACGCTCATCGCGAAGAACATCGCTCAGAAGATCGAACAGCGGGTGTCCCACCGGCGTGCCATGAAACGTGCGGTGGAAATGGCCATGCGGATGGGAGCAAAGGGAATTCGAGTTCAGTGTAAAGGACGACTGGGCGGCGCAGAAATCGCTCGGAAAGAATGGTATATCCAAGGCCGAGTGCCGCTCCAGACGTTGCGTGCGGATATTGACTATGCTCAGGAGACTGCTTTCACGAAGACCGGGACTATTGGGGTGAAAGTGTGGGTGTACAAAGGCGATGTCCTGAAGCGGGAAGAGGAGGAGGCTGAACTGCCATGATGATGCCGAAACGGACTAAATACCGGAAGGTCCAACGCGGCCGGATGAAGGGCAAGGCTCAAGCCGGAAACTACATTGCCTTCGGAGAGTACGCCTTGAAAGCTGTGACAAGGGCACACATCAACGGACGCCAGATCGAAGCGGCACGGATTGCGATTACCCGATACCTGAAAAAGGGTGGAAAACTCTGGATCCGGATCTTTCCGGACAAACCGATGACCAAGAAACCTGCTGAAACACGAATGGGGAAGGGTAAAGGAAACGTGGAAGAATGGGTTGCTGTGGTCAAGCCGGGACGGATTATCTTCGAGTTAGGGGGCGTCAGCGAGGAAGATGCACGAGAAGCGTTCCGACGGGCGTCCTTTAAATTGCCTGTGAAGACCCGGTTCGTTTCGATCGAGGAGGGTGGGGTATGAAGGCTTCGGAATTGCGCGAACTGACGGTGGAAGAACTCAAAGACGAATTGCACCGACTCAAAGAAGAGTTGTTTCAACTTCGGTTAGAGAAGGCCAGAGGGTCCCTGAGTCAGCCGCACCGGTTTCGGCTGATTCGAAGAGATATCGCAAGGATCCTGACGATTTTAAGAGAGAAAGAGAGCCATGGAACGGAATAGAGGACAGAGAAAAGTTCGGATCGGGGTGGTCACCTCGGATAAGATGGACAAAACTCGGGTGGTCGTGGTGGAGACCCTGGTCAAGCACCCGAAATACAAAAAATACATTAAGCGGCGAAAGAAATTTTACGTACACGACGAGAACAATGCCTCCAAAGTGGGGGATTTGGTTAAGATTATGGAGACCCGCCCCCTTTCCAAATTAAAGCGGTGGAGGCTTGTTGAAATTGTGCGGAAGGCCCCGGTCCTGTAGAGAAGGAGGATGGCCCCATGATCCAGGATTTTACGAGGCTCAAAATCGCAGACAATACGGGAGCACAAGAAGCGATGGTGATTAAGGTCCTCGGCGGCACGAGACGGAAATACGCCTATGTCGGTGACGTGGTGGTCGTGACCATTAAGGAAGCGATCCCTGGGTCTCCGGTGAAGAAGGGGGAAGTCGCTCGCGCGGTGATTGTTCGGACCCGAAAGGAAATGCGCCGGAAAGATGGAACCTATATCAAGTTCGATGACAATGCGGCGGTTCTCATTGACCAAAATAACGAGCCGAGAGGCACCCGCGTCTTCGGTCCGGTGGCACGTGAACTCCGTGAAAAGAAGTTCATGCGAATCGTCTCCTTGGCACCGGAGGTAGTCTGATGGCGGCGAAGATCAAGCGCGGCGATACGGTCATGGTCATGCGGGGGAAGGACCGAGGCCATGTTGGGAAAGTCAAGAAAGTGTTTCCGAAGGCCCAGCGGGCTTTGGTAGAAGGTGCAAATATCGTGAAACGCCATATGCGAGCCAGAAGTCAAACGCAGCCCTCGGGGATCATTGAAATGGAGGCACCGATTCATATTTCCAAACTGCGGCTTGTGTGTCCTAATTGCGGAGAACCGACACGCGTAGGGTTTCGGTTTGAGGACGATCGAAAGGTTCGATACTGCAAAAAGTGCGACGGGGTGATTGATTAAAATGGCGAACTTACTGCAAGAATACCGAACAAAAATCCGACAGAAACTCATGAAAGAACTGGGGTACAAGAACCCGATGCAGGTCCCCAGAATCGAGAAAGTCGTCGTGATGGTGACCGACGGGGAGGCCGTGCGCGACCCCAAGATCTTGGACGTGATTGCTGAAGATTTGAAGCTCATCACCGGCCAAAAACCGTTGTTAATCCGGGCCCGAAAAAACGTGGCTCAGTATCATTTGCGAAAAGGGATGCCGATTGCGTTGAAAGTGACTCTCCGTGGGGTTCGTGCCTACGATTTTATTGAAAGACTTGTGAATGCAGCGCTCCCCAGAGTCCGAGATTTCCGTGGGATTCCCCTGGATTCCTTTGATGGACGTGGGAACTATAACTTTGGCTTAGATGAACATACGGTTTTCCCCGAGATCGACATCGATAAAGTCAAACGTGTTTTTGGTATGGACATCAATATCGTGACAACGGCAGAAACGGATCGGGAGGCCTTGGCCCTCTTGAAGGAATTAGGCTTTCCGTTTGAAAGGAGGTAATCGTGGCGACGAAAGCCCAAATGGCCAAATCTTTTCTGAAGAAGCCAAAATACAAGATTCGGCATCGGAATCGGTGTATGCGCTGTGGGCGACCACGAGGATATATTCGGAAGTTTGGCCTTTGCCGCATTTGTTTCCGGGAACTCGCACTCCAGGGAAAGATCCCCGGAGTGAAAAAAGCCAGTTGGTGATCGGAGGTGTAGACCATGAACATGGATCCGATTGCAGACATGCTCACACGAATTCGCAATGGCGTCCGCGCAAAGAAGCCAGAAGTAGAAATCTTGCCAATCTCAAAAATGAAGATCCGGATCTTGGAGATCTTGAAGCGAGAAGGTTTCATCCGAGACTTTCAGGTGATTGAAGACCAACGGGGCGGGAAAATCATTGTCCAGTTAAAGTATACCGAGGACGGTACCCCGGTCATTACGGATCTCCAGCGCGTCTCGAAACCCTCACGACGGATTTATGTGGATGCGGATCATATCCCCTGGGTCAAAAATGGCTTAGGGATCGCGGTGATCTCCACATCTCAGGGGATTATGACTGACCGAGAGGCCCGGAAACGCCGTGTGGGTGGCGAGGTCCTCTTTTACGCCTGGTAAGGAGGTGAGACGATGTCACGGCTTGGCAAACTCCCGGTAAAGATTCCTCAAGGTGTGAAAGTCGAATGGAAGGGCGACGAACTGGTCATCACAGGCCCGAAGGGGAGCCTGAGCCAGAAGATTCCTCCTCAAATCGAGGTCGAGGTCTCGGAAACAGAGATCCGTGTTCGTCCGCGCAACATGGACAAACTCTCTCGTGCACTCCATGGAACCATCCGACAACTCATCAACAACATGGTGATCGGTGTCACCCAAGGCTTTACAAAAGAGTTGCAGTTGGTCGGGACGGGTTATCGTGTCAAGCAGGAAGGGGAGGCCATCGTTCTAACGGTCGGGTTTTCGCATCCGGTCCGTGTCGAGCCGATGCCAGGCGTGACCTTGAAGGCGGTCGGTCAAGACCGGATTGTGGTTTCGGGGATTGACAAGCAGAAGGTTGGTCAAATGGCTGCGAATATCCGCGCGATTCGTCCACCCGAGCCTTATAAGGGCAAAGGGATTCGCTATGTCGGTGAGTATGTCCGGCGGAAGGCCGGGAAATCGGCTGTGAAAGCTCAGTAAGGAGTGTGAGAAGATGAGACCAGAGGAAAAACAGTGGCGAAGAAAAAGGCGGCACCTCCGCGTACGCAAAAAGGTGAACGGAACCCCGGAACGGCCTCGAATTACGGTGAAAAAGACAAGCAAACACATTTATGCCCAGATCGTGATTGATCCACCCTTTGGACCTTGTCAGGTGATCACAGGGGCTTCGACCTTGTCTCCAGAGATCCGTGACCAGGTCAAGGAACTGGAGGGCAAGATCGAGAAGGCCAAGTTGGTAGGCAAACTTCTGGCTCAACGGGCCCTGGAGAGAGGTATCAAGAAAGTGGTCTTCGATCGTTCGGGATATCGCTATCATGGTCGGGTCAAAGCCTTAGCAGAAGGGGCAAGAGAAGGAGGTTTGGAGTTCTAACATGCGAGATCTCATTAGCGACGCAGTCACAGAATTTGTAGAAACAGTCGTCACCATCAAGCGTGTGTCCAAGACCACCAAAGGTGGTCGGAAGTTTAAACTCTCGGCTTGGGTTGTTGTGGGTGACGGAAAAGGGACCGTGGGGATCGGACACGGAAAAGCCGCAGAGACACCAGACGCAATCCGGAAGGCGACACAAAATGCATACAAAAACCTCAAAAAGGTGCCGATTCTCAAAGGTACATTGCCACACGATGTCATCGGACGTGTCGGAGCGACCAAAGTCTTGCTTAAACCCGCAGCACCCGGAACAGGGATTATTGCGTGTCAACCGGTCCGTGCGGTTTTAGAGGCTGCTGGCTATGAAAATGCCTTGACGAAATCCTTAGGAGCCAACAATACCGTGAATCTATTAAAGGCGACTTTAGACGGCCTTTTGAAGTTGAAAGACCCAGAGACCGTTGCACGGATGCGTGGAGTCCCCGTAGAGAGACTCATCAGGAGGTTCAGAAGTGAAAGAAAGATTACTCAAGGTGACACAGGTCCGGTCGAGCATCGGGAAACACAAGAAGGCTAAGCGGACCTTAGAGGCTTTAGGTTTGGGGCGGATCGGCAAATCCCGGATCCATAAGGACACCCCTGCCCTACGCGGGATGCTTCGCGTGGTTAAAGGATTGGTTCAAGTGGAGGAAGTGGAACATGCTGACACTGAGTAACATCGGACCGAAGAAAGGCGCGAAGAAAAAGCGAAAACGGGTTGGCCGTGGTCCGGGCTCGGGCCATGGGAAAACCTCCACCCGAGGACACAAGGGACAAAAAGCCCGTTCGGGGGGCGCGAAAGGACCCGGCTTTGAAGGCGGACAGATGCCCCTTTATCGGCGATTGCCAAAACGGGGATTTAAAAACCCCTTCCGAATTGAATATGAAGTGGTGAACCTGGACCAGTTAGAACAGAAGTTTTCAGAGGGTGAGGTGGTGACCATCGCCGCATTAAAAGAGAAACGGCTGGTGCGAAGAGATCTCCCTGTAAAGATTTTGGGCCGTGGCGAGTTAACAAAGAAGTTGACCGTTGAGGCCCACGCCTTCAGTGAGAAGGCCAAAAAAGCCATTGAATCCGCCGGTGGGTCTGTGAAAATCCTGTCCCTCAAAGAAACTCCTTCTGAGGACGAAGCATCGTCGACTTCCACCCCTGAGGCTTCTCCTTCCACAGAACCCTCTCCTGACCAACCATCGGAGTTTCCATCCGAACAAGAACAGCCTTCTGCTGAAGATACCGAATCGAAAGGAGAGTCATAACGATGCTTCGTGAGGGTCTGGGTTCTCTCTTCCGTATCGAAGACCTTCGACGGAAGATCCTCTTCACTTTAGCCATCATTGCCGTTTATCGAATCGGAACACATATCCCTCTCCCTGGAGTAGATGCACGGGCGTTGGGAGAATTCTTCCGAACATCACTCCAGGGGACTACGTTCGGCCTATTTGACATGTTCGTGGGCGGAGCCCTCTCCAGAGCCGCTGTCTTTGGGGTGGGCATTATGCCCTACATTTCTGCATCGATTATCCTGCAGTTGTTGACCACAACTGTTCCCTACTTGGAACGTCTCCAGAAAGAGGGGGAGCATGGCCGTCGGAAGATCGAACAATACACGCGATATTTAACAATCCTCGTGGCGGCCATCCAGGCCTTCGGCGTTTCTGTCTTCCTGCAACGGCTTACCAGCCCCGTTTCAGGTGCCCCTGTCGTTCCGAATCCTGGCCCCTTCTTCATCTTTGTCACTGTGATTTCCCTGGTCGCAGGGAGTGTTTTCCTGATGTGGTTGGGGGAAGAGATCACCCAATTCGGAATCGGGAACGGGATCTCACTTATCATTTATGCCGGTACTCTTGATACGGTTCCGAATGAGGTGGCTCAGACCATCACGCTTCTTCGGACCGGCGCGCTCTCCCCGTTAGCCTTTGGATTTGTAGCCTTAGTGATGTTGGTCACCACAGCTGCAGTGGTGATTGTCACGGAAGCCCAGCGTCGAATCCCCATCCAGTACGCCAAACGAGTCGTGGGGCGGCGCGTCTATGGGGGACAGCAAACCTATCTGCCTTTGACAGTGAATACTGCGGGCGTGATCCCGATCATCTTTGCACAAAGTCTGATGATGTTCCCCAATACGATTACGACCTTTGTGCAGACGGGATGGGCCCAGACGTTCAATCAGTGGTTCCAGCCAGGAAATCTGGTATATGACATTGTTTATGGCTTGCTCATCATCTTCTTTGCTTACTATTACACCGCCGTCGTCATGAATCCGAGGGATATGGCAGAAAACCTCCAACGATACTCCGGGTTCATCCCAGGAGTCCGTCCAGGCCAGAAAACGGCAGAGTATATCGATCGGGTGATGGCTCGGATTCTTTTGCCAGGTGCTATTTTCTTTGCCTTGATTGCCATTCTTCCCTGGCACCTGATCCGGTGGACGAACATCCCCTTCTACTTCGGTGGCACACGCTTGCTCATCATCGTCGGGGTGGCTCTCGAAATCATGCAGCAAATTGAGGCTCACCTGATCATGCGCCAATATGAAGGCCTCCTGAAGAAGGGGCGGATTCGAGGATGGCGCGGCTAAACCTCATCTTCCTTGGCCCCCCGGGTGCGGGGAAGGGAACCCAAGCAGAGATCATTGCCAAACGCTTTCACCTCACCAAACTTTCCACAGGAGATATCCTCCGGGATGCGGTTCGCCAAGGGACTCCCCTGGGCCGTCAGGCTCAGCAATATATGGAAAAAGGGGAATTGGTCCCAGATGATGTCATGTTGGGACTGGTTGAAGAGACCCTGGATACGGTGAAAGAAGGGTTTATTCTGGATGGGTTTCCTCGAACCCTCCAACAAGCCAAAGGTCTGGAGAAGATTCTGAAAGATCGGCAGATCACAATTCATCACGTGATCCTTTTGCAAGTACCAGATGAGGAGATCATCCGCCGTTTGAGTGCACGCCGGGTGTGTCCCCAATGCAAGGCCACATACAACCTCCTTTCCCATCCCCCCAAGGAGGACGAACGATGTGATCACTGTGGGGTACCTTTAATCACCCGGCCGGATGACAAGCCGGAAACCATCCAAAAGCGGCTGGACGTTTATCGCAAGCAAACGGCCCCCTTGATCGAGTATTACAAGGAACGGGGTCTCCTCCGTGAGGTGTCAGGGACCGGGAACCCTGAAGCCGTAACTTACGCCATCGAACAGGTCCTACGCAATGATCATCCTCAAAACGGATGAGGAAATCGAGGGAATTCGTAAGGCCTCCCGCTTAGTTGCGCAGACCTTAGAGTATATCGAATCTTACATCCGACCCGGGGTTACCACTTCCGACCTGAATCAAAAGATTGATGCGTTTATCCGAAAACACGGGGGTCTCCCCGCTTTTTTGGGCTACCGTGGATACCCTGCCTCGAGTTGTATCTCGTTAAACCACGAAGTTGTTCATGGGATCCCCTCTCGTGCCAAGGTGATCCGATCTGGAGATTTGGTGAAAATTGACATAGGGGTCATTTTCCAGGGCTATATCGGGGATGCCGCCAAGACGTTTGTGGTGGGAGAGGTTCCCCCACGGGTCCGAGAACTGGTTGAAACGACCCGGAAGGCACTTTATAAAGGTATCACTATGGCTCAGCCTGGGCACTACCTCTCTGAAATCTCAAAAGCCATCCAAGAGGAGGTGGAGGCCCACGGGTTTTCCGTTGTTCGAGAATTGGCAGGACATGGAGTCGGCCTGCGTCTACACGAAGATCCCTCCATTCCCAACTTTGTAGATTCGCATCGAAAAGGCCCAAAATTAAAGCCCGGAATGGTTTTGGCCATCGAACCCATGGTGAATATGGGGACCCATGAAGTCCGCACGTTGGCCGATGGGTGGACCGTGGTTACCGCTGATGGTCAACCTTCCGCACACTTTGAACACACCGTAGCCATCCTTGCCGATGGTCCAGAGATCCTGACGGAGGTACATAAGAGCCAATGGCAAAGAAAGACGTAATACGAGTCGAAGGCACCATTAAAGAAGTCCTCCCGAACGCGATGTTTCGGGTGGAATTGGACAATGGAATGATCGTTTTGGCCCATGTTTCGGGCAAAATGCGCATGCACTATATTCGGATCCTCCCCGGGGATCGGGTCACCGTTGAACTTACGCCCTACGATTTGACCCGTGGGAGGATCGTTTACCGCTATAAATAAAAATTTTTGCAAACACGTGGGGTTGTAAGGAAGACCGGGAGGTTGTTATGAGGCGATTGTTCGTATGGGGCTTTTTCTTAAGTATCCTGGTCGGAGGGGGATGTGAGGACAAACTCGAGAGTCCAAAAGCCGCAACCGTCAAAGGAACTGTCGTTGACTCCGTCTTCTCTGCACCCGTCGAAAGTGTCAAAGTTGTCTCCAAACCGAGCATTGATTATACCTACACCGACTCCATGGGATTCTTCCAACTGGTCTTGCCCCCTCGCTCCTACCGCTTGATCCTCACAAAAGAAGCAAAATACGAAACCCTTCTTGTCAGTGTGGATACTACCTTCTTAGATTCCGTCGATAACTTGGTCGTGGACTCCCTGACGTTCCATTACTGGGAGATTGGGACCCTTTATCCGGATGATACGACGGACGAGTTTGAACTGCAATCCGAACAGGTTCTGGATCTGGGGACTCTGGTGATCCCTGTCGTGATCGAAACTACAGAGTTTATTACGACCGTGATTGATACGATAGGAGGTTAGGATGTTCAGAAAGGCCCTTCCCTGGATATCTTTACTCTTGGTAGGGAGTCTTTGGGCAGGGGAAACCGGAAAGATCATGGGGCGGGTCCTCGACGCAAAGACCGGTGAACCCCTGCCGGATGCCTATGTGATCATTGAAGGGACGCGAATGGGCGCCGTCGCAGACTTAGATGGTACCTATATGATCCTCAATGTTCCCCCTGGGACGTACGATCTCAAGGCCACCATGCTGGGATACGCTCCAGTGATCAAGAAAGGGGTCAAAGTTCGTGTAGACTTGACCACTCAAGTCGACTTCTACCTGGAGCCCACGACCCTCCAAGTCAAGCCGATTGTCGTCAAAGCCCAAGAGCCGGTGATCCGCAAGGATGAGACGTCCAGCATGATCATTACCGACAAGGCTGAGATCCGAAATCTCCCTGTGGAGAACGTAACTCAGATTCTGACGACAAAAGCAGGGATTACACAGGATCCGGGCGGCGGAATCCACGTACGGGGAGGTCGAAGTAACGAGATTCTGTATTACATCGATGGCATCCCGGTCCAAGACCCTTATTTTTCCGGCAGAGCCATTTCTGTTGCCACGAATGTTGTTCGGCAGTTAGAACTGGTGGCCGGGACGTTCAATGCGGAATACGGGAACGCCATGAGCGGCGTTGTGAATGTGGTCACGGAAGAAGGCTCGGACCGATTCAAGGCTGGAATTGACCTATATTCTGGGGATAAGGTTTCTAACCATACGGATTACTTCCCTGGCGTAGATCTGGTAAACCCCCTCGCTTCCAAAGACCTGAGGTGGACGATCTCTGGTCCCCTCTCTCAGAAGATCCGTTATTTCTTCGGAGGCCGAATCTTCAAAGATGAAGGGTGGCTGTTCGGTTACAACAAGTATCTTCCGACAGACACGCGGGAGGATACCATTGGCCATGGTGACGGCTCACGAGTCCCGATGAACCCATATCACAACTATTTTTACCATACCAAGATTTCCTATGTCCCGAATCCCAATCTCAAAGTCTACTTTACTGGAATCTATGATTACAGGCATTACAAGTCGTACAGTTCTTTAAGCAATCATGTCCTGCTTTGGACCCCTCTGTCGAACCCCCACCACATCCAAAAAGGGTACACTGGGATCATTTCACTCACCCACATGGCGACGAAGAACTTCACCTACACGATAAAATTTGGGTATACCTACCGAGAACTTCGGCAATTTGTGTACGATGACTACTACTCCCCCGCTTACAAGTTCCCTTATTGGGGCTATTTCCTGTCGAACCATCAATTCTATCGAGGTGGCGTTTCCACCCTGTGGTTTAAACGATATACGCGGACCCTCATCGGGAAGGTAGACTTTTCCTATCAATGGACAAAGCACCACTTTTTCAAGTGGGGGGTTGAAGCCCAGAACTATAAAGTCCACCGTTTTGAGATGTATGTTACAAATCCAGACACGACACCGCCCGCCTTACCCATCCGGGATACGATTTACCATCTCAATGTTTACACCCATTATCCGGTTCAATACGCGGCTTACATCCAGGACAAGATGGAGTTCAAAGACATCATTGTCAATGTCGGGATCCGGTTCGATTACTTTGATCCGAAGTGGAAGGTTTGGGTGAATGATTCCGCACCCAGTCCGATGATTTGGAGTGATCCCAATCGGCCGTTCCCAGGATACCGATGGGTTGACCCCAAATGGTCCCTCTCCCCACGCGTGGGGATTGCCTTCCCGATCTCTGAAACCGGGGTTTTCCACTTTTCGTATGGACATTTTACGCAAATTCCACCGTTGTATTATCTCTACCGCAACTCCGAGTTTGAATGGCAAAAGAAGGCCAACAGGACCTGGATGGGGAATGCGGACTTGGCTCCCCAGAAGACCATTGCGTACGAAGTAGGGTTCAAACAGGGCATCGGGGATCATTTCGGCATTGAAGTCATCGGTTATTACAAAGACATCCGCGACTTGCTTGCGACCAAAATGCTGCCCACCATGGTCCAGGGGGACCACTATGTGACTTACATCAACAACGACTACGGAAATGTCCGGGGGATCACCCTTTATCTGAAGGCTCGGAACTTAGGGAACTTCTCGGGTGAGTTGGATTATACCTATCAAATCGCTGAAGGGCTCAACTCTGCACCCAGAGACTTGTTCTACGACTTACGACACGGAGTAGAACCCCCCAAGAAAATGATCCCCTTGAACTGGGATGAACGCCATCGGATCAACGCAACCCTCTCCTGGACCCGGCCCAAGGCGTATGGGATTTCATTAATTGCTTCTTATGGAAGTGGGTTACCGTATACTCCGACGGATACAACCGGTGCCTTCCGTGGGGAAGAAAACTCTGGACGTCGTCCTTCCCATTTCAATGTGGACCTCTATGCCTATCGAGAGTGGTCTTTCCAAAACCGAATCTTGAGGATTTTCTTAAAAGTTTACAACCTCTTCGATACCATGAATGAACGATATGTTTACACAGATACGGGCCGAGCCACGTTTACCATGATGACCCGACCTTCAGCGGATCCAGGGTATTACAAACGACCGTATTACTTTAGTCCTCCTCGTACGATTACCGTGGGTCTCTCATTGAGTTTGTAAGGAGGCAGACATGAAAAAGGTATTGGTTTGGTTCATTTTGCCGGGGTTTTTGATCGCGGGGATTCCTCGCCAGAAGTGGCTTCCTCCCACCGTGCAGTTAAGTCCGGAACAAGCGGGGAAAGGGGCAACGATCATGGGCCATGCCCTGCGTAAAGCAGGGGTTCATGAAGGCAACAAGATCCGCGTCAAGTTCTTTAACCACGGCCCAATCGGTGGGCCAGACCGAGTCGATCCGTGGCCCCGCTTGGAATGGCCTGCCAACTCTGGCCACGAGTACCTCTACGAGATGGGCCCCCTGTTTGGGGCACGCGTGAAGGCCTATAACCCAGCGACCGGCGATAGTGTCTGGATCTCCATTGTGGATGACCCCATCCAGGACGGCGGAGATGAGGACTTTGAACCCATCCCCGGTTATGTGAATCCTGCACAGCCCTCCATTGCCTTCTCGAACTATCCAGAGACTTGGCCCGAGGTCTGGGCCGACTTCGTGGGCCAATTGGGAGATACCATCCAAGGCCTGTCTGGACGCTGGGCCGGACAGTTCAGTTATTGGGATCTGGAGGGTGATTCGGTCGTCGCAAAGATCATTGCAGACCAGGAAAGTTATTACGCAATGGTCGATAGCGCCAATGAAGAGTTTATCCCTGGAAATACCTATGGGAATCCTGAATACGACCCAGGGAATGGACTCCGCGGCCTTGGGATCAAGGTGGAAGTCCGAGGGTACCAATGGGCCGCACAGCCGGTCGAGGATGTGATCATCTGGGTCTACAAGGTTACCAATATTTCCAACAAAGACATCGACTCCATGGTGGTCGGATATTTTGGGGACTTCCGAATCGGAGGGCCAGGTTCTGACTTTTCCGATGACATGTTCGGCTTCGATACAACCAATAACATGGTCTTTAACTACGATGAAAACGGGCTGGGGATCGGCGCAGACGGTCGCCCCTATCCATGTGGCTGGCTCGGCTTCATGTTCCTCGAATCCCCAGAAGCCTCGATTACCGACGGGATCGATAACGATGGTGATGGCTTGATTGATGAAAGCCAATACAACGGGATTGATGATGATGGGGACTGGGATCCACAGACCGATGACACCGGTCGGGATGGCATCCCGGGCACGGGGGACTTTGGGGAAGGGAACGGAGTGCCTGACCTGGGGGAACCGAACTTCGAAACTCTGGATCCGG
This sequence comes from Caldifarciminota bacterium, assembly GCA_015490555.1. Classification (GTDB taxonomy): domain Bacteria; phylum Hydrothermota; class Hydrothermia; order WGAB01; family WGAB01; genus S141-55. The sequence continues at coordinate 34,425 of WFXO01000005.1, read as the reverse complement.
ATGAAAAAGAAGAACTCGGTCTGACTGCCGTTCGGTCTTTCCCTTACGGAACCGCAGGAATCTTTGCGGGCAATGACTCTGTGATGTTAGAGATCATGCGTCCCGGGGACTACACCATTGACCCTGGTCCCGGGGATATCGTTTCGGTCTTCTCCTCCGGCTTCTTCCCTCTACCCAAGGGTGCTTCCCAGCAGTTCTCCATTGCGGTGATCATGGGCGAGGACTCCGCGGATCTCTATCAAAACGCCATGCGGGCAAAGCAGATTTACCGTCTCAATTATCAATTCCCTCGTCCTCCTGAGCCCCCTCATCTTGTCGCGCTCCCTGGAAACGGCTATGTGACTCTTTACTGGGATGATTTCTCCGAGCATTTCCCTGGATTTGAAGGGTACATGATCTTCCGGAGCGAAGATCGGGGTGCCACGTGGGGAGACCCGATCACCGATGGCTTTGGTCGCCTGGTGTGGTGGACCCCAATCGCGCAGTTTGACTTAGCCGATGGCATCACCGGATTCCACCCCATTGATGTGAATGGTGTGCATTTCTATCTGGGGGATGATACGGGTCTCCAACACTCCTTCACAGATTCCTCCGTCATCAACGGCAAACACTATTGGTACGCCATTGCAGCCTATAACCTGGGTGATACCACCTTGGACCTTCCACCTCTTCTCTCTTCGATCTACCCGGTAGACAACAACCCTGCCGTGGTGGAAGTGGTTCCCACAGAGCCTCCCGCTGGAGTGATCCCTTCTGAATTGAGGTTTGATTCCCTATCCTCCAATTGGGTTACCACGGGGAACATCACCGCCTCCATTGCCCTCCCCTCGGAGGTGGTTTCGGATTCGTATCGGATCACGTTTGAGATCACTTCCACACGGACTCCTCCAGAGACGACATTCTCTCTGGTTCGGCTTTCAGATGGGGCCATTCTGATTGACCACAGCAACAAGATTCATGGGGAAGACGCCAATCCCATTACGGATGGGTTCCGGGTCATCTTGAACAACACCGACGCAGGATACGACACCGTGGTATGGTGGGGAGCCTCAAACCTTGGAATCCGTAATCTCAGCATTAACGCGCCTGTGGAGGGCTATTTCGAAATCGATTTCGATTCCACGATTGTCGGCTATGGATCCTACGGGGGGTCTCCCGATACGATTGGATTTCGTTTCGCCGTTTTCTATGTACAGGGGCGACACCGAACTCCGGTCTACTTCCGCCTGACGGAAGCAGATGGGGATACCATGATAAGCGATCCCAATGGGAATGATGTGTTATGGATCTTCCAGGAGGGCATGAGTTTACCATGGGTGGTGGCGATCTTTGCGCATGATGACACCACGGAGCCCTATATCGCCCCCCAACCCGGTGATATCATGAACATCTTGTTCCACGTACCGTTCACGACTTTGGATACCTTGGTGATCCGCACGACCGCCCAACAATCTGTAGAGGACTCCATCCGGGAACAGTTGAAAAAGGTTGCGGTCGTTCCAAACCCTTACGTTGTCGCAGCAAAGTGGGAGATCAAGGATCCCAGTGTCCAATTTGGACGTGGGGCACGCGAACTTCACTTCATCCACCTCCCAGAAGAAGCCATCATCCGGATTTATACGGTCAACGGGGAATTGGTTCGGACCTTGCGTCACTTCCCCGGTGAACCCGGCTATATCTCTCCTTCAACGCATGCATGGAACCTCCTGAACAAGAATAGCCAAGAAATTGCTTATGGCCTCTACATCTTCCATGTTGAGGGCTACTACAACGGCAAGCCGGTGGGCGAGGCCATCGGCAAGTTTGCCGTGATTAAGTGAAGGAGGCGTGAGATGAAAAGGCTCTTGAAAATCCACACCGTTTTGATCCTCTTGGGGGTCCTCGTTGTCGGAAACACAACCGGGTGGAGCATCACCACAAACGTTGCAACGACTGCAGGCCAGTTTCTCAAGATTGGCGTCGGAACCCGCGCCACGGCCATGGGTGAGGCCTTCGTGGCCGTTGCGAACGATGCCTCTGCCCTGTACTGGAACCCGGCCGGGTTAGGCCTTTTGAAACATCGGGAGTTTCTGTTCACCCAGACCAAATGGATCGCGGATATCCAATATTCCTTTTTGGGAGCAGTAATGCCTTTAAAAGGAAGAGGGACCATTGGAGGGTATATCGCATATTTGGGTAGTGGAGAAATGCCCGTACGAACCGAGGAAAGCCCTGAAGGAACCGGGGAAACTTTTATGGTTCAAGACCTTGCGGTGGCTGTTGTGTATGGCGTTCCCTTTACCGATCGATTCTCCTTCGGGATGGCCTTCAAATACATTGGTGAAAAGATCTGGCACATGCAGGCCGGGACTTTTGGGGTAGATATCGGCATCCACTTTAAGACATATCTTAAGGGCATCAACATCGGGATGAACTTCGCAAACTTTGGAGGGAAGATGCGGCTCATGGGAGAAGATACACGCTTCATTTATAACATCGATCCGGAACGAGATCCGAATTCAACCCCCAACGTCGTTGCAGACTTGAGAACCGAATCTTTCCAACTTCCTATGCGATTCCAGGTTGGGCTCTCTGGCCCTCTTCCCCGTCTCTTTGCTTCCTCCTTGCTTCGTGGGATCTGGGCGGTGGATTTCATCACACCGAATGACAATACCCCCTATTTCAACGTCGGCACGGAACTCTATGTAGGACCTTTCCTCACCTTGAGACTCGGACACCGCTGGATCTTTTTGACGGATCGAGAGGGTGGGTTTACGGCGGGTTTGGGCTTCCAGGCGTATAAACCCAAGAGCCCCTGGAAACTCTATCTTGATTATTCTTATTTAGGCGTTGGACGCCTCCAGGAGGCCCATCGATTTGGCCTCCGGATGCAGTTCTAAGACTGCTGGGGTGCTTAGATAAACAAAAGGAGGTGTGATGATGAAGAAGCGTATGTGGATGGCCCTCCTCGTTGGGCTATGGGTCGGTGTCGGCCTGGCCGACGACGGAGACAATAGTACCTTTGGAATCGCCTGGTGCGATAACCCTAATGACTCCGTCTACGCCGATTCGTCGTACTATCAGTACATCCGTTCTACCGTCGTGGGCACGGATTTGGATCAGGATGGGAACCCAGAGGTCATCATCACGGACTACAAGAACGGTGGCCGCGTACACGTTTTCGAGGTGGTAGGCGACAATAATCTTCAAGAGGTTTGGACATTCAGTGGTCCAGGCCCGACTGGATATACATCCACGGCTCGAAGCGTGACGACCGGGGATATTGACGGCGATGGAAAGGGAGAAATCCTTGTCGCCATGACCGGTGCGGGAGGCGATACTTCTCGCCAGCATGTGGGTCTTTGGGTTTTCGAATGGACCGGCAACGATAACGACTACCAACTCGTTGCTCAGATCACGGAGTTTGCATGGGAACAGGGTGGTGCGGTGGTCCCCGACCGGTATCGGTGTGAAGACCTCGTCGCGGGTGACTTCGACAACGACGGCGTCCAGGAAGTGATGTGGGTGAATAACGCCAGTACGGCCTTCGATAACGCTTATATCTTCTCGATCGTGGGGGATCTCCCCGGGTTCTACGTGGTGAACCAAGAGTTTATTGCCAAGCGAAGCGACTTGGGTTGGGGAGGAAGTTCTGTCTCCGGTTTCGTGACAGATCTCGATAACGATGGGAATACGGACCTCATCGTCATGGTTTGGAACAACATTGGCCTTCAGATCATCGAAGCCACAGGTCCAAATACCTATGAAGTCAAAGGCTATCTCGATAATATCGATACGGAAGACCGGTATCCGTTTGCGAAGATTGTGGATGCCTACGACATGGATGGTGATGGGAAACCGGAGTTGATCATTGGGTCCCTCCTCCGGAGCCGGATTCACTTTGTGAAGGCAGGCGCCGATGTAAATACATCCGATCTTACAACGTATACCGTCGAGTTCATGGTCAACGATTCAACGCCGATGTTCTCGATTTTGGGTCTCCGCGCCGGTGATCAAGATCACGGCCCTGGCTCCGATGCGCCGGATATTTACTTCACGGATGACTACGGCCACGTCTGGGATCTGGAGTTCACCGGGACGGATTTGAGCGATCCGAATTCCTATACCATGTACGACCTGTACAGTGACTTCTGGTCCGATAGCACCTGGTTTGATTCCGTCTGGGTGTATTATAGCCTCATACCTGGTGTGGTGGTGGCCCTGGGGAATGACCTGGATGGCGACGGTCAAAAGGAAATCTTCTTCAACTCATGGGAAGTTCGCAGCAGTTCGGATTATCCGTTCTACCCCTTGGATAGTGGGTTCTTCTGCATGCTTGAACATGATGTCACCGGTGTCCAGGAATGGGAAGTCCACTATCTGAATCCAGTGGATCTCAAGGTCTTCCCGGTGCCGGCCAACAATCAAGCCACCATCCGCTTCACCATGCTCCGGAAAGGTGAAGTCTCGGTGGAGGTCTATGACATTGCGGGTCGCCGGGTCGCAGAACTCTACCGCGGTCAGTTGAACCAGGGCAACCATAGTCTCCAGTGGAATACCGCATCCCTCCAGAACGGGGTGTACTTCATCAAAGTGAAAACGCCGGAAGGGACGGTCACCACACGGACACTGATCAGCCACTGATCGGGTTTCTTCGAAACGACCTGGGGGACCGGAACCCCTTCCGGTCCCCCAAAATTTCATCTTGATGATTTCCCAAAGGAGGACGGATGTTTTTTTGGCTTCTTGTCGTTCTTCAAGCGGGTTCCTCTCTCCCTGGACCTCCACAGCCCCAAGTCTGGCAAACGCTCCCCGCGTGTTATGAAGCGTACGGTTTGTCGCAACAGGGAGATCTACGGTGGTCACAACAGGGCGATACCCTTTATTTGGCAGACACTACGATCATTCTTAAAGGACTCCAGTGGCTTCCTCTATCGAAACGATTTGTTTTCCTTGGGTTGAACCCCGAAACCTCGGTTTGGATCGTAGGAGAAGTCACCCTGGAAGGTGAACTCCAAAGATCCTGGGAGTTTCCCGGCGTTGTGGACGAATTATCCCCTTCTCTTTCATGGATTGGAGACCGTCCCGTGGTTCTTTGGCCCAGCCGGCTCCAAGCCATGATCCTCCCAAAAGAGAATAGTTCCTCGATCACCGTCCTTCAGCCCTTGGGGTCGGTCTTTTTAGATGAAACGAACTTCGAGGTCTTGGGCCCCTCTCCCTCGAATTTCTGGGCGATTGCTCAAACGGATTCGGGAACCTGGATGTTTTGGTATCAAAACCTTAACCAGTCTACCGATTCGTGGTTTTTACCCCATCAATATTTCCGGAATGCCCAGGTCATCCAGGGGACGTTGATCCTCGCTCTTTATGAAATTCGCGAGGGTGTGCCCACGACCTTCCGCTTAACCGCGTGGCACCAAAACCGCAAAATCTGGGAAGTCACGTCTTCTACCGAAGTTCTCCTGGCTTCTCCGATCGATTCGAAAGTGCTGGTCGCCCGCGTCGGCAATGCGTGGCAGTTCCTCGATCCTTCCACAGGGCAAACCCGAAGTGTCCTCCCTGTGATCCCTCCACGATCCAGGGTCTGGGCTTTCTTCCAAAAGGATCTTGTCGGTGTCCTTTGGTCACCACACCGGGAGTCAACCCGAACGTGTTTCCTCTGGATTTTTCCTGATGGGACGCTTTCAACACCGGAGTGTTGGGAGGATCGTCCGACCCACCTTCCCATTGTTTTATCAAATGAGAGGACGGAGATCCATCTATGTTCGCGAGTCTTACGACTGCCATAGTCCTTTACGTCTTCTCCTATCCCTGGCCGTTGGTCCCGATGACCCAACAACATGACGTCTCCGGAACCTTCTGTGAGTTTCGAGAAGGCCCTCCCCCTCACTTCCACTCCGGCGTGGATATCCCCGCTGCGGAGGGGACCCCAGTGTATGCGGTGGCTTCAGGATCGGTTCTCTGGCTGGGATCCGGGAGCAACGGTGGGATTCGGGTCGGCCGGTTTGCCTATGTCCATGTTGTCCCTCGAGCCGACCTGGAAATCGGTGATTACGTCCAGGAAGGAGAACTCGTCGGCTATATCAATCCCTTGAATCATGTCCACTTTAAGGATGGGGGAGGCGCATCGGGATATGTCAACCGGAATCCTTTGATCCCCCCTGGCCTGGAACCTTTTAGCGATCCCTATCCACCCCAGATTTATCAGGTTTCTTTCTATACGGACGGCCTGGGATCCCCAATAGATCCACAACATCTCTCGGGATTGGTGGACGTCGTGGCCTTGGCAATGGATACCACCGACTACAGCCCCTGGGGGACCAACAACGGCGTTTATCAAATCGGGTTTGCTTTGTACCAAGGGGATTCGGAGGTCATTGCCCCCCACATTCGTTTCCAGTTCGATACGAAACCTGACAACACCTATACCCTGAACGTCTATGCGCCATGGTCCACGAACGGAAGCCATTGTTACATTGTCACGAACCAACTGGAGACCAACGATGCCTTGAATTTCCAACTCTTGGGGGAAGGGGATTATACCCTGGTCATTTTTGCATTTGACACTGAGGGAAATGCGGATACGGTGAGTCTTTCGATTCACGCAGAGCCTCCAGATGTTGAACCTCCGGATCCGCCGTTCCCCCTCCGACTTCTACCCTTGCCCGATGGCCGGGCCCAGTTTGAGTGGCGGCGTTCGCAGGCCCCCGATATCGCGCGTTATAAGGTTTTTCTGAGATTCAACGATGCACCTTGGACTCTATGGGCGACCCTCGGGCCCGAAGACTCCCTATATGTCACCCAATATCCGATGCCTCCGGGCTGGAACTTTGCCTTCCGGATTCTGGCGGAGGACTGGGCCATCCCCCCGAATCAAACCGACACGTCTAATGCTTTTGTGATCCGCCGCGGCTACTCCACGAATCTCCTACTGGTAGACGGCACGTCCTTTTCCTCTGAAGCCACCCTTTACTGGCGACTTTTAGAAGGTGTTTCTTCCGGGAACATTTTGACGGACGCCGCAGGGGTCCCCCATGATTCCACTGCGGATTGGCTCCTTCTATCCTGGGGACGATCTGGAACAGGCTTTCAGGAGACTGAATGGGCCGCGGTATACCAGATCCTATCCCGGGGTCATAAGGTCGTGCTCTCCGGTTCTTCGATTGCCGCGACGTTGAGTGAAAACCCTCAAGACTCGGTACGCATGGATACCTTGATTGGAGGTGTTGGGACTAAAGCCGTAGGTACCCCTCCTATCCCTGTCCAGGGGCTTTCAGGAACTCTCTTTGAAGGGTGGAGTGCGTGGCTCGATGCAGGGACGCACGGCGCCTATCCTGTGGATACCATCAGTGTTCTCACGGTGACGCAAAACGACGCCCAACCGGTCCTGGAGTTCCCTGGGCTTGGAATTGCGGGGGTTCAAACCCCCTCTACCTTGGTACTCGGATTCCCGTGGGAGGCCCTCTATCCGGATTCGGCTCGAGAGACCTTTCTCCGGATCCTCGCAGAATGGGCCCAGGTAAATGTTGAGGAGCAAAGGCCGTTAAACGAGGGGCCGAGCCCTGACCTTCGCGTGTTGTATCTCCCATACGGGAGGATTCAACTCCAGCCTCTTCAAGGGAAGGTGCTGGACCTCCAGATCTTTGACATTGCTGGACGCCGTGTTTACACCATGCGACTGAGCAAAAAACAGGTTCTCCCCAAGTTCCCAGAGGGGATCTACTTCCTCCGGTGGCAAAGCGGACACGAGTGGAAGACCCGAAAACTATGGATGGTTCGGTAAAGACTTCGTTGGGTGTTCAACGGATTGAAGGTGTACTCCATTTTGGGGGAGTACCCGTCCCCGAACTGGCGGAAACCTACGGAACCCCACTTTATGTTTACGATCTGGCCTGGATCCGACATCGGTACCAACACTGGGTTTCACGGATCCCGAACGTCAAATTCGTTGCTTATTCGGTGAAGACGAACGCGAACCTTGCAGTCCTCAAAACCTTGGCGTCTTTGGGAGCCGGGGCCGATGTAGTTTCTCAAGGGGAACTCCGGCAGGCTCTTCGTGCAAAGATCCCCCCTGACAAAATTGTATTTGCCGGAGTGGGCAAGACGCCTGAGGAATTAGATCTCGCCGCTGCAACCAGAATTTTTGCGATTCATGTGGAAAACCCCGGGGAACTCGAGTATCTGGCAGCGCATCACCCTGGCACCCGGGTGGGAATCCGGGTCAATCCCGATGTATTTCCTCACACGCTGCAAGAGATTGCGACAGGCTCTGGATCTTCTAAATTTGGGTTTCCCCTTGACCAGGTCCTCCCCTTGTACCGCCGCTTTCGTGAAAAACTACGTTTCGTTGGACTTCACTTCCATCTTGGGTCCCAAATCCGGGATGCCGCACCCTATCTGGAAGCCATTGAGAAGGTTCGACCCCTCTTGGATGCGTTGGACCACCCGGAATATTTAGACATTGGGGGTGGCTTCTTTCTGGATTACCAACAATCCTGGGACGAGGCTACTTTTTGGGAGACGCTTTCTCCCGTTTTGGCAGACCTGCCGGTTCCGGTCATTGTAGAGCCGGGTCGGACACTGTTGGCGCAGGCAGGCATCCTGGTGACCCGGGTGCTGTATGTCAAGGAAATGAAAGGGATTCGATATGCGATTGTGGATGCAGGGATGAACGATTTTGTTCGACCCGCCCTGTACAAACAAATTCACCGGATTGTTTGCGCAGAAGAGGCTGGGAATTCGCAGATTTTGGAGTATGCCGTGGTCGGCCCCATCTGCGAGAACACGGACATGTTTGCACGAAGCGTGCGTCTCGAACGCTTAGAACCTGGCGACCTCCTCGTCATCCTGGACACCGGCGCGTATGGCTATGTGATGGCTTCGAACTACAACCTCCGTCCTCGTCCACCAGAAGTTGTGGTCGAAGAAGGACATCACCGTCTGGTCCACCCCAGGGAACAAGTCCCTCCCATCGGTCCTGTGGAAACAGGATGAGGGTTCCCAAAGGCCCGAGATTTGACTTTGTCAAGGAGGTGCTATACATTGGCCGCTATGATTGACACAACAAAGGTGGGGATCCTGGTTGTGTTGGTCGCCCTCGCCAGTTTGTTCCTCTATTGGATTCGTGAGGCTCGTCGTCGTGAGATCCGCCTTCGGAAGATCCCGGGCTTAGAGGCCCTGGACGATGCCGTCGGCCGTGCCGCAGAAATGGGTCGTCCAGTCTTGTATACCACCGGAATCCTGGGGCTCAACAACATCGCAGTTTTAGCCGCAATGGGGATCCTCCGTCGCGTTGCACAGAAGGCGGCAGAATACCAGGTGGGGTTCGTCATGCCGAACGCCGACCCCATCGTGATGGCCACCGCTCAAGAAATTGTCAAAGAAGCATACCAAAGCGCGGGCCGGCCGGACCTCTACTCTGAAACTTCCATTTTCTATCTGACCTCAGACCAGTTTGGTTATGCCGCAGGTGTGGATGGGGTCATGTTGCGGGAGAAACCCGGCGCAGTCTTCCTCCAGGGCTATTTCTACGCTGAAAGTCTGATCTTGGCCGAAACGGCCCAAAGCGTCGGGGCCATCCAAATTGCGGGCACGACGGCGACTACACAGTTGCCGTTCTTCGTGGTCGCCTGTGACTACGTCCTGATCGGCGAAGAGATGCTGGCGGCCTCCGCGGTCCTCTCCAAAGAGCCGAACCTCCTTGGCAGTATCCGCGCTGAGGACTGGGCAAAGATGGCAATTGTGGTCTTCCTGATCGTGGCGATTGTGTTGAAGATGTTTGGAATTGACATCACCCCCTTGCTGAACACACGATGAAGCGGACGTTGCCCTTCGCGTTCTCCGTCGTTACAGGATTTTTGATCCTTGCGGCGTTCTTTATCCGCCCTCTCCAAAACCTCCAGCAGACCTTACTCTTGTGGTATACGATCGTGTCCGCCTTTGCCCTGGTGGTCGGTCTCCTGAACCTGGTCGGGACCCATTTGAAAAACCTCCAACGAGGCCGAAATGTCTTGTACTCCTTGATTCTTCTCATGGGATTCTTCGGAACACTGGCCGTAGGGGTGTGGTCCTTCCAGCAGGGAGACCCCTTTGGACCGTATTCCTCCTTGATGTGGGTGTACGGGTACATCCTTGCCCCTTTGCAGTCCACGATGTTTTCCCTCCTGGCCTTTTTCCTGGCCTCAGCGGCCTTCCGTGCGTTTCGAATCCGGAACATGGAAGCCTTGTTGCTCTTGCTGGCAGCGGTTCTGGTGATGCTCGGCCGAATCCCCGTAAGTGAGCAGGCCTTTGCGGGCATCACCGAGTGGATTATGTCGATTCCGAACCTTGCGGCCCAACGCGGAATCCAGATCGGTGTAGCCTTAGGAGCCGTAGGCATGGCCTTTCGGATTCTGTTTGGCTTGGAGCGACCGTATTTGCGATGAGGACACGACGGATCATCTATACCTTGGTTTTTCTGGCGGTTTCCATCCCGCTCTTGCTGCGGTGGACCGCCCGGGTCCAACCCTCACCTCCCGTGGAGATGGCCTATCAAGCGATTGAGGCCCTGCAACCCGGTGACCTTGTCCTGGTCGGCGTGGACTTTGGCCCGAGCACGATGCCAGAAATGAACCCGATGTACGAAGCGATCCTTGAGCACCTGTTCCGAAAGGGGGCAAAAGTCGCCATTCTTTCCCTCCAGAGTGCGCTGGATCTTCCGAACGGGGTCCAGGTCCTGGAAAAGGTTGCTCGACGCCACAACAAAGTCTATGGCGAGGATTACGCCAACTTGGGATACAAGCCTGGCCTGGAAGCAGTGATTGTCTCAATCGGCCAGGAAATCCGGGATGTCTTTCCTGAGGATGCCTTAGGGAACCCGTTGGATTCTTTGCCGATGTTCCAAAACGTCCATAACTATGACGATATCGCGTTGATCATTGACCTGGCCTCCGGAGGGACATACGGCTCCTGGATCCAGTTTGCCCAGGCCCGATACGGCGCCAAGTTGATTACCGGTGTCACCGCGGTCATGGGACCGGAAACATATCCATACATCCAATCGAAGCAACTCGTTGGAATGCTGGCTGGACTCAAAGGTGCGGCAGAATACGAAACTCTGATTCAACGACCTGGCTTAGGGAGTCGGGGCATGCCCGCACAGGCCATGGTCCACATTCTCATCATCCTCATGATCCTTTATGGCAACTGGAGGTTTTGGGAACGATGGCAACGGTAATTGGGATCTGGCTTGCAGCCCTCTTAACCTTGGCGATTTTCAGTTTTTTGTATGGGGATAACCCCTTTTACAAAGCCGCAGAACACCTTTATGTCGGCGTTTCCGCCGCCTTCTGGCTTCTCTACATCTGGAGTTTTACGGTGGCGCCGAACCTCCTTGTGGGCATTCAGAAACAGGGGCTTTTGGGAAAAGACCTCCTTTTGATCCCTTTGGTTTTGGGGATTTTGATGCTCTTCCGGATCGTCCCCAAATACGCCTGGTACTCTCGATACCCCATGGCCTTTGCCGTGGGACTGGGTGCGGGGCTGGCCCTCACCGGCACCACCCAGGGGCTCCTCTTTCCCCAGATCCAGGCAACCATCCTCCATCCCTTCCACTCCATCAACAATTTTCTCCTCATCCTTGGGGTGATCACGTCGTTGCTCTATTTTTACTTTTCCCGGGAACGAGAGGGGGTCATGGGATGGGTGGCGCGCATCGGAATTTACTTCATTATGATCGCCTTCGGGGCAACCTTTGGCTATACGGTGATGGCGCGGGTCTCCCTCCTCATTGGGCGGGTAGGGTTCCTCCTCTCCGATTGGCTCCACTTAATGTGAACGGCTAACGGAAAAGGTTTTTCAAAACAAAGAAGACGTTGGCCGGCCTCTCCGCCAACCGCCGCATAAAATAGGGATACCATTCCGTGCCAAAAGGAACATAGACTCGGACCCCATACCCCTCACGCACCAAGGCCCGCTGGAGGTCATTGCGAATGCCATAGAGCATTTGGAATTCGAAGTGATCGGTTGAGATGTTCCGTTTCGCAGCGAGGTCTTTGGCGTACTGAATCAGAGCCTCGTCGTGGGTCGCAATCGCGGTGAACGTGCCTTTTTCGATGGCCTCCGGACTGAGCAGAAGATCCAGGAGCCGTATGTAGTTTTCGTCGACGTCACGCTTTTTGGGAAACGCAATCTCCGGGGGTTCTTTGTAGGCCCCTTTACAGAGCCGAACGTTGGCGCCGATCTCGATCAGATCCCGGATATCCTGCTCACTGCGATACAGGTACGCTTGGATGACAATCCCCACATGGTCGTTGTATTTCCCGTGAAGCCAATAGAAGAGGTCCAACGTTTTCTGCGTATAGGCAGAACTTTCCATATCAATGCGTACGAAGTTGTTGAGTTCGTAGGCGAGGGAGACAATCCGGTCCATGATGTCGCGGACGATCCGGTCCGAGAGGTCCAGTCCCATCTGGGTGAGTTTCAGGGAGATGCTGGCGTCCAGACCTTCCTGGTGGATGCGGCGGAGGATCTCGAGATACGCCTCCCCGGCTCGAACGGCTTCTTCGGGATTTGTTGTATTTTCCCCCAGGTGATCTAAAGTGACCCGGATCCCTTCCCGGTTCAGGGATCGGACCACGTCCATGGCTTCATCTAAGGTGTGGCCCGCTACAAAGCGGGAAGCCAGTTTCCAAAACGGGGGAACGTCACGGGTGAGGCGTTTTAAGGATCGACGATTGGAAAGCCATAGAAAAAAGCCCCGTGTCATACGTCAATTATACAGACCGTTGAAATCACGAGGGTATCCCTACATAGGATTCCATATCGCTGAAAGCACAAGCACACGACGGAGTTCGATGGGGGGAACAGTCGTGATTTGCCCTCCTGGGGAGGGGCCTGTATAACTTTCGACATGGATCGACGTCAGTTTTTGCAAAGTCTCATTGGATTGGGACTCTTGGCGTTCCGTCCGATCCCCCTCTGGTCAAGTGAGGGAACGAACCCGAAGGAGGGCCTGATGGATCCAGAGGATCTCAAGAAAATTTTGGAACAAGCGCTTTGGAATGGCGGAGATTTTGCCGATGTCTTTGTGGAACACCGGATCCGACGCCAGATCACCGTGGATCAGCGGAAAATGGAAGAGTTACACTGGGGGATCGAGCAGGGCATCGGGGTCCGTGTCGTCCGAGGTGAAAGTACCGGGTATGCGTATGCGGATGAGATGGATGTACGCTCAGGACTCCAGGCAGCACAAGCAGCCCGTGCGGTGGTCACACAACCCCATCCCCAACGCATTTCTGTAACCCCTGAATACCGGTCGTACGACCGAGGGCTTCTCACCCCGAAAATCCCTCTGGAGACGCTCCCAGAAGATCGCCGTGTGGAGGTTGTTCGACGTGCAGAAGAGGCAGCCTATGCTTATGATGACCATGTGCTCAACGTCCGTGTATCCTATTCGGAGGATCTCCGTCGGTTCCAAATCCTGACCTCTGAGGGGGTCCTGACCGGTGATGAACAGCCCGTCATCTACTTCACTGTCCAGGTCCTGGCTCAGCGGGGAGATCGGCGGCATTTAGGGCGAAAACGGGTGTCCATCAAAGGCGGCTTCGAACTCTTCGATCAGTTCTCTCCGGAAGACGTTGCACGAGAAGCGGCCCGTGAGGCTGTGACGATGTTGGATGCACAGGATGCACCCGCAGGCGAGTTCCCCGTGGTCTTGGAAAAGGGCTGGGGCGGGGTCTTGTTCCACGAAGCGATCGGCCATGGCTTAGAGGGCGATACCGTCGCAGAAGGCTCCTCCTTTTATACGGGAAAACTGGGACAAAAAGTCGGCTCTGAACTGGTGACCTTGTTGGACGATGCAACCCTTCCCCATGCACGTGGCTCGTACAATGTCGACGACGAAGGCACCCCTTCGCAGAAGACCGTATTGATCGAGCGAGGGGTCCTGGTGGCTTACATGACGGACATCCGTTCCGCCAAAAAACTGGGACTTCCCCGGACCGGCAATGGCCGGCGAGAGTCCTACCGCTATCCTCCCCTGGTTCGGATGAGTAATACCTACATCCTGGCAGGGGAAACACCCCCGGAGGAGATCATTCGCGCCACCAAGTATGGCATCTACTGTAAATCTTTTTCCGGTGGCCAGGTGGATCCGACGAGCGGCACTTTTACCTTTACCGTCCGTGAAGCATATCTCATCGAGAACGGGGAACTCACGGTGCCCGTGCGGGGCGCAACCCTCATTGGCAACGGCCCTGAAGTCCTGAAAACCATTGATATGGTCGGATCGGATTGGGATTACGGTCCCGGGACCTGTGGCAAGGGGCAGTGGGTCCCTGTAACGACGGGGCAACCGACGTTGAGGATCGGGAAAATCACCGTAGGAGGTCGCGCATGACGCTCAAAGACCAAGCCCTGAAACTGCTGAAATGGACCGAAAAGAAGAAGTTTCAGGCGGAAGTTTATATGGTCTGGAGTGAAAGCGTTCGGGCCTCGTGGAAAAACGACGACATCGACCGCGTAGATTTCCGGCGCTCCCAGGGGGTGGGATTGCTCATCCAGCAAGGGACCCGTACGGCTTTTGTGGATTCCAATGACCTGTCGGACGCGGGCCTTCAGGAACTCTTAGAACGTGCCATTGCGCTGTTTCGATTTGCGGAGGAAGACCCCGGCTATGTCATGCCCGAAGGACCTCTCCCAGCCCTCACCCCGATGAAACTGGTCGATCTGACCTACAAACAGTTGACTCCAGAAGCCTTGGTTGATCACGCCAAATCTGTGGTTCAAGCCTATCCCCGAAGTTCCCTCATCGGACTCAAGAAGGGATCGGCTCAAAAGAGTCGGGCCCATGTCGTTCTGGTCACCTCCAAAGGGATGGAGATGGAGCGGTGGAGCACGTCTTTCTCCTTGGGGGCGGAAGTAAGATTAGATCAAAAAGGGGAAAAGATGGAGGGTTATGCGGGATGGAGCCGGCGATTTTGGGATCAACTCCCGCCCGCCGATCGGGTAGCCCAGGAGGCCTTCCAGCGAGCAAAGGACGTCTTGGGTGGGAAACCCATTCCCACCGATGAAATGCCCGTCGTCTTTGCCCCTGTTGTCGGGACACGATTGCTCTGGGCCATCTTCCAGGCCTTACAGGGCGAGAATCTCAACAAAAATCGGTCCTTTATTGCGGGTCGTTTGGGAAAGCCCCTGTTTTCTCCCCTGCTGACTGTAATCGAAGACCCGGCCATGGAAGACGCGCCAGGGTCTACCCCGGTCGATGATGAGGGGGTTCCCACCCAACGGAAAGTCCTGGTCGATCAAGGGGTCCCCAAACTGCCTGTGGACAACCTCCGGAGTGCCAAGGAAGGAGGACGAGAACCGACAGGAAATGGCTTCCGTTCTTATCGGTATCGCCCTGGGATCGGGCTGACCAATCTCTACATGCAACCGGGAGAGGACACCCCAGAAGAGATCATTGCCTCGATAGACCGTGGATTTTACGTGATGGGGACCTTGGGCTTTGGTTTGGATGTAGTCTCGGGGAACTTTTCCACAGGAGCCTATGGCCGATTGATTTCCAACGGGGCGTTGAGCGACCCAGTGCAGGGAGTGACCATCTCCCTCGGGTTGGAAGAACTCTATGCCACCATTGACCGCGTGGCCAATGATTTGGAATTTCGAGGGAGTCTCGCGACACCGACGTTCATGGTTCGTCAAATGAAGATTGCAGGAAAAGACTGAATGGATGGAAGGAGGATCCATGATGAAGAGTTACCGCAAAGAATTATGGTTTAATACACCGACGCGCGTGGCGTTGATCAACATCACCAAGGAAGTTGAAAAAGCCGTGGAAGAGAGTGGGGTCAAAGAGGGTTTGTGTCTGGTGAATGCGATGCATATCACGGCCAGCGTGTTCATTAACGACGATGAGCCCGGACTTCACGAGGACTTCAAAGAATGGCTGGAGAATTTGGCCCCTCACGAACCGATCAGCCGCTACCGGCATAACCGTACGGGTGAAGACAACGGCGATGCCCATCTGAAGCGAACCATTATGGGCCGGGAGGTTGTGGTGGCCATTACCAACGGGAAATTGGATTTTGGCCCATGGGAACAGATCTTTTATGGCGAGTTTGATGGCCGTCGCCCGAAACGCGTCTTGATCAAAATCATTGGAGAATAGTCCCTCGAATGCAGGCTTGGCTCCGCGAGTTGTTCGATGCCCTCCGAGGACTCCTGATCACCGCGTTGTACCGCGTGTGGATGTGGACCCTCCGGGTCAAGGCGGATCCAATCCCCAGAAGGAAGGCGATCGTTGTGCTCTGGCATGAGACCTTTTTCCCGGTGATTGCTACCTACCGGAGATGGCGGGTAACCGCCTTGGCTTCTCAGCATCGGGATGGCCGGTTGGCAGCACGGATCTTGCGAACCTTCGGGTACCGGGTTGTCTTCGGTTCCTCTACGCGCGGGGGAAAACCGGCTCTGGACGCACTCACGCGAGTCCTGACCCAAGACGGTGTGGTGGCCATCACGCCGGATGGCCCCCGTGGTCCCCGACGTGTCTTGAAACCCGGAGCCCTTGCTTTGTGGCGTCGAACGGGCGCTCCCCTTTACCTCCTTGGCGTCGCGGCACAACCCGCTCGCCGCCTCAAGAGTTGGGATCAATTCCTTGTCCCTTTGCCCTTTGCGCGGTGCCGGATCCGCGTCGAGGGACCTTATCCGCTCGGCGAGCAAACGACCTTAGAAGAAGTCGCACTCGCTCTCGATGAAGTCAACCGACGGGCTGAGGAGGACCTGGATGCCTCAATACGACTTTAAGAACGTAATCGGACAGGATATCGCCAAACGTTCGGTCGTGGCGGCCCTCGAGTCTGGAACCCTTTCTCCCACCTACTTGTTAGAAGGTCCTGAAGGTGTTGGAAAGGCCACCTTTGCGCTGGAGTTTGCGAAAGCGCTAAATTGCACCTCTCCGGAGATCCGCCCCTGTGGGACGTGTCCCTCCTGCCAGAAGATCAATCGGTTTCAGCATCCAGATCTCTGGGTTCTGCTCCCGGACAAATTGAAAGGGGAGCCCTTGGGTCAGAAGGGCTGGGTTCGACCTCCTGGATTCCATGCCCAACTCAAGATTTCCATTGACCAGGTGCGAGAGGTGGAGCAGGAAGTGACACGGGCGCCCTTGGAGGCCCGGTTTCGCGTTGTCGTGGTCCTGAACGCCGAGAATCTAACCCTGGAGGCCCAAAACGCCTTTTTAAAGGTCTTGGAGGAACACCCTTCCCATACCATTTTTTTGTTGGTTTCCTCTCGTCCCACAGCGATCTTGCCGACTGTGCGATCCAGGTGTCGGGTGCTCCGGTTTTCCCTCCTTTCACTGGAGGAATTTCGACGGTATCCCTGGCCAGAGAGAGGAGATCTCCCGATTGAGGTACTCTACCGGCTCTCGTCCGGGAGTTTGGGCTTGGCCCGCTCTCTGATCGACCATGCCGTTCTCTCCATCCGCAACGATTTAATAGACCAATGGTTGGAACGGGCAAAGGCAGGACTGGTGGAATTTCTGAACCTTCTCACAGTAGACATGGCTCAGTCTCAGGTGGTCTTGTGGACTCTTGCGACGTTGATTCGAGACTTCCTTGCCATCAAGTTAGGCACCCCAGAGATTGTAGCCAACGTTGATCGGATCGAAGACCTCCGAAAACTGGCTCAACACTTAACCTTGGAACAGGTGGAGAGCCTATTTCGGCGTCTTGGGGAGGTTGAGGAGGCCCTTCGCCGAAATGTCTCTCCCCGGACTGCCATGTTGTCTTTGACCGGGCCGTTATGGGAACCCCACTATCTGGATCTTTTCCGGGGGTGATGCCGTTCCGTAAGGCTTGAAACGTCCGCAATTTCTATAAAAACTCGAATTGACCGGGTTTTGGCCACCCTGTAAAATTACGCTCCAATGCGCTGGTCCCAACATCTGATTCCCACATTGAAAGAAGATCCTCGGGAAACGCAGTCACCCTCCCACCGACTGCTCCTGAGGGCAGGGTATATTCGCCAACACCAGGCGGGTGTGTATATCTTTCTACCCCTGGGTTGGCGAGTTATGCAGCGCGTGATGACCATTGTCCGTGAGGAGATGGATCGAATCGGTGCCCAGGAACTCTTCATGCCGAGTTTGACCGCCCGCGAATTCTGGGAAGAATCTGGCCGGTGGCAAGACTTTGGGGATGACATGTTTCGACTCCGAGACCGAAAAGGCCGGGATCTGGCCCTTGCGCCTACCCATGAGGAACTCTTTGCCGAACTGGCCCGTCATTTCCTCCGGTCATATCGGGATTTGCCCCAGATCTGGTATCAAATCCAGACCAAGTTCCGGGATGAACCCCGCCCCCGCTCCGGACTCCTCCGGTGCCGAGAATTCCTCATGAAAGACTCCTATAGTTTCGATGCTACCTGGGAGGGGCTGGATCAGAGTTATGACCTTCATCGAGAAGCCTATACCCGCATCTTTCAGCGATCCGGGTTGAAATTTTTGGTCATCGAGGCCTCCTCAGGACTCATGGGCGGCTCCCAATCCGAGGAATTTATGGTGATTTCTCCTACCGGGGAGGATACCTTAGTCCACTGTCCGCAGTGTGGATATGCGGCCAATACGGAAGTGGCGACCGCCAAGCCCGCTCTCCCTACGCCTCAAAGTCCGTTCCAAAAAAGGGAAAAAGTTCATACCCCCAATGTCCGAACCGTTGAAGAGGTGACGGCATTCCTGGGAGTGGGCCCGGAATTGTTAATTAAGAGTTTGGTGTATAAGGTAGGGGGACGAACGGTCCTGGTCCTCGTCCGTGGGGACTACGATGTCAACGAGGCAAAGTTACAACGTGTTTTAGGACCGGAAGCGAGGATTGCGACACCGGAGGAAGTCTGGAACCAATTCGGTGTGGAGGTAGGGTTTGTCGGGCCGATTGGTCTCGAGGTGGATGAAGTGATTGCCGATGAACTCCTGGAAGGCGCCGAAGGGATGGTGTGTGGCGCAAATGAGTCCGATTATCACATCGTGGGTGTTGCCGTGAACCAAGACTTTCAGGTTTCACGGTTTGCAGATCTCCGAACGGTTCGAGCGGGGGATCAGTGTCCTCACTGTGGCACGCCTCTCACGGTCGAAAATGCCATTGAAATCGGCCATATCTTCAAGTTGGGGACCAAGTATTCGGAGGCGATGCACGCGTATTTCACGGATCGGGACGGCAAGGAAAAACCCATCATCATGGGCAGTTACGGGATTGGGATCGGTCGAATTATGGCCGCTGCCGTGGAGTTGTACCACGATGAACATGGGATTCGATGGCCAGCCTCGATCGCCCCATTTGATGTAGAAATCGTGGAAGTTGACCCCGGGAAGGTTCGGCCCCAGGCTGAGTCTGTTTATCAAGCACTGCAGGAAAAACAGGTTGAGGTCCTCTGGGATGACCGCGCGGTATCGCCAGGCATCAAATTTAAGGACGCCGACCTCGTGGGAGTTCCTGTCCATGTGGTTTTGGGACGGAAGGTGGCCCAAGGCCTGGGCGAAATTAAGATCCGATGGACGGGGGAGAAGATCGACGTTCCCCTCGCAGATCTCCCGGACCGCGTTCAAACCATCGTTCAAGATCTCAAGGCTGATGTGTCATGACCGATTTGGAAAAGAAATTGGAAAAGATGTTAGAACCGTTGCTCCAGGAACGGGGATTGACCCTGGTGGATTTGGAGTTGAAGGGCGTAGGCAATCGGAAGATTCTCCGGGTGTTTATTGATAAGCCAGGTGGGGTTACAATAAGAGACTGCGAAGATCTTTCACGTGAGTTCTCGGTCCTGTTGGATATCGAAGATCCCATTGAAGGGTCCTATATCTTGGAGGTGTCTTCACCGGGTGTAAACCGTGTGCTCAAAAAGGATCGGGAACTCCAATGGGCGACCGGGAAAGACGTAACGGTTTTGACTTTAAAGGGGTTCTATACCGGGAAACTGGACGCATTTACGCCGACAGAGATTATTTTGCAAACCGAAGAGGGAACCCTTAAGATACCGAGAGAAGAAATTACACAGATCCGCTTAGGGAGGTAATATGAATCAGGAAATCATTGAATCCATCGCATACATTGCGCGGACTCGGAAGTTGAGTACCGACTTTATTGTTGAGTCCCTCAAAGAGGCGATTGTTTCCATTTTGAAGAAGAAGTACGGGCCTGATCACCCGATTGAGGTCCGGCTGGACGCGAAACGCGGAGATCTCTCGATTTTGATCGAGAAGGAGGTGGCGGAGCGCGTCACCAATCCAGAGTTCCAGATTTCCCTCGAAGAGGCCCGGAAGGCGGTCCCGGATATCCAGCCCGGTGAAAAGATCATGGTCCAGGTGCCCTTAGAATCCTTTGGGCGCGGGTTGATTGCACGAATCCAAAACAACTTCCAACAACGGATTCGGGAAGCGGAACGGCTCCGGATTTATCGGGACTTCCAGAAACGGAAGGGTGAGTTGATCAAAGGGCGGATTTGGCGGGTGGATAAGACCGGGGTCTATGTCCAAATCGGAGCCGAGGGAATTATTCCTCCGGAAGAGCAGATCCCTGGCGAGAAGTACCGCATCAATCGAGAAGTTTTGGCCATCATTCTGGATGTGGACAAGGTCACACGCCGGAAGCCCCAGGTAATCCTCTCTCGGACTCACCCCGACTTTATCCGCCGGTTGATGGAGCAGGAAATTCCGGAGGTAACCGAAGGGACGGTCGAAGTCCGTGCTGTGGTACGTGTCCCAGGCCGTCGCGCAAAGGTCGCCGTACGGTCCAAGGACCCACGGGTGGATCCAGTGGGCGCGTGTATTGGGATCCGTGGAACACGGATCCGGCCTGTGGTCCAAGAGTTGGGGAGTGAAAATATTGACATTGTTCGTTGGTATCCCGACACCATCCGGATGGCGACCTCTGCACTCTCGCCCGTGGTCCCGCTGATGGTTTTCGAGAAGGACGATAAGATTTATGCCGTAGTTGAAGACGATAAGGTCGCGGACGCCAAGGGGAAGGATGGACTCAACATCATCCTGGCGTCCCGATTGGTCGGCAAGGAAATCATTGTGGTTCCCTCGAGCGAATACGAGTTACCGAAGGATGTCTTTACCGTGCTTGAACTCGATGTTCCGCCCGATGTGAACGAGAAGTTGCGAAAAGCCGGGTACTTCGTGTTTACCGATGTTCCCCTTCTTGCCGAACTCATGGAGCGCACTGGATTAGATGAACGAACCGCACTCTTGGTCTTGAAGAAGATCGAGGAGGGCATCGAGAAGAAGGTGGTCCAATGACAGAAAAGGGTCCGGTCAAAGTCCAGGATTTAGCCAAAAAGTTCAATCTTTCGACAGGTACCCTATTAGGGTTGTTGAAGGAACTGGGGTACTCCCTGAAGTCCCCCACGAGTCCGGTCAACGAAGAAATGATTCAAGCCATTACCCGGCTCATGGAAGAACGCCGGAAAAAATATCAGCGATCCTTAGAGAAAAAGAAAGAGATCTGGGGGATTCAGGGAGACCGGCGGCGGGGGCCTCGAGACCGTCGACTCACCAAGGAAAAGATTCGGGAGAAAATCAAGCGAACCCTCCACGGAACGCCGAAGAAAGAGCCCTCCCGTCGACGATCCAGGGTAACCAAAGGTCGGCCCTCCGAACGGCCCGTAGAAGAACGGGTCCAGGAGGAGAAAACTTTGGTCATTCCTGCACCGGTGACCGTTGCCGAACTGGCCAAGATGATGGGCGTCAACCCGGTGGATGTGATCAAAGAGGCCATGACCCTGGGGGTCATGGCCTCAATCAATCAAACCCTGGATCTTGAGACCATTACCGTCCTTGCGGAGCGCTTCGGCTTCACGGTCTCCACCGAAGCGGTAGAGGAAGAAATTGTGGAGGAAGAGGTGGAGTATACCGAGCCTCGGCCTCCTGTGGTAACCGTGATGGGGCACGTGGATCACGGAAAAACCACGCTCTTGGACTACATCCGAAAAACGAATATCGCAGCAAAAGAATACGGGGAAATTACCCAGCACATTGGAGCATCCCGTGTGTTTCACGAAGGGCATCAAATTACCTTCATTGACACCCCGGGCCATGAGGCCTTTACCGCATTGCGGGCCCGGGGGGCACAAGTGACTGATATTGTGATCTTGGTGGTCTCGGCTGTGGAGGGAGTGAAGCCCCAGACTGTCGAGGCGATCAACCACGCGAAAGCCGCCGGTGTCCCCATCATCGTGGCCATCAACAAGATGGATCTTCCGGATGCAGACCCGGAACGCGTCAAACGGGAACTCGCTGACCACGGTCTGATCCCGGAGGATTGGGGCGGCGATACCATCATGGTAGAAGTGTCCGCAAAGACCGGCGAAGGGGTGGATGTTCTCCTCGATGCGGTGTTGTTGATGGCTGAGGAGTTAGACCTCCGCAGCATGTCTAAAGGCAAGGCACGGGGTGTGATCTTGGAAAGTCGGTTGGAAAAAGGGCGCGGCCCCGTCGCGACCGTTATTGTTCAACGGGGAACGTTAAAGATTGGCGATCCCTTTGTGGCCGGGACCTCCTACGGGAAGGTCCGCGCCATCTATGATGAGTTCGGGAACCGTTTGAAAGAACTGAAACCTTCGGATCCTGGGTTGGTTCAAGGCTTTGATGAACTTCCACGCGCCGGAGACCAACTCATTGTTGTAGATTCGGAGCGCGAAGCCCGTGAGAAAGCAGAAGAACGTAAAGAGTTGCTTAAACATCAGATGGCGAAAGGAGACCAGCGGAGCCTGACACGCAGGATCCAAGAACTGCTCCAAAAGGGAGAAATTACGGAGGTTCCCGTCATCGTTAAAGCAGACTGTCAGGGGTCCGTGGAGGCGATTGGAGATGCGTTAACCCAGATGGTGTTCCAGGATATCCGTATTGACTTGATCCACAGCGGGATCGGCAATATCACGGAAAGTGATGTGATGCTGGCATCGGCTTCGAATGCGTTAATTTTGGGATTCAATGTGGGGGTGGATGCTCGTGCACGGGAAGCAGCCAAGCGTGAAGGAGTCGAGATCCGCACATACAAAGTGATTTACGACCTGCTCGAAGATATTGAAAAAGTCTTGAAGGGCATGCTCGAGCCCGAGTATCAAGAGGAGATTTTAGGCACCGCCGAAGTGCGAGAGATCTTCAAAATTCCGAAAGTGGGGACGGTAGCAGGATGCTATGTGTTGCGTGGGGTGATCCGAAGGGACGCGAAGATCCGGGTCCGGAGAGATAGCGAAGTGGTCTTCGAAGGAAAAATTGCCTCCCTCAAACGGTTTAAAGAGGATGTCCGAGAGGTGAGCCAGGGATATGAGTGTGGGGTCCGCGTGGAAGGGTTTGATGATGTAAGAGTCGGCGACATCCTGGAAGCCTATACCCTGGTTGAAGTTGAACGAGAGTTGAGCCGATAAACAATGCCCATCGGCCTCTTGGAAATGGATCTTTATCTTCCACAGTGCACGACCCGGAAAGAGAAACGGGTCATTCTCAATGGGCTGAAGACGAAGATGAGGAAGAGATTTAATGTGTCGGTTGCGGAGATCGATTCTCAAGGGTTGTGGCAGAGAGCGACGTTGATGATTGTGGTGGCGTCTGCGGATACACAAGGGGCGAATTCCCTCTTATCTCATGTGGTGACGTTTGTGGAGCGGGAGCGGGGGGTCCATATCCTGGACTACCGGCTCTCCTTTCTCTAAACCAGTATGAAGGAGCGGACTGTCAAGATCGTCAATACCCTCGGACTGCACGCTCGACCCGCGGCCGCCTTCGCAAAACTGGCCTCAGATTTCGAGTCACAAATCACTGTGGTAAAGAATGGGAATGAGGTCAACGGCAAAAGCATCCTGGGGCTCATGATGTTGGTTGCACCGAAAGGTTCTGAGATTACGATCCGGGCTGAAGGACCGGATGAAGAAGAGGCGGTGGAGGCCTTGGTGAAGTTGGTGGAGCATGGATTCGGAGAAGACTAAAAAGGCAGAGATCACCCTCAAGGGGATCCCCGTTTCGCCCGGGATCGCGATCGGGCCCGCGTTTGTTTTGCGGCATGTCCAACTGCGAATCCCGCGGAAGATCATCCCTGTAGAGCGGATCCCCGAAGAGATTCAGGCATTTCAGAATGCAAGACGCGAACTGATCGCGGAGATGGAACTGACCCAACGAAACCAGCCCCCAAAGATGGCTCAACTCTTAGAAACCCAAATTCTGATCCTGGAAGACAAACAGTTCGTCGAAGGGGTGATTCACAGCATTGAACGACAGAAGGTCCGGGCCGACTACGCCGTTCAAAAGGTGGCCAAAGATTTGGCTCGCCAGTTCGAGGAATCCGAGAACCGGTACCTCAAAGAACGTGCGAGTGAGGTGCTCCAGATCGCGAAGGAATTGATTTCAAAGATGCATGCGACGGAACCCTCTACCTTCCTCCAAGTCAAGCCAGGTACTGTGATCTTTTCGGACGACCTATCCGTCAAAGAGACCATTTATTTGACCCAGAAAGACATCCGTGCGGTTGTCCTGCAATCGGGCGGGCAAACATCCCATGCTGCGATTATTCTTCGAGATTTCCAGATTCCTGGCGTTTTCTGTGTAGAGGGGATGGACACCGTAAAGAACGGACAACGGGTCATTGTGGATGGGAATTTAGGGACCGTCATCCTTTATCCGCGTCGTCACACTCGGAAGATGTATGTCCTCAAGATGAAAGAATTTCAGAAGTTTCAGACAGATCTGCTACGCTTGAAGGGGACAGAGGCGATCACCGAAGATGGCTTCCAGATCGGGCTCTCTTTGAATATCGATTTTCCCGAGGAGTTGGCGATCTTAGATCGCGTAGAAAAACGCGGAATCGGACTCTTCAGAACCGAAATCCTCTTTTATACCGGCCGACTGGATGAAGAGACCCAATATCGAATTTATCAGGAGATGGCGGATCGAGTATATCCGTTCACCGCAACCATCCGTGCGTTCGATATTGGGGGTGACAAGTTCTTGGGAGAGAAAGAAGACAATCCGTTTCTGGGTCTCCGTGGGATCCGACTGCTCCTCAAAGAGAAAGACCAAAAGACCTTACGGACCCAACTTCGGGCAGTGATCCGAGCCAATGAGCGAGAGAACCTGAAATTCATGCTCCCTATGGTCTCGACGTTAGAAGAGATCCTGGAGTTTAAGGAAATTTTGGCAGAGGTGTCTCAGGAGGTCCATTCCGACCCAGAGCGCCGGCGATGTTGTCCGGATATTGGCATCATGGTCGAAACACCGGCGGCTGCCCTGATGGTGGACGCCCTTGCCCGGGAAGTAAACTTTGTGAGTATCGGGACCAATGACCTGACCCAGTATGTGTTGGCAGTAGACCGAAAAAACCCAAAGGTTTCGTACTTATTCAATCACCTCCATCCAGCGGTTCTGCGCCTTTTAGACGAGACGGTTCGCAAGGCGCACAGCCAGAATGTCTTGGTCTCGGTGTGTGGGGAAATGGCGGCCGATCCCTTGGCGATTCCTCTGCTCGTGGGTATGGATGTGGATGAACTTTCGGTCGTACCCGCTTATCTCTTGCAGACCAAGGAAGTCATTCGGAGCATCTCCAAGGAGAAAGCCCGTGTCCTCAAAGAAGAGGTGTTGAACCTCAAAACCGCCGAAGAGGTCCGTCAAGTGGTCCTGGAATACCTCAAGGGGAAGATCCGGGAACTTATTCCCTTCATCCCTTTGAGTCAAGTTGACAGTTCTGAAATCGCAGTTTAAGATTGACGCCATGGAAATTATTGTTGCCGTTGCCGTTTCTGTTTTTGTCGTTTTGGCTTTTTTCATCATTCTCCTCATTTATGACCTCCGGAGGACCCTCCAGGAGGTCAATCAAATGCTTCGGGATTTAAATCGCGACCTTAACCCGATCTTGAAAAACTTGAACGAATTGACGACACATACGACCGAGACCGTAAAAGAAGCAGAACAGGGGCTCCATGAGTTATTGCAGATCCTTCGAGGGGCCTCTTGGGGGGTTCGGTGGCTCAAGGCAGATCAACGGGTGGTGCCACTTCTCTTAGGTGCGGCAGGTTTCCTCTGGGGGAAGATTAAATCCAAAAAGAAAGGAGGAGAGGAGTCTTGAAACCGGAAGATATTCGCAATGTAACGATCATTGGACATGGAGGTTCGGGGAAGACGACCCTTGCGGAGAGCCTTTTACTGCAGGCTGGTGTCATCCAGCGGAAAGGACAAGTCGAACAAGGGAATACCGTGATGGACTCTGACCCAGAAGAGGTGAAACGGGGGATCTCGATCAACCTCGGCGTGGCGCATCTGCCGTGGAAGGGCCGAACCCTCAATCTGATTGATACGCCAGGCTTCTTCGACTTCGAGGGGGAAGTTCGCTCTGGCTTGCGTGTTGCCGATAACGCACTCGTGGTGATCAACGTCCAGGAAGGTGTAGAAGTTGGGACCGAAAACTACTGGCGGCTCGCGGAAAAACGGAATCTCCCCCGGATCATCTTCGTGAATAAGTGCACCATCGAGGAAACGGATCCGGTGAAAGTCGTCGAAGAGATCCAAGAGGTTTTCGGGAAGAAAGCCGTCCCTGTCCAGTACCCCATCGGAAAAGGCAACGCCTTTCAGGGCGTCATCGACTTGCTCTTTGGGGATGTTTCAGGGGCTGACGACCCAGATACAGCCAATGCATGGAAAGAAGCGGCCCTGGAGTCCGTGATCGAACTGTCCGATGAACTCCTTGAACAGTACTTTGCTGGGGAGGAAATTGCACCAGAGGTGATCCGTCAGACACTCAGACAAGGGGTTGTTCAAGGCGATATCTATCCGATCCTTTTTGGGGATGCCGCCAAAGACATTGGTACCCAAGAACTTTTGGATTTTTTGGCGGACTTTGCAGCGTCCCCCTTGGATCGACCGCCGGAGAAATTAATCCACGAAGACGAAGAAATCGAGGTAGATTCGACGAGTTCCGAGCCTGTGGCCTTTATTTTCAAGACGTTTTCGGAACCCCACGTCGGGGAGTTGTACTTTGTCCGAGTCTATGCGGGCGAGGTGAAATCCGGCCAAGAACTGATCAATGCACGAACAGAACGGCCGGAAAAAATCAATCAGGTGTATTTGATTCGTGGAAAAGAACGCACCGAGACCCCAGGCCTGACCACCGGGATGATCGGCGTGCTTGTGAAACTGAAAGAGACTCATACAGGGGATACCCTTCGATCCAAAGAACTCCGGGGTGCTCTGCCGGGGATTGAATTTCCGGAGCCCCGTCTCTCGCTCGCGATTGTCCCTAAAACCAAGGAAGACGAAGAAAAGGTTTCGGAAGGCCTCTCCCGACTTCACAACGAAGACCCTACTTTCACCTTTGGCTATGACCCTGAATTAAAGCAGACCTTGATCTCCGGGTTGGGCGAAGTCCATCTGGATGTGATCGTTTCCAAACTGCGCGAGAAGTTTGGTGTGTCGGTAGACACCGATCGGCCGAGGATCCCGTATCGAGAATCCATCCGGAAACCCGCGCAGGGCATGGGGAAATACGTCAAACAAACAGGTGGTCGCGGCCAATATGGGATCTGCTACATCAAGATCGAACCCCTCCCTCGAGGACAGGGATATGAGTTCGTGGATGCGATCTTTGGTGGGGCCATTCCTCAGAACTTCCGACCGGCTGTGGAGACCGGGATCAAGAAGGCCATGGAAAAGGGCGTGCTCGCCGGTGTCAGGGTGGTAGACGTCAAAGTCACCTTGTACGACGGGAAGTACCACCCCGTGGACTCTTCGAACCTCGCTTTCGAAATCGCAGGGTCCATGGCGTTTCGCGATGCTGAAGAAAAGGCCGATCCCTACCTCTTGGAACCCATCTATGAACTGGAAGTCAGCGTCCCCGAGGAATACATGGGGGAAATCATTGGCGACATCAACGCACGCCGGGGCAAGATCTTAGGGATGGACGCCGAAGGCCGGTACCAAAAGATCCGAGCCTATGTTCCCCTGGCGGAGATGTACAAATACGCAACGACCTTGCGTTCGATTACCAAAGGACGTGGGACCTTCACCATGAAGTTCTCTCACTATGACGAGGTTCCACGTGAGATTGCTCAAAGGGTGATCCAGGAACTGAAGAAACAACAAGAAGAGTCGTAAGACCCAGAGACCATCCTCGATCAACATTCGTCCCTACCAAGAGTAGGAGAAACGTACGTGTTTTTTACAGCATTACTGGGAGGCTTTGCTGCAGGGGCCCTTGGTGGCCTGTTGGGGTTAGGCGGAGGTGTCATTCTTGTCCCTCTCCTCTCTGAACTCTTCCACTTGGAACAGAAAAAGGCCCACGCGACCTCCTTGTCCATCATCTTTTTTACAGGACTCAGTGGCGCCTTGTCCTACTTACGGTATGGCTCGTTACCCTTACAGGCCGCTCTTTGGACGGGGATTGGGGCGTTATTGACCTGTGGTCCCGGAGTCTTGCTGGCAGATCGGATCAAAGAAAAGCGACTCCGTGGGATCTTTGGGGCCTTTCTGGTGTTGGTTTCCCTGACCATGTTCTACGGGGTTCTCCATCGTCAAAATCTTGGAGAACCGGCAGCCTTTCATCTTCCATCACCGTGGGTTCTCCTTCTCCTCGGTGCTGTAACAGGCTTCTTAAGTTCCTTCCTGGGGGTCGGGGGTGGGTCCATCGATATCCCCATCTTTGTTTTGGTTCTTCATTTTGCGCAGCGTATGGCCCAGGGAGTTGCCTTGGTTGTCATGGTGCCGCGGACGTTTGTGGCCTCCCTCATCAACCTTCGACTTCGGAATATCCGACTCGATCTTATCCCGGGTTTTGTGATCGGGGTCTTTCTCGGTGCTCCTTCGGGCGCCTGGATCGCCCACCGGATCCCGAATAGTTATCTGACACGAATCTTCGCGATTGCTTTATTCTTCCTGGGGATTCGGTATTTAAGGGAGATCTGGAGGTCGTGATCTCCGCAGAGGTGTCGCCCCTAAAGAATCAGAGGGACCCCCTGAATCTTGGCTTGATACATCCGGTTGTCTGCTAAGTCAACAAGGGTATAGAAGTCTTGGCCATCCTTAGGGAACGATGCGATTCCGATATTCGCCTTGACAGTAATCGTCTTCCCACGAATCTCCATGGGTGCTTCAATGACCTGGATCAATCGTTCCGCGGCCCTTCCGGCCGCTTCATAGGGCGTATTTGGCATGAGGATGACAAACTCGTCTCCCCCGTACCGCGCTGCGATATCCCCACTTCGGATCACTTTTTGGATTCGATGCGCGACTTCACTTAACACCTCGTCCCCGAAGAGGTGGCCATACGTGTCGTTGATCTTCTTGAAGTCCGTTAAGTCAATGAGGAGGATGGAGAAGGAGTCACCGGTGCGTTGAGAGCGTGCGATTTCCTCTTTCCCACGTTGGACCAAATACTTTCGGTTCCGCAAACCGGTGAGTGGATCGGTGATGGATTCGTGTTGGAGCCGTTCCTGGAGCCAAATGTTGTGCAGGATGATAGCCAGAAAGTCGGAAATTTCCTCCAAACTTCCAATCTCAACATCGGAAAAGGCATCTGGGAGTTCCCTGCCGACGATAAGGATTGCCAGGACTTGGCTCTGAAAGAATAACGGTACACACACCAGACTCCGGATTCCGGACTGGAGATAGAGATCCCGGAACGGGGGAGTTTGGGATTGGTCCGTCAGATCAGCATACACCATGGGCGATTGAGCCTGCACAACGTCAAGGAGCCCCGCATCTTCTAATGAAATCGACTGTCCCACTTGAACGAAGGGCACTACCTCTCTCCTGGATGTGGTAAATAGTACCTCCCCAAGATGATTCCGATGGTCTGAAATCCGGATCAGAAGGGCATGGTCAAATGGGAGGATGTCTTCAAGTTGACGCACCGCATGTTCCATAACAACGGACACCTTGGGCGTTTCTAATGCGAGGCGGGCGATGTGATCGAAGAATTCCAGTTTGTTTGCATCAGAACGTGAGGCCAACAAGATGGACAAGGCCCTCGTGTAAATGGTGAGGATGTGGATCCGATCGGCCAAAAAGATGGGCCGTTTTGAGGCGACCATCATGACGCCCAGGAATCCCTCAGGGGACTGTAAGGGAAAGAACCCAAGGCTCCGGATCTCCTTCTCATGCTGATGAACCTGGTCCAGGATATACGCCCATGGAACATTGGTGGTTTTTAGTTCGACTTCGCTCAAAATGATGGGATCATGAGACGTTCGGATCAGATCCATAAATAGATCGTCTGTATACACATACGTAGGCCCTTGGTCTTTCCCTAATAAGGGGCCAATTTGTGAAGGCATGGACCAGGGGGCTTTGTTGAGGCTCTCGACTTCGTAGAGATAGTGCCCCTCGGTCAGCCACAAACGAACCCCAATGACATCGGGAAAGGTCGCAACGTCTTGAAGACAGGGTTCGATGACATCCCCGTGACGTGGCGTTGCCATCAATCGAATGACTGCTGCATAGAAAGCCGCCAGGTTTTCTCCCTTTTGGTCGAGTCTCGAGAGAAGGCGTTCTCGTTCCATTAATACCCCCAAGAATTCCGCGATCGCCCCCAGGATTTGGATATCCTCCTCCTGAAAGACATTGGGAGTCTCAGACTCAACCGATAACACACCCAGGATGTTGTGATCCCGTACGATTGGGTAGGCTACGCATGCTTTTGCACTGGCAACTAACCGAGGTTCTCGATTGGAAGGTCCGAGGTCGTTCACGAGCACGGGTGCCTGCTTCTGTGCGGCTCCCCCAACGATCCCTTGCCCCAATTGCATCCGTGCAGGTTGGATGTCCGGAGGGGCGACGACCACGAGTTCCTGGCTTTCCTCATCGAATTCC
Organism: Caldifarciminota bacterium; assembly: GCA_015490555.1. Lineage (GTDB taxonomy): Bacteria > Hydrothermota > Hydrothermia > WGAB01 > WGAB01 > S141-55. The sequence goes on along the minus strand of WFXO01000005.1, from coordinate 3,626 downwards.
CAGAGAGCGGGGTATTGGTATTTACAGATCTGATGCAGGATCTCAACGGTTTGATCAAACAGTTCTGAGAGATCCTTCGCGTGGGTCAATGCACCCATGACTTCCATCAGGACAGTCTGCCGCGTGGTGGAATGAGCCAATTGTCGAATTTTCGTCTGAAGAATTTCCCCAAAGATCCCCGAAAGTCCCCCCGTTAGAAGGAGCAGGAGCACGACGAAGAACAGTGTGGTCGGCGACTGAGCCATGATGGCTTTCGCCCCTAAAATCAGGACGATTCCGAAGACCTGGACAGATGCATACAGGGCAGCAACGAGGCCTCCCGAGAGTCCAAAGATTTCGCCCGCAATGGCAATCGGAAGGATCAAGATCATATGGACGACTGGAGAAGCGGGCCAATGTTGAACTACGAAAAGATGGAGGAGGAAAAGTCCACCGATGAGGGCGGCAACCAGCCGACGATTTTGGATTGGCTTGCAGTCCATAAGTCTTCCCTCGGCCTCGACCCTCGGCCGAGGTCCTTACCCGTTCAGCCCCCATCAGAGAGGGGCATACCCTTCACATAACTCCTTATCGTCGTTTCAGGAGCCGTTCATAAGGCTCCCATGGGTAGATCTCCAGGGCCCGGATCCATGAAGAGAGGGCCTGGATCCGTTCCCCTTTGTCCTGTGGCAATTTTAAGGGGCGGCCCCGGCCATCCAAAATAATTCCGACCACCCCACCCTCCAATTCCCCTTCCCAACGTTTCCCTTTCCCGGCACCTACATCGAATCCCCGTTCAGGTTCTAAAATGACGTGCGCCTTTTCCCCGACTCCTAAGGGGATCCGTTTCACCGTTCCATAAGGCAAATCGGTTTCGACCACCTCCCCATTGGGGAGTTCCATCCGGACATGGAGGGTGTTTTTCCCGGGTTTTGTTTCCCCTTTGGGGGCTACCGCGTGACCCAGTCGGATCAAACAATCCCGCCAGAAGACCTCCATGGCAATCTCCGGCTCTACTTCTGCCAAGACTCCCAGGTGGGGCATCATAAAGATCGAGTCCACGGTCAGCATGGTCACCCCTTCCGGCTGGAACGCATCTAAAAGCATCAAGGCTGCCTGAGCACGTCGAGGGGCATGAGATAAGGCCCCACCGGAGCCGATGATCAAGTTGAGCGTCATCATGTTGACCAGGCTTGCCCCGGTGAGCGTCTGCTCAAAGGCATCCGAAATCGTCCGTTCCGTCTGGACTCCTTTGAGGCCCACCGCCATGGCCTTATGATGTTCGAAGGCCAAGCGAAGCGCCTCCCGCGCAATCGCCTGCTCGATAATCAACTCTTCTAAGGTCTGTGGGATTGTGGTTGGACGGATCATCTTGTTTCGGATGCGGTTCCGGAGATCTGAGGGGTCAATGTCAAAGGGGACCCAGCGTAAGATGTTTTCTAACCCAGCCTCCACCAAAACGTTGGAAATCGAGTAAGACATTCCAAGGTTGGCGGACACGGTACGGTTGAAGATGCCCTGGAAAACAGAGAAGACGTCTGTGGTTGCGCCCCCAATGTCCACCCCTAAGACCTCGATCCCTTCCCGTTTCGCGACAATTTCGACCAAGGACCCGACGGCCCCCGGGGTTGGCATGATCGCCACATCCGTCCAAGACATCAGTTTGGCATAACCCGGGGCATGCTGCATCACGTGTTCCATGAACAGATCATGGATTTTCTCACGGGCCGGCTGGAGATTCTCCCGTTCCAGCACAGGACGAATGTTATCCACGATGACCAAAGCCGTTTGTTTTCCAAGGATCTCCTGGATTTGGGGGCGGGCGTCTTTATTTCCAGCATAGATGACCGGCAACTGGTACCCGGTCCCAAACCGGGGCTTGGGATCTGCCGCACGGATCAATTCCGCGAGTTCGACGACATGTTTTGTTGTTCCCCCATCCACGCCCCCTGCTAAGAGGATCATATCGGGCCGGAGCCGGCGGATCAATTCCACCCGTTCGTGAGGCATTCGGCCGTCGTTGGAGGCTATGACCTCCATCACGATCGCACCGGCGCCCAGCGCAGCACGTGCCGCACTTTCTGCAGTCATGCTTTTGACCACTCCGGCAACAAGCATCTGCAGGCCGCCCCCCGCCGATGACGTAGAGACGTAAAGATCCACCCCTTCTTGGTCGTTCTTTTTGGGTTTTACGATGACCTCACCATCCAGGATCTTCCGCCCGGTGAGCTCTTCTACTTCTCGAAATGCATTCAAAACCCCTCGAGTGACATCTTCGTAAGGTGCTTCTACCGTGGTCGGAGCCTCACCGCGTGCAACTAAGCGATATCCATCCTCGACTTTCTCAATGAGGATGGCTTTGGTTGTCGTACTTCCACAGTCTGTGGCAATCACACGCTCAACCTTTGTTTTCCGATCGTGTTCTCCCATGGTTCTACTCCTGGCGGTTTCTTAAGGAACTTTTGGTACCGCAATATTTTACAGCCATCTTAGGTCTTATCTGGGGGATGCCGAAGCCCGCTCACCGGGTTTTTGAAGAGCGGGACCAGGAAAATGGGGGCCATCAGCGTTGTAATCATGGTCATCATCACGGCGACCCCGTACATGTCGCTCTGGATGGTCCCTTTTGCGATGGCGACGCCCGCGACGATCAAGGCGACTTCTCCACGGGGCAACATCCCGATCCCGATTCTGAGGGAGCCCAATCGATTGAAGCCTACCCCCAGGGCAGGCAACCCGCATCCGAGGACTTTCCCTAAAATGGCCATGATCGTTAAGACTGCGCCAAAGGCCAGGGCGTGGACAACGCTTCCCAGGTCCACCATCATGCCCATCACCACGAAGAAGATGGGCACAAAGATTTGATAAACCGGTTCTAACTGTTCAACCAATTCAGATGCCTCTTCCGTTTTAGACAGAGAGAGTCCCACGGCATACGCCCCAATGATCATGGCGAGGCCGAAGAGTTCTGCGAGGGCAGAGAAGAAAAAGGCAATGGCAACCACCAATGCGAGGGTTGCTCCGGTCGACCGGAACCAACGGAGGGCCTTCATGACGCGTTCGGCAGAAAGGATCCCGACCACCATCAGGACAATCCAGAAGCCTGCAGCCTTTAGGGAAATCCATCCGATCGAACCCCAGGAAACCTTTCCTTGGACACCGATCGCGACCACGATGGCGAGCACGAGGATTCCCAGGACATCGTCCACCACTGCACCGGCCAGGATGGTCACGCCCTCGGGAGTATTGAGTTTCTTAATATCGGCTAAGACGCGGGCGGTAATCCCTACCGAAGTTGCGGTGAGGGCCGCCCCCATAAACAATGCCGTAGGGTGTAAAAAGTGGTCTGCAAAGCCAAACCATACGGTTGTAAGATCCCCCAAAAGAAAGGGGAAAATCACTCCGCCCAGGGCAATGACCGTAGCCTGTCGAGCAAATCGGAGAAACTGCTGAAGATCCGTATGAAGACCGGCAATGAAGAGCAGGAGGATGACGGCAATTTGGGAGAGGGAGTACAACTCGGGGCTGATGGGAATGTTCGAATGTTGGCTTGCGAGGGGAAATAACGGGCCAATCACCGGAAGATGGATCAACCGTCCCAGAGCGTATGGTCCAATGAGGATTCCGATGGCCAGTTCGCCCAAGAC
>WFXO01000004.1 GCA_015490555.1 Caldifarciminota bacterium | reverse complement strand
GTTCCCGGATCCCCTTTCCGTGTAGGGCGATGGTAGGAATGACAGGAATTCCAAAGAGTTCTTCCAGTTTTTTACGATGAATTCGAATACCGCGGTTTCTGGCTTCGTCCCACATATTCAGGGCTAAGACTGTGGGAATCTCCAGCGAGGCGAGTTGGAATAAAAGGATAAATGCGCGCCTCAGATTTTTCACGTCGGCGACGAGGATGACCCATTGAGGACGTCCCTTCAGGAGAAGGTCCCGCGTGACCCGCTCGTCATCGGAAGAGGCAAGTAGACTTTGGGTTCCAGGACTATCAATGAGATCATAGGGATGTCCCTCGACGGTGAGTTCCCCTTTTGCCACTTCGACCGTGGTCCCTGGATAGTTGGAAACCGTAACGTAACGGCCTGTCAGGTGTTTAAAAAGTAAACTTTTCCCCACGTTGGGGTTGCCAACCAAAACCCCAAAATGAGAGGAAAGAAGTGTCGATGAGGATGAAGCCCCGTGCTGGTGCATACTCAAAGTATACGAAAACCGAGTAACCTTCTCAACTAAAGACGGGGAGCCGTACGGCTCCCCGTCCCATCATTGTCGATTCTGTGAATCTTATTGCGCCTTTAACCCACGGAATCCAGGAATCGGCTGAAACCAATAGGCGAAGTCTACCTTCCCGTCAGACGAAACATTGGTAACTTTGATCATGACGTAGTGAACGGCGCCATTGATTGGAACTTCCGCAAAGTAATATTCTCCCGGATTGATGCCATTAGCAGGGTTGGCAGGATCATCATCCGGAATAAACTCCTGAAGGGTGATGGGAGAGGGGAACCAATCAGAGGGTTGAAGTTGGGGGCCTCCTAACCATGTGGTATCCGCGTTAAAGCCAAGACCTTGGGGGTCAAAACGGTCATAAGTCGGGCTGACGAAGTGGATGAGAGTAGGGACTACCGTTCCCGCGGTGAAGTCATCGATGTAAAGATCAATGATTGGCCAATACGTTGAATCTCCCAGGGGGACATCCTGGCCCATGCCGTCAGATGTCCAGTAGAAGGCAGTGTTATGACCACTTTGGGTATCGCTCCGCTCATAGAGTGTCCCGGAACCCGTGACAGCGAAGTTTGAAACCGGCTGTGCCCGATCGCCCTCGTTACCGTCTTGATCAACGGCCGCAACCGTGAACAGGCCGATCAGAGAGTCAACTGTGAATTGGGTCGAAACGGTGTTCCCCAGGAGTGAGTCATAGTAATAAACGTTGTAACTGTAGGCATCCGCGACGTGGTCCCATGTCAAGATGATCCCTACACCGTTATTCGTACTCCCGGAGATCTGTAGATTCTGGGGGGCAGGGAGAGGGGTTACCAAGATTTCCTTCGTACATGAGGACCATAAAACCATTGCAAAACCTGCCAGGATCACTCCATACAGTCGTTTCATCGTTTCACCTCCCACGTTTCATCCGCCCTTTTTCTTGGGGGGTCGGGGTTTGACACCCTTGGATTCTTTTGCAGTGGTCTTCTTGGGGGTTTTCTCCGGACCCGCCTGGAGACTTGCCAGTTGTGCCTTCAAGGATTGAACCTCTTGTTGGAGGGATTGTACTTGGGTTTCCAACTTTTGGATTCTGGACTCCAGAGCCTGAGTGTTCCCCCCTTGTTGGCAGGAGACCACCCCAAGCCCAACGAGAGCAAATACCAGGAATCCCCACACACTTTTCATATAGAACCTCCTTTTTGGAATGTCAAAAAACTCGAGTTTGATTTAATTATAGGCGCTTTTTGACGACTTCGTCAATGGGATGATTTAGGTTTCTTGCTACGAACCGTGCCAGAGGGATAAAAGGGGAAAGAGACCTGCTCGACCGGGATCAGTTTCCCTCGAAATTCAAGGGTCAAGGGGTGCTTTACCTCGTGAGGTTGGATGTACCCCATTCCAATCCCGGTGTTGAGCATTGGGGAGTAGTTCCCCGACGTCACAAAGCCCACCTCTTGCCCGTTGGAGAAAAGCGCCATTCCTTTCCGAGGGATCACTCGGCGGTTGGGTGTTTTAAAGCCGATTCGTTTTCGCTGAACTCCCGTTTTTTTGAGTTCCATCAACGCAAGTTTTCCGATAAAATCGGGTTTTTCCATTTTTACAATCCATCGAAGGCCGGCTTCTAAGGGAGTGATGTCTTCATTCAAATCGTTGCCATAGAGAGGGTAGCCCATCTCTAAACGGAGCGTGTCGCGGGCTCCCAGGCCAATGGGTCGTACCCACGGGTTCTCTAAGAGAAGTGAAGCAATTTTTTTGATGATTGGGGGGCTGGCATAGATTTCGAAGCCATCCTCCCCGGTGTATCCGGTCCGTGAGAGGAGCACCGGGAGGCCCGCCACAGAGGTCTCCATCGCTTCATAGTAAGAAAGACCCCCCAAATCTACGGGTACCCAGGGTTGAAGAACCTGTTCTGATTTGGGGCCCTGGAGAGCGATCTCCCCCACTTCGTCCGAGAGATTCTGAACGGTCACGCCAAAACGCGGTGCATGACGCTGGATCCACCCGAAATCTTTATCTATATTTGCGGCATTGACGACCAGAAGAAAAGCGTTTGGAAGCCGATAGACCAGGAGGTCATCAACGATTCCGCCGTGTTCGTTAAGAAGAGCAGAATATTGAACTTGGTAGGGGCGCAGACGAGAGGGGTCGTTACAAGTGATGTAGGACACGAATTCCAAAGCCGCGTCTCCCTCGATACGGATTTCTCCCATGTGGGAAACGTCGAAAAGACCTGCATGTTGGCGGACCCATCGGTGCTCTTCTACAATGGAGGTATACTGAATGGGCATTTTAAAGCCGGCAAAGGGGACCATTTTTGCTCCTAACTGAAGATGGAGGTCATACAATGGTGTTCTCTTGAGCATGACGTATCCTCCTTGCGCGTTGAAAGCCTTTGAAAGACCTTATTGTACACCTTCTTGTCGAAATCGAGGAGGCAACGCTGGATCCGCCGATTCATTGAAATCGGTGATCATGGTGATTACAATTTGAAACTCTCACGGTGAGCGTAGCTCAACGGGTAGAGCGCTGGACTGTGGATCCAGTGGTTGGGGGTTCGAGTCCCCTCGCTCACCCTTTTCTTTTCGTTGAAATTTCGTCTCCAGAAGCAAGAGGGCATCGCCCTTGTGGAAATGTATGAGCCCGACGGCGTAAATCGGTTGGATGTCCCAACCCTTCGATCCCTGCGAACCCTTTTCCAATCCTTCAAAAGAGACCCCAATATCCATGGTGTGGTTCTTTATGGACGGGATGCCTTTTGTGCAGGGGGAGATCTCCGGGAGATCGCAAAGATGAATCCGTTGGAAGCCAAACGTTATATCGAGACGGGTCGTGAAGCACTATTGGAGATTGCACATTTCCCGAAACCCACTGTTGCGGCCCTGCATGGGTATGCGTTAGGAGGGGGCCTGGAACTCGCCTTGGCTACCACGTTCCGTATCGCGACTCCCACCACTCTCTTAGGCCATCCTGCAATCCAAATTGGCGTGTTCCCTGGATATGTGGGATTTTATTTTTTGGGACGGACCGTTAAGTTCGGAATCTTAAAAAAGTTGATCCTTTTGGGACCCCGAATTCCCGCCCAAGAAGCCTTCCGGTTCGGCATTGTACAGGAACTCGTAGACCGCCAAGAGGACCTTCTATCACGAGCCATTTTAAGAGCGAGAATGCTGAGAAAACCCCTGATTCACGGGTCTTGAAAATGAAATCGATGTTTCGATCTTTGTTCTTTGGAATCATTCTTCTTCCTTGGATCGTGAGTCCTGTCCGTGCAGGCTCCTTTCTTTTCGATTACACCAAGGACGAGACTGCAGGGAATGCCGATTGGATCGTGGACGACGACTGGCCCGTTCCCCAACCGCCTAATCCCACCCAGGAAGATGATTGGTTGGGTGCACTTTCTTCTTGGGGGGTTGCGCTGGCTCAAATGGGCCATCAAGTTCGCACATTACCTCCTGGACACCCGATTACTTTTGGGAATGCACAAGATTCGTTGGACCTCATGTATTTTGATGTCTTTGTGATTTGTGAGCCGCAAGCTCCGTTTTCCCCTCAAGAAATCCAGGCTGTGGTGCAATTTGTGGAACAAGGGGGTGGGCTCTTTCTGATTGCGAATCACTATGCGTCGGACCGAAATGGGAATGGCTGGGATGCCCCCCGAATTTTCAATGCCGCAGGCTTCGATACTCTGTTTGGCATCCATTTCCATGTGGCTGGGGAACCGCATAATAACCTCTGGGACGCCCCGGATTCCAATGTCACGATGGATCCCGATGATCCCATTGTTCATGGTCCCTTAGGGGATGTGGGAGCCATTGGGTACTATGCGGGAACCGTGATGAGTCTGTGGACTTTTTGGAACCCTGAAGTACGGGGCCACGTCTGGGCTACTGGCTCGCCGCATGGCACGACCGATGTCACACTGGCAAGCAGCCAGTATGGTTTTGGAAGAATCGTCGGACTTGGGGACAGTTCCCCAGCAGACGATGGGACCGGAACGCCGGGGAACAACCTTTATGATGGATGGCATGCCCCCGGGGAAGATAATGACATAGCCATTTTGAACGCATGTCTCTGGCTCCTGGGCCAATCCGGCAATCACCCCCCTTATATCTTAGATATCCAGCAGGTTCCCCTTTTCCCTACGCCCCTCGATACGGTTTTGGTCTCCGCACGCATCACGGACGACTCAGGAATTCTTGTTGCCAAACTCTTTTACTCTGTGTCTTCTGCTCCCTGGTGGGAAGTTTTCCCTGACTCAACAACGGGAGAATGGTGGTATTTCCATATTCCCCCTGCAGATAGTGGACTGGAAGTTTCCTATTTTCTTTGGGCCCAGGACGATTCCCAGGCTACCACGGTATCGGACACTTTATCTTATTGGGTTACAGGTTCAGGGGGATTAGATCTCACAGGGTTTCGTTTAATTCAAGAAAATTCGCATCGAGAATTTGTTTTTGATACGGTAACAATTCCTCCTGCTGGTTTTGTGATCCTTGCAAGGAATGCTACACGATCCCAGTTTGAGTCTTTCTGGGGTGTCTCGCTCCCTGAACAAGTCATCTTTGTCAACTCCCATGGTCAATTCCCCGTCATCAACGGAGATGAAATCTTTACCTTGGTTAACGTTCAGGGGGACACCCTGGATGGACCTACGGTACCCATGTCCACCGGGATCTCGCTACAACGGGGCCAAACAGGACCCGCCAACGATCCATCGGTATGGATCACCTTGCCGGACTCTCAAGCCACCCCTGGCTCCCTGAACGGGTTGGTTGCAGATCCTGGCTTGTGGATTACGGAGATTTCAGACGCATCAGGAGCCGGAAATTACGTCTACGAGTTCATTGAACTTTATTATTCTCCTACCGTTGGGACCTCTGAAGGGGCGGGCTCCTTTTCCCCGATCCGTGTGATCCCCAACCCAGCCCAACAAGTAGTTCAACTGAAGGGACTAACGAAGGAAACCTGGATCCAACTTTTCGATGCCAGCGGCCGATTGCGACTTCAACTTCTTGTTTCCCCTTCCCGCGCTTGGATTTCCCTCCGGGATTTCCCACCAGGGGTTTACTTTTTAAAATCACCTTACGGGTCCCTTCCGATCCTTAAAATACCGTGATCTTTATCCCTCGTTGACGAGGGACAGTGCCAGTTCCAGATCGCGTTTCATCTCGTCGATGAGATCACGCCGTCGAAGAGCCGCTGCGGGGTGGAAGGTCACCACCACCGGAATTCCAAAACGACTTGTGTGAATCTGTCCCCGCATTTGATACATTTTGAGGTCTTGTCCCAGCAAAAAGCGTCCTGCGTATCTCCCCAATGCGACCAAGACTTTCGGATGAATAATCTGGATTTGTGCAGCCAGGTAAGGCGTACAGGCTTCGATCTCTTGAGGGAGAGGGTCCCGGTTTTTAGGTGGTCGGCATTTCAGAACATTGGCAATGTAGAAATCCCTTTCCCGATTGTATCCGAGGGATGAGACAATTTGATTTAACAGCTCACCTGCGCGGCCTACAAAAGGTTTCCCCTTTTTATCCTCTTCTGCTCCCGGTGCCTCTCCGATCATCATTAGCGAGGTATAGGGATTCCCAGTCCCGAACACATACAAGGTCTTGGTCTGGTGGAGTGGACATTTTTTGCACTGGAGAACTTTCTCTCGGATTTTTTCAAGAGCACGTTCCTTTGGACGATCCCCGTTTTGGAGGAAAGTCTCCGTAATTCCAAGCGATTCTAAGTACAGCAACGGTTTGAGATCCCTGGACGGCATAAGTTTCTATCCTCGACGCCACCGGTTCGCGAGCCAGGCCAAAATTTGCCTCGCCAAATGGTCTTTGGTCCATCCTTCAAATGGGGTACTCCCTTGTTCGTCCAATAACGATCCGGTAACTGTTTCTACCCCAAGAGTTTGAGGTGTATTTAATACCATGAGATCCATGCCTTTGGTTTTGCGTTTTTGTTCCGCAGCCTTGAGGTCCATGTCGGTTTCCAAGGCAAATCCCACAATAAGTTGGTGTTTTTTGGACGGGAGCAGGCTTTGGAGAATATCGGGTGTGGTTTCGAGAGAAAGGGTGAGGTGGGGTTCTTTTTCCTTTTTTCTTTTATATATATGGCGTTCAGTGGGGCGGTAATCCGCCACCGCGGCGACCATAATCAGGGCATCGCATTGGGGGAAATGAGATTGGACGGCTTCCAGCATCTCGTCGGTTGTTCTCACCCTGATCAACGTGGGGGTTTGTGGGGGTTGGATGGAGGTAGATCCAACGATTGAGGAGACTTCGGCTCCCATCCGGCGGGCCCAGCGGACCAACGCTGCCCCCATTTTCCCAGAGGAACGGTTGGTGATCACTCGAACTGGGTCGAGATCTTCTTCGGTACGTCCGTAAACGATTAAGAGTTTTTTTCCCCGAAGGGTATGGTGGAGAGCCAGGAGTTGTTCCACCACTTCGGCGATTTCTTCGGGTTCTGCCATGCGTCCGATTCCGTGATCGCCCGATGCCAGAGGCCCCTCGGTTGGACCGACACGAACCCCTCCCAGTCCCTCGATGCGCAGGAGATGTTGTTGAAGCACGGGGGAAGTCCACATTTCGGTATGCATTGCTGGAGCAAAGACGACGGGACCCTGGTAAGCCGCGAGGGTAGATGTGAGGAGGTCATCGGCCAGGCCCAAGGCCCATTTGCTGAGCGTGTGGAAAGTCGCTGGGGCAAGAATGAAGAGATCCGCCCACCGAGCCAATTCAATATGGAGAACTCGAGGAACAGGAGCCCAAAAGTCTTGATCCGTGAAGGTTTCTGCCCCCAGGAGAGAACTCACGGAGAGGGGTGTGACAAACTGAGCACCCCCTCGCGTAAGAATCACCCGGAGTTGGTGGCCCCGGTCTCGCAAAATTCTACCCAGCCGTAGGGCCTTAAAGGCGGCAACACTCCCCGTGATTCCTAAAAGGAGATTCAACTTTGATTTTGGGTCTCTTTGGTGTACTGGACTTTCCCCTCAAGGAAGCGCTGGATGGCCAGGATGGTGGGTTTTTCTTGGAGTCGGACTTCGTGTTCCCGGGCCCAACGAGCGAGACGGCGGGCCTCCAATGCAATCACTACAATGGCCTCATATTTGTTTGGAACCTTCTCCCAAAGGTCTTCCACGGTGTACCTCTTCATGGATTCAACCTCCCTTTAAGGCTTTTTTCGCCAACCGGTCTGCTGCTCGATTCTCTTCTCGTCGGATCTTCCGGAATACCACCGGCAACCCATCAATCCATCGTTGTACCTGATTCAGAAGTTTGCGGAGTTCCGGGTGACAAACCCGGTATTTTCCAAGTAACTGATTATACAGGAGTTCGGAATCGGTATGGATTATGATCGTTTGGGGATGCATCCTTTCCTGGAGTGTCTGGAGTTCGCGTACCGCATGGAGGAGGGCCGTATATTCGGCTTGGTTATTTGTGGCATATCCGATCTGTCGAGCGATTTTTTTCACCACTCGCCCTTGGTTGTCAGTGATCAGGATACCGATGGCGGAGGGGCCTGGATTTCCACTCGACGCACCGTCAATGAAGATGTTAAGAATGGAGAACCTCTTCTGGAACATAGAGAAATCGGCCGCAGATTTCGCAGACTCCTAAGTCACCGGAGGTTTTGAGATCCAAAATCTGTTGGGGAGGTAATTCTGCTTGACATCCCCCACATACCTGACCCATCACAGGCACGATGACGCGTCCCCCTCGCAATTCACGAAGTTTTTGGTATTTCATAAGGATCCTTTCGGGGATGCGCTTTCTGCGAGCCTCCCGTTGGGATGCGTATTGAAGATACTCATCCCCCAACTGCTGGAATTCTTCTTCTAACTCCTTGACACGGAACTTTAAATGCTCGATGGCCTCGTCAATTTCACGCTCTTTCTGTGGAAGTTCATGTTTGAGCCGTTCGACTTCCTCCAGGGCTTGGTATGCTCGTTCTTCAATTTCTTGAATCCGCTGTTCTTGGTGATGGATCTGTTCCAGGGCCTTGCGATATTCCTCATTTGTTTTGACCTCATTCAACTGGATTCGGAATTTACGGAGGGTTTCCTCCGCTACTTCAAGATCTGTTTCTAATTTTGCGGCTTCTAATTCCTTTTTCTTCAGGGCTTCGCGGAGAGTGACGCGCTGGTTTAAAAGATCTTCAATTTCCCGTTTGATCTCTTGGATCTCTTGGGGAATCTCTACTTTCCGTTTCTGAATCCAATCGATTTTGAGGTCGAATTCTTGGAGTTCAAGGATGGTTTGGACTTCCGGTTTCATTTTAAAAATTATAAAGCTTTTGCGTTTTCTCTCACAAGGAAGGGGGAAGTCCGATGAATCGTAAGTCGGCACCTTGACATCCTTGAACCAGCGAATTAAAATCAACCCAAAATTTCAGAAGGAGGTCTGAAGAATGCAAGGACTTGTCGAGTACTTCTACAAGGGCGGGAGCATGATGTGGCTTCTCCTCGCTGTCGCGATCATGGCAACGGTCATCATCCTGGAGCGGCTCTTTACCCTCTTCATCAAGGCACGCACAAATCCGAAAAAGTTGACGGAGAAAGTGATTTCACTTCTTAGTGAAGACTCTCTGGACGCCGCAATGGAATTCTTGGCGAACCATTCAAGCCCCGTTGCGAAAGTGCTGCTGGCAGGCCTGGAGAAGATCAATCGTGGCCGTGCGGTCATGGAAGAGGCAATGACCATGAAGGCCTCCTCAGAACTCGCATTTTTGGACCGTGGTATGATTTATTTGTCCGCGGCTGCCACGGTGGCCCCGATTTTGGGGTTCTTAGGGACCGTGACGGGGATGATCAAGGCCTTCCAGGCCATCGCTTTAGCAGGAGAAGTGGAGCCGACCTTGGTGGCGTCGGGGATCTCTGAGGCCTTGATTACCACTGCTACAGGGTTGTTAATCGCCGCTCCGGTTGCGGTGTTTTACGCCATTTTCTCCTCCAAGGTAAACAACTACACGCGGGATATGGAAGAGGCGTCGAACATGCTCTTGGAACACGTCCTCGAAGCCGGGTTGGTCCAAGAGTAATTAGGCAACACGATGGCCATTCTTCGAAGAAAAAAACCGATCGAACAAGAAGTTGAAATCCCGACGGCTTCGATGGCCGATATCGCGTTCCTCTTGATCATCTTCTTTATGACAACGACCATTTTCGCACGGGATAAAGGACTCAAACTTGTTCTTCCCGAAAAACAACAAGAGATCGTAAAAGTCAAAAGCAAGAATCTACTGAAGATTTCTATTAATGATCAAGGTGAAGTTTTCGTTGGTGATGAAAAGGTTACGCCTGACCAACTCGGAGAGAAAGTTCAGGCAAAACTGGATGAAAATCCCAAATTAATTATCCTCATCAAGCCTCACGTGAATGCCCCTTATGAGAAAATGATTCAGGTATTCGACCAACTCAAACAGATCAAAGCGAATCGTGTGGCTCTTTCTGTGATCAATCCCACGGGAGGATAGCATGCGAATCAAAAGACGACGTGAAATGAAAGCGATGATTCCGACGGCCTCGATGTCGGATATTGCTTTTCTCTTGATTATTTTCTTCATGCTCACCACAGTTTTTCGAAAGGAACTGGGATTGAAAGTCGTGCTTCCAACAGCAGTGACAACGGAACGGATTTTGAAGAGTCGAGATTTAGCCAATGTTTACATAGATAGAGAAGGTCGGATCTCTGTCGATGACAACCTGGTAACACCAGAGCGTGTGAAACTTGCTTTTAAGATCAAAATGAGCCAAAACCCAGCGGTCATTGCCCAAATCAAAGCCGACAAACAGGCACAATACGGACCGGTCTGGGATGTTCTTGAGGCTCTGCGTCAAGCCCAAGCCTACCGTGTTGTATTTGCGACAGAGTATCCCAAACAAGGTGCCAAGGGTTGACAACCCTTAACCTCGTGGTTAAGATAAAGAACAAATGAACATGACACAGGATATTCGCAAGAAATCCAAAGAACTTGCAGATCGTTATCCATTTTATCTGCAGGTAGCAACCTCTGTGACATTAGTTCTTTTCATTTTGATGTTCTTGACGGTCAAGACATTAGAAGTCAAACCGTACAAACCTCGAACAGAACAGGCGGTTCTTGTTGAGGAAATTACCCAAGAATTGGAAGAATACCAGGAACCGCCTCCTCCCCCAAAGCCCAAGCTTCCTGTAGAGATTCAAGAAGCCGAACCGAACGAGGAGGTTGAAGAAGAGGAGGAGATCGAGTTTACCCCCACTACAGAATTCAACGAACTTGAGGTCCCACCCCCTCCACCTGTTGACACCACGTATGAATTCTTTGCAGTGGAGGTCAAGCCTCAAATTCTTAAATCCGTTGAGCCGGAATATCCTGAACTTGCTCGAAAAGCAGGGATTGAGGGGCAAGTGTTTGTAAAGGTTTTGGTTGATGAACAGGGGAACGTCATTGAGGCACATGTATTAAGGAGTACCAATCCAATTTTTAATGAACCTGCGTTGAAAGCAGCAAAACAATTTAAATTTTCTCCGGGTAGACAACGGGATATTCCGGTCAAAGTCTGGGTAGCGATTCCCTTCCACTTTTACATAGAGCGCTGACATCAGCGTTGAAAGGGAGGCATGTGCGATGAAATGTCATCGACAGGGTATTATACCCTGGGAAGTGTTCTTCTCATTATGGGTTCATTGTCTTTTATCCCTCCTGAAAAAACCCACAGTTGGGATTCGTTCATTTAGAGAAAAAGGAGGTATCCCGTTATGAGAGTCTTTCGTAAACGATGGTGGGCCGTCATTGCGGGAGGCCTGTTTTTTGGACAGGTCCTCTACGCAGGAACGACAGGGAAAATCGTAGGGCGAGTCACTGACAAACAGACCGGCGACCCCCTCCCGGGTGCGAACATCATGATTGAAGGAACCACAATGGGGGCAGCCACGGATGTTGATGGGTTCTATGTGATTTTGAACGTCCCCCCTGGGACCTATACCCTCAAGGCTTCGTACATCGGCTATCAGGATATGGTGGTGGAGAAAGTGAGGGTTGATGCCGATCGGACGACAGAAGTCAACTTTGCCCTTTCTCCAAAGACCCTGGTTACCAAAGAAATCGTAGTCAAAGCAAAAGAACCGGTGATTAAGAAAGACTTGACTGCAAGTGTGGATATTGTAAAGAGCGAAGAAGTCGCGGCTCTTCCCATTACACAAGTCGCGCAGATCGTGACACAGCAAGCAGGCGTGATCGAACGCGGCGGATTGCACATCCGGGGTGGCCGACCGGACGAAGTGGTATATATCGTAGACGGCGTCGAAATTCGCGATCCTTATACAAACTTTACCTTTAGTGCTGTCCCTCTGTTATCGATGGAAGAAACCGCGGTTTCCAAGGGCGGATTTGATGTAGATCAAGGAACGGTGTCCTCTGGTGCAATCTCGGTCGTGACTAAAGAAGGGGGACCTCGTTATGAATTGAACTCCCGCTTCTATACCAATGACTTTTCCTTCTTGGGAGACCGTATTTTCGGAGTTCTCGATGAGAACTATGGTGACATTTATTACGATTACATTACAGGGCGTAATTTAGATCTCCGCAGTCCTGAGAACCGCCACCACGATCGAACAAAGAATTTTGAGATTGCCATCGGTGGGCCCGTTTTCCCCAATAATCGTAAAGGTGCTAAGTTTTTCTTCTCCTCCAGTTTCACAAACAACTATGGTCGCTTTCCGATTTCCTTAGACCCCAACCGGAAAAACTGGAATGAAAACTATCAGTGGAAAATCAGCTTTCCATTCCAATCCTTGAAGTTCTACACAAGCGGATTCTATTACCGTCAAATTAGCCGTGGCTACTCTGCTTCGTGGAGGTTTGCGTTAGACCATCGTGCAGTCTTTAACGACCGTCGATTCCAATTCATCTTCGGTATTAACCATATTGTTTCTCCTAAGACGTATTGGGAATTCCGTTTGGGCGTCTTCCGTCGAGAATTTACGGATAATGTCTTCGAAGATGTAGACCACGATGGAGTTGATGACTTTGACGACCGCGATCGGGACGGATTCATCGAAATCGATTTGGATTACTTCCGCGGGTTCCGGCAGGATACCTTTATGACCTGGGGGCACATCGATTCCATTGTAGACGTCTGGTATCAGATCAATATTGATTCGTTGTTCTCATATATTTCTCCTGGCGGCGATACGTTACATCCTGAAGTCAACTTGGAGGGCGGTTACGTAGAAATCCCTTATTACTGGTGGGATTACACCGTGCAGTCTTTGTACCCATCGATTGGATCCGGACCCCCGTGGTGGCCACGTGAGCCATATGTAGATCCGACCACTGGAGATACCCTTCCGTACCATACTTACGGTTGGGGGGCACGGTCCAATAACGACTTGATTGTTTTAGAGGTTCAACTTCAAGATGGATCGGTGGATACTGTGATTCAAATGGGGAACCACATGTATGAGTTCCCGTACACCTGGCCCATGATCGAATATTCGGTTCCGGATTCGGAGTTGGTGGTATTGGATACGCTCCTGCGGCTTGGAAACCAGTGGATTCCTGACGAACACACCTGGGAACGAACTCCTTACTATTACGGACGGAGCGGATACATCACGGCCACGTGGAAGTTGACCAGCCAGATTACTCGCAATCACGAGTTATTGGCGGGATTGGAATACAAAATTGTCGACCTTTCTCGATATGTCGCTGACTACGTGTCTGGTGGGAACACTTACTTTAGTCTTTTGAATCCTCCCATTCACAGTCGTCCCGGTGATCCCTACAACGTTTTAGACTGGTTCAAAGACAATCCGCTGAAGCCAAAGATCTTCGCTGCGTATATCCGGGATAAAATCGAAATGGAAGGGATGGTTGCAAAGGTTGGAATCCGGTTCGATTACTACGATCCCGGAGGATTTACGTTTAGCGATTCTCTCAATCCCTTCAAAAAGGATACAGTCTGGAGGAACCTCGAAACACTAAAAGACCCAGTCAAGGCTAAGGCCCGGTGGTACTTTAGTCCACGGATTGGCGTCTCTCACCCGATTTCAGAGCGAGATGTCTTACACTTTACCTATGGTCACTACTTCCAGGTTCCACCCTTCAGAAACATCATCGGGAGCTATGTATTCGGTGGTGCTTTCCCCATCATTGGGAATGCTGATATTAAACCCGAGAAAACGATCTCTTACGAGTTGGGAGTCAAACACGCCTTCACCAACGAGTTGATCTTGGATGTGACAGCCTTCTATAAAGATATTAAAGACTGGAGCCGAGTAAAAATGTACACGACCCCGGGCGGCCGTCAGTTTGGCTATTACATTAACGAAGACTGGGGTTCGGTCCGTGGCTTAGAGTTCAATCTTCAAAAACGTCCTGGAGGAACTTGGTTGCCATACTTCTCGGGAAGCATCACCTATACGTTCCAGATTGCGACGGGTAGTTTTTCTTCGCCGTACAATGCTTATTCCTGGATGTGGAGAGGATACCCCTTACCGCCATATGAGTCTCCTCTGAATTGGGATCAACGGCATTCTGTCCTTCTCACCCTCGGATTTAACGTGCCGGAGAATGCCACTTTCTTGGGCACCAAAGCCTTGAGCAATTTCGGAATCACGGTACAACACCGATATGGGAGTGGCTACCCCTACACTCCGCCCATCAATTCCCTCCGAGAAGCCATTGAAAACATCAACTCAAAGCGCCTTCCTAGTTATCAGAGTACAGACCTCCGGATTTATAAAGGATTTGCAGTGGGCCCGGCGAAAGTGAGACTCTTCATGGATGTTACCAATCTGTTCAACCGCAAAGATTTGAACTCTCCTGCAGACGTCCAATGGTATGAACAGTTCGGAGACCCCGAAGGTGAGGTCAAGAACCCTGCTGTTTGGCGGACACGTCGTATGACTCGTTTGGGGTTTGAAGTGAACCTCTCCGGGTTTTAAACAAGGAGGTCCTTAAGATGAAACAATGGATGAGTCTATTTCTGGTAGTTCTATTCCCGATTGCATTGCAGGCCAGAACACTTCCTGGCAAAAGCTCATCTCATCTATTGCAGGAAGACCAAAGTGCGAATATTACGGTCGGTGAGGTGTGGAATCACATTACCAATAATGGGGATCTGGGCGGAGACTTCGGAAGTGGATGGTATGGGTATGACTGGCCTGGCGGTGGTCCCCACAACTATTACCTCTGGGGAAGCTACTTCACTCTGGGTGCGAAGGTTGGCGGATTCTACTATGTAACCTACGCCGATTATCCGACCTCGAGTGGGGAATGGTATCCTTCTGAAGAACCCATCTTCGCAGGTCCGAAAAAGTCTGCGTATGACGTTATCGTTTACATGAACGACTTCAAAGACAATCCTCGAAACAACCAAGGGCGACACCTGGGCGTGAAAGTGATTATTCACACTTTGGCATGGCCTCACGAGCCCTATAACAACTTTATTGCCCACGAGATTTACATTACGTACAACCAGGAAGAAAGTGATATTCCAGGCGCAGGTCCAGTGCTGGATAGTGTTTTCTTGGGCATGTGGTATGATGCAGATGTTTCGGGTGCAGATGCCACAGACCCCCATATTGACGACTTGGTGTATTTCGACGGGTGGACGAATGGTGAGTGGAATAATCCTGACTTTCTTTATCCTTCCCCTATTGATACGTTGACTTTGACACCAGATTCTGTGATTCCCGGACCCGATGGCGTCCCTGATCAGTACTTTGTTTGGGGAGATGAGGAAGTAGAAAATCTTACAAATCCACAAGATGCATGGGAAATTCAGGTAGGTGATACGACGATTACCGGGTATCTGATCCCCCGTGGGATGTCCATTATTTACGATGGGGACAACCCTGCAGATCCTGGAGATGATACCGGAGAAGACGGGAAATCGGCCGGATATATAGGGGGTGCATTTATTTATGCTCCACCCTCTCCTTCCGATTCCATTTGGATTGGCCCCAGTGGCGATACCTGTCGAATCGTTAGACCTTGGTCACACCAATGGTGGAACTGGGAAAGTGACCCCGCAACCGATATTGACGTGTATAACTATTTGGCGGGTCGACACACTGCTACACAACTTTATCGCTATGCGCCTCATCCGTATGACCTGGGTGCAGCCGAGTTCGACTATCGTTTCTTGAACACCGTAGGTCCTTATCAGTTACGTTCTGGGGATACCCTGAAGTTCGTGTGGGTTGTCGGTGTTGGGCAAGGTCTCAATGGCGGACCTGACAACTATTGGCGTGGCGGAAAGTGGATGCCGGGCATTCGTCAAGTTCTGGAATGGGCCTATAAAGCGTATTACGCGGGATCCATGCATTCTGATCCAGCGCACCCTTCTGCGCCGGATGAGGATATTCACTGGAACATTCCAGTGCCTCCCAACCCCCCTGCTTTGATTTACTCGTCTACGCCCAATGGAATCGAGTTAATCTGGGATGACTCTCCGGAAAAGACTCCTGATCCGATCAAAGGTTACGTAGACTTAGCTTTCTACAGAGTATATCGGGCAATCTACGCACCTCAAACTTGGGAACTTTTAGCAGAAATTCACCGTGGTCCTGATGGTTCCTTCGCTCACTCGTATTTAGATACAACGGCTTCACCTGGGTTCCCTTATTACTATGCTGTCGCTGCAGTTGATGAAGACTCCTTAGAGAGCGCGAAGTCAAACTATCTCACAGACTCAGAAGGGAACCCGCTTCCAATTACGATGAAAACATTGGCCCAATCAACATTGGACAACATCCGGGTAGTTCCGAATCCTTATTTCGGATCTGCGCCGTGGACTGCTACGGAGATTGCGGATAAAATCGAATTTCAGAACCTTCCACCTGCTTGTAAGATCTATATTTACACCATGGCGGGCGATTTGGTACGGGTCCTTACACATAACGATAATACGGGAAGTGAGGCATGGAACCTTTTGAATGAATCTGGACAAAAGGTGGTTAGCGGACCCTACATCTACAAAGTGGAAACGCCAGACGGCCAATACAAAATCGGGAAGTTCATGATTCTTAAGTGAGAAAAGGAGGCCTTTCCATGAAAAAGTTTATCGTTGCGTTACTCCTCATCACCTCCCTGGGCTTTGCCCAGAGTAAGACAGGAACTTCCGGGTCTGTCTTTCTGAAAGTGAGTCTTATACCACGGGGAAGTGGGATGGGCGGAGCCTATGTTGCGGTTGCTAATGATGCTTCCTCTGTGTTCTGGAATCCCGCAGGTCTGGCACATGTGAAGACGAAAGCCGTCTTTGCCAGTTACACGAACTGGGTCGCCCAGACAATGATTCCTGCATTCAATTACGCCATGCCCATTCCGGGTCTTGGAACGGTTGGCATTTTCGCGAGTGCTTTGCAGTCATCCGGATTCCAAGAAGTAAAGATCTACCCAGATGGAACCATTGAAGAAACAGGAAAAACTTTCGCATATAACGCTGTCCAAGCCGGTATCTCTTATTCCCAGTTCTTGACAGACCGCTTCGCGACGGGCGTAAATCTTAAGATGATCTACGAAGGGTATGGTCCGTATTCCTCCGCGAAAAGTGTAGCTTTAGATGCTGGAACCGTCTTCTATACTGGATTACAGAGTCTCCGCGTTGCAATGAGCTTGCAAAACCTTGGACCTGATATGCAACCCGCAGGGGAGTACGATCTCTATTTGATGCAGGGATCCGATATCGTGACAGAAAAAAGAACTTTTCGTGCATACAAGTTGCCCATGACTTTCCGGATCGGTCTTGCTATGGAACTAATTGATAATCCAACACAAAGACTCACAGTTTCTGTTGAGGGTGCGAATGCCAACGATGCCGATGAAATCATTTCCGTAGGATTTGAATTCCAGTATTTAGATATGCTTGTACTTCGTGCGGGTAGAGCCTTCAACAAATCAGAAGGTGGATACGGTGCGGGAGTCGGATTCCACACGTCAAGATTCTCTCTGGATTATTCTTTCAGTGATTTCGGCGCGCTTCCTGACATTCATCGGATTAGCGTGAATTTTAGCCTGTAGAAAAGGAGGTATCTTCATGAATACCTTGCTGGTCCTTGCAACCCTTGTAGGATATCAGGTGGGCGAATCATATAAAGCCGCCCTTCAACGAATTGGACTCATCCTCGAAAGAAATCCGGTCAATGCAGTGTGTGTGTATACATCTGAAAATTACAATATTTTCGCTGTCTATGACAGTTCCGAAGTCTACTCCATGGTAAACCCCATTGGGAAACGCCTCGTCATTACCTTGAAAGGTCAAAAACCTCTTGCAACAGGAGATTGGACTGGACGCGTTTGGGGCGTCTTTAAGGTTGATCTTTCGGATAAGTCCTCTTTGGTTCGTTTCTATAAAGCGACTCCTCCAACAAAGTCTCGTTGGTACTTCCTGAGCGGCTCTTACTTCCAAAGAGGTCGTGCCCTGAACTGTACGAATGTGGAAATCTTCTTCGCGATTACAGCAGACGGAGATACCGCAAAGCCCCTCTTTGACCTTCAGTTCCATCCGGACTTTGTGGACTCTGTCTTCTATGTAGCTGCTGGAAACGGTGTATTCCGTGGAGAGGCTGATGTAAACGATACGACCTGGGAGGCCCCCTTCTACCACTGGACATGGTCGAGAGTCGGGAATCTTACGGACACAGTCTTTACTCTCTTTGTGAATGACCAGAACGATCTCTATGCAGGAACACCTACTGGGATTTTGCACTGGGATGGGAATACATGGACCGCAGTGCTGAGTGGACCTGGTGTGCACCAGATTCTTAAAAGCCCTAATACCGGAACACTCTTTGCGATGACGGACGATGGAGTTTATGCCTCTTCAGATGGTTCAACCTGGGTTCCATTTGGAAACTTACAAGGAACGGTAACTACCAGTGGTGCGTTCAAAGATGACACCCTGCTGGTGGGAACAATTGGACAAGGGGTATTCCAAACTTCCGAAAGTTTTGCAAACTTTACTCCTCGTACGGCAGGGATTGCAGATCGGTTCTATGCTACGATTGGAGGAATGGACATTCTTTCCCTTTTCGTCAGCGACCAAGGTGATTTGTTTGCTGGGACTCGGGTAGGTGTTTTTCAATGGATTGATGGTCGGTGGGTCAATATTGCAGGTAACTCTCCAGAACAAACGGTAGGCATGAACCTCTCAACGGAGGTGATCGATAGTGCCATCGCCCTGTTGACACAAGATTTGGATCCGGCCTTCCTCCAGGTTCAGTCAACTATCTCGGACTCCTTCGGTGTCCCACCTGATCTCGTATATCCTGACTTCGACTCAATTCCTGGTGTGAATGTACTGGTGGCTCCCATTTTTGAATATGTGAACTCTGAATCCAATATCGACATGGACTACAGTCCGGTTTGGGGGTACTTTGATCCTTCTACCGAAACGGATCCAAATCAAACCCTCAGGGACTACTT
>WFXO01000003.1 GCA_015490555.1 Caldifarciminota bacterium | reverse complement strand
TGTCGTGATGATGCCGCCCCCCAACGTCACGGGCATCATCCACATGGGCCACGTCCTGAACAACACCCTCCAGGACATCCTGATCCGGTTCAAGCGCATGCAGGGCTATGAGGTCCTGTACCAGCCCGGAACCGATCACGCCGGCATCGCGACCCAGAACGTCGTCGAGAAAGAACTCGCCAAGCAGGGCAAGACCCGGTTCGAGGTCGGCCGAGAGAAATTCCTGGAATATGCCTGGCAATGGAAAGAGACCTACGAGAAGAACATCCTTGAACGGCTCAAACGCCTGGGGGTCTCCGCCGACTGGTCCAAATACAAGTTCACCCTGGACCCTCAGATGGTCCAGGCGGTCTTAAAGGCCTTTGTGTCCCTGTACGAAGATGGCTTGATTTACAAGGGGCTTTACATCATCAACTGGTGCCCGCGGTGCGGCACCGCCCTGGCGGACGACGAGGTCGAGCACAAGGAACACACCGGCCACCTCTGGTACATCCGGTATCCCCTGGTGGACGGGGACGGCGATATTGTGGTCGCGACCACCCGGCCCGAGACCTATCTCGGGGACACGGCCGTCGCCGTGCACCCGGACGACCCCCGCTACCAGAAATGGATCGGCAAAAAGGTGCGGCTCCCCCTCGTGACCTGGACCCGGAAGGGCACGATGCCGGACGGCACCGAGGTTGAAGTCCCGCCCGAGATCCCGATCATTGCGGACCCGCGGGTGGATCCGGAGTTCGGGACCGGCGCCGTGAAGGTCACGCCGGCCCATGACCCGAACGACTACGAGATCGGCAACGAGCACGGCCTCGCACGGGTCATCATGATGACCAAAGAGGCCGTGACCAATGAGAACGCCGGAATCTTCAAGGGCCTGGATCGGTTTGAGGCCCGCAAAAAGGTCATCGAAGCCCTCGAAAAAGAGGGCTACCTGGTCAAAATCGAAGACCACGTCCATGCGGTCGGGCACTGCTACCGCTGTGATACGGTCATCGAGCCCTATCTTTCGGAAGAGTGGTTCGTCAAGATGAAGCCTTTGGCCGAGCCGGCGATCCGCGCGGTCCGGGAAGGCAAAATCCGCCTGATCCCCGAATACGCCAACAAGATCTACTTCAACTGGCTGGAGAACGTCCGGGATTGGTGCATCTCCCGGAAGATCTGGTGGGGTCACCGCGTGCCGATCTATACCTGCCAGGCGTGTGGGCACACCACTGCCTCCATCGAGCCGGTCCAGACCTGCCCCCAATGCGGTTCTGACCAGATCCAGCAGGACCCCGATGTCCTGGACACCTGGTTCTCCTCCTGGCTCTGGCCGTTCTCGACCCTGGGCTGGCCGTACGAGACCCGAGAACTCGAGGCCTTTTACCCCACGGATGTCCTGATCACTGGCTGGGACATCCTGTTCTTCTGGGTGGCCCGGATGATCATGGCTGGCCTGCGGTTCCGCAGCGAGATCCCGTTCCACACGGTCTATCTCCACGGCATCGTCCGGGACGAGAAACGCCGCAAGATCTCCAAGAGCCTCGGCAACTTCGTGGACCCCCTGGAATACATCCAGAAATATGGGGCCGACGGCGTTCGTATGGGCATCACCTTGGTGGTGCCCGAAGGCCAGGATATCATCTTCTCCGAAAAACGGATCGAGATTGGTCGGAACTTCGCCACAAAGATCTGGAACGCCGCCCGGTTCCTCTTGATGAACCAGGACCTCTACGAGCCCGGCGAATTGACCGTGGAGCGACTCGAAGACCAATGGATCTGGACCGGGCTTCAGGAGACCATCCGGGCGGTCACCCAGGGCCTCGAAGACTACGACTTCAACACCACGGCCCATCGGCTTCTGCAGTTCTTCTGGCACGATTTCTGTGATTGGTACATCGAGGCGATCAAGCCCCGGCTCCAGACGGGCGACAAAATGGCGATCCGAATCGGCTTTACGGTCCTGGAACGCCTGCTCCGGCTCTTACATCCCTTCATGCCCTTTGTCACGGAAGAGATCTGGCAGAAGTTGCCGAACCATGAGGGTGAGACCCTGATGCGGGCACCCTGGCCGGAGCCGACCTCCGAGGTCTTCCCGGAAGCCCACCGAAGGTTCGAATTCCTCAAAGAGGTCGTGCGGGAGGTCCGGGAGGCCCGGGCCTCGTATCGGATCGCCCCGAAGGCCGAATTGCCGCTCTACTTTGGCAAGACCGAGCCGTGGGTCCGGAAGGCCCTGCCCGAGATGCTCCCGATGCTTCGGCACCTGGCAAAGATCTCGGCCTTGAAAGAAGACGAGATCCCGCATCCCTCGACCGCCATCGTCGTGGAAGGACAAGAATTCTTCTTGCCGTTGCCTGGCTTGGATCTGGAGAAGGAGCGGGCCCGGATCCAGAAAGAGATCGTGCAACTCCAAAAACACCTGGCGAAGGTCCAGGCCCGGCTGGCCAATCCCGATTTCTTGGAACGGGCGCCGGCCGAGGTCATCCGAAAAGAAGAAGAAAAGGTCAAGACCTTTGAAGAGAAGATCTCCGCCCTCCAGGCCCATTTAGAGCGGCTACGGTAGACCACGGTTCTGGAGCCCATCCATGAAAGAACCCAACTTTTTCATCATCGGGGCCCCGAAGTGCGGGACCACCAGCCTTGCCCAGTGGCTGGCAGAACACCCCCGGATCTACATGTCCCCGGTCATCAAAGAGCCGTGCTATTTTGCGAAGGACCTCCGGAGCGACCACGAATGGATCGATTCCTGGGAGGCCTATCTTTCCCTGTTTGAAGGAGCCGGGCCAGAACACCTTGCCGTCGGCGAGGCCTCCACCTGTTATCTCTTTTCCAAGGTCGCGGTCCCTATGATCGAAAAGACGTTGCCCGGCGCCAAATACATCGTCATGATCCGGAACCCGGTGGACATGGCGTATGCGTTGCATGAGGAGCAACTCCGGGTCTTTAAGGAGAACGTGGAGGACTTCTATACGGCCTGGCGCCTGGCCCCGGAGCGCCGGAAGGGCCGCCATATCCCCCCCGGATGCAAGGATCCGGTCCATCTGGACTATCCGGCGTGGTGCCGGCTGGGCGAGCAGTTGGATCGGCTGTTTCAGATCGTGCCGCGGGAGCGGGTTCTGGTCTTGGTCCTGGACGACGTCAAAGAAGACCCCCGGCGTGCGTACCGACAGGTCCTGGACTTCTTGGGGGTCCCGGATGACGGGCGCGGGCGTTTCCCGGTCTATCACGCCGCTCACGAGTGGCGGCGGCCCTGGCTGGGCAAACTCATCCACGGGCTCTCCCGAGCGGGTGTATGGCTCAGGTACCGGGCCGGGATTCTACCCAAACGTCGGTTCGGATGGATCCAGCGACTTCAGAAGGCCTTTGCCCGGCAACGCCCTCGACCCCCGCTCCCCCGTGAAGTCCGGGCTGAATTGATGGCTTATTTCGAGGAGGATATTCGCCGCCTGGAACAACTGCTGGACCGCGATTTCTCACACTGGCGGACCCCCTCCCCAACTTGAACAGAGTGGAGCTCCAAGACCTCCGCTGGGTGAGATCACGTTCCTCTTCCCACCCCGACCGCAGGCAAGGAGAGCCTTTTCTCAAAAAGACCCGTTGCCCTCTCCCCCTCCAGGTCAATTTCCCTTACAATGATGGTCTCATACATTTAAGGGAGGTCAGTATGATGGAAGATATTGAAATCGCACCGCGTATCATCGTCAGTGAGGCCGTTCATCCAGGCCGCCCCCTCATCCGTGGAACCCGGATCCAGGTCTCCGTGGTGCTCGGCAGTTTAGCGGCCGGGATGAGTGTGGACGAAGTCGCCCAGGAGTACGACTTGAGTCGGGAAGATGTACTGGCTGCGCTCGCCTATGCCCAGAAGGTGATCGAGCGTGAACTCGTTCTTCCACTCCCGGGGGCCCGCCGTGAAGGTCCTACTGGATGACGCGATCCCGCGGACCGCGGCCCAGGTCCTCGCCGAACACGGCTATGAGGTCGAGGACGTCCGGTCCTGTGGACTCCGTGCGGCGGGGAATGCGGAGATCTTTGCGTACGCCCAGGAACACGGGCAACTCCTGATCACCCGTGACCCGTCCTTCCTGCACCTTGCTCTGCGTGCCCGTGGGGACCATGCCGGGATCCTGATCTTGGCGCTCCCCGACGCCTTGCGCGCCGACGAGACCGCCGGGGCCCTGCTCCGCATCTTTCAGCAGTTGGGTGCCCGGTCCCTCAAAAATACCGTTGTGGTTGCGGAACCCCAGCGGATCCGGATCCGTCACCGCTGACTCATCCCTCGTCCATCCCCCTCTAAGATCCCTCGGATCGTCTCAAAGACCTGATCGAACATGTCGGCCGTGAGCCGGCCGGTCTGTGTATTCTGGCGAGAAGGGTGGTAAGACGTGACCAACACCGGCAGGTCGGGGTGGATCCGGTAGACCCGATGGTGCCCGAAGGGGACCTCTGACAACGACGAAACCCAGCCCTGTCGTTTCAGGATCGTAACGTAGCCCCGGGTGGCGATCGCGCCCAGGGTCAGGACCACCTGAAGCCGGTCCAGAAGCCAGAGTTCCTCCTCCAAGAACGGCAAACAGTTTTGGATCTCCTGTAGTGTGGGTCGGTTCTGAGGCGGTGCACATCGGACCACGGCGCTGAGAAAGACGTCTTTCAAGACCAGGCCATCGTTCCGGTCCCGGGAGATCGGTTGGTTTGCGAAGCCGTGCCGATAGAGGGCCTGGGCGAGGAACATCCCGGAGGCGTCGCCAGTGAACATCCGGCCGGTCCGGTTGGCGCCGTGGGCCGCGGGCGCCAGTCCGATAATCAGAAGCCTCGCCCGTCGGTCCCCGAAGCCAGGGACCGGTTTGCCCCAATAGATCTGGTCGCGATAGGCCCGCCGCTTGGTCTGCGCGACCTCCCGGATATAGGGAGCCAGCCGCGGGCATCTACGACACCGGACAATCTGTTCGTTTAACCGCTGCCAGGGATCGTGGGTCATAAGAAGAAGAGCAGGAGGCCCAGAACCAGCGTGTAGAGGCCGAACCAGTGGAGTTTCTCGCCGATCACCACGCGACGGAGCCAGGCGAGGGCCAGGAGACCTGAGAGGAATGCGGCAATAAAGGCGATCCCTTCGGTGGCGGTGAGGAGCAGGGTGCCTTCCGCCAGTTTCAGGATCACGGCGCCCAGGACGGCCGGCAACAGCAGGAGGAACGAGAAGGAGAACGCCTCCAGGGGTGCGAGTCCAAGCAGGAGCCCGGCGGTGATGGTGGACCCGGAGCGGGAGATGCCGGGCAAAAGCGCCAGACACTGCGCCAACCCGATCAGGAAGGCGATCCGGAGGGTCAACGGGCGGCCGGTGGGCTTTCGGATCCGTGAAAGCGCCAGGATCCCGGCGTTCACCAGGAAGAAGACCCGGACACCAGAAAGCGTCTCAAAGGTCTGTTCCAGCGGGTGCTGGAACAGAAGGCCGAGGACCGCGGCGGGAATCGTACCCACGATCACCGCGGTCAGGGGCCAGTCCTGGACCGGGCCCTGGAACACGAAGAGGCCCCGCACCCGTGGCCAGAGCAACAGGACCACGGGCAAGAGCGTCGCCACGTGGACCACGATCTCCAGGGAGACCCCAGGGCTCTGGACCCCCAGGAGGATCTGGGCCACGACCAGGTGGCCGGAACTGGAGATCGGCAAGAACTCGGTGAGCCCCTGCAGGACCCCCAGGATCAGGGCTTGGGTCACGGGGTCCCCTCCCGGTCCATCAGGCGTTCGATTTCGGCCAGCAGGTGCCGGATCTCCTGCAGAATCTCCGTCAATTCCTGATCCAGCCGATTTTTCCACATCTGGAGGGCCTCGAGTTCCTTCCGGCGGGCGGCCCGTTCGTCGCGGAGGAAGGCCTTCACCTCTTCCAGGGAGAGGTGCTCCTGCTCCATCAGGGTCTTGATCAGCAGGACCCGGCGGAGGTCCTTTCGCGCATAGATCCGGCGGTTGCCGACCCGACGGGGATGGAAGCCCAGGGTCTTCTCCCAGAGTTTCAGGGTCTCGGGTTTGATGCCGACGATCCGGGCGACCTCTGCCCTGGAAAAGTAGGCCTTCATAGACGATTAAGATACAACCTCTGTTCCCATGGGTCAAAGGCTTTCTCTTGGACCCCAATTCCCCCCTTTCTTAAAGGGGGGTCTGGGGTGATTTCTCCCCTTTCTCAACCTCAATACTCAATTCCCCCTTTCTCAAAGGGGGACACAGGGGGATTTCTCAAATTGCACGTTACCCGCCGGTCCGAAGCCCACAGAACATTCCTTACAATTAGGCCATGCGATGGATTCTCTGGATCACCCTCTTCTCGGTTTTCTCAGGCATCCTCGCGCTGGATGCCCAACCCCTCTCCTATCAAGAGTCGTCCATCGGCCTTCAATATCCTCAATGGGAAGGCGGTTGGACAGAACTGGAGTTTGGGGACATCAATGCCGACGGGAATCCGGACATCGTAACCATTGGCGACCACGGCTCCCCCTACATCAACGCTACAGAACACGGGATCATGGTCTTTTTCGGCAACGGACAGGGGGCATGGACCGTGCAAATGACCGGAAACTTTGGCTATGGGGGCATCGCGATCGGTGACGTGAACAACGATGGCTTCTGGGATGTCGGCTACGGGATGCACCACAACTACTCCAATACCGATCTCGGCGATCAATTGATCGAAGTGGCCCTGGGCGACGGATCCGGTACCAATTGGATCCCCTGGGACGATGGCCTCGCGACCGCAGGGGAAGACTGGGGAATGTTCGGCACGGACTTCGCAGATTTCAATGAAGATGGGCTCCTCGACCTCGTCTCCATCTCCTTCGGATGCTGCGCCGGCCTCCATGTCTATCTCAATCAAGGGGACGGGACCTGGGTCCACGCGTGGGGCTTCCTCGGCGGCAACTCCAATCTCCTGGTAACCACCGGGGACTTCAACCGGGACGGCCATATAGATCTCGCCACCACCTCCGAATATGGGACCGTGTACTTCGGAGACGGCACCGGCTCCTTTGCCAATGCCTCGGGAAACCTTCCGACCTCTGTGGATGGGCCCTCGGTGGGCGACGTCGACGGCGATGGCGCCGATGAAATCGCCTTCACCTACAACGGACAGGTTCAGGTATGGAAGTGGACCGGGGGCACCACCTGGCAATCCCTTTCCAGCGGCCTTCCCACGACCGGCTACACGTTCACGGAGTTGGGAGACCTCAACGGGGACGGCTTTCTTGACCTGATGGCCGCGGGCGACCACATCGTCAGTGCCTGGCTCGGGGACGGTACCGGGACCTGGACCCTGGCCACCCAGATCCCCCTGGCCGGCGATCCCCAGGCCTTCCGGGCTTCGACCGATGCCGATCATAACGGCCGGATCGACTTCGCCGTCCTCGTCGAAGAGGGGACCTGGCCTTCCTATCAGAACGTGCTCCGGTTCTTCAAAGAGACACATCCCGCCGAATCGCTCCGGATCCATCTCCAGGATCCACGGGGCGGCGAACGTCTTCCAGCCGGCTCCGTCCGTTTCCTCACATGGACCTCCGAGGTACCCTCGGGGCTCCCGTCGTGGGTCCGCATCGATCTTTCTGTGGACGGGCCGGACGGGCCCTGGACCTCCCTTGCGGACAGTTCCCCCAACGCCGGCCGATTCCAATGGACGGTTCCCTCCCTCACCTCCTCCACCTGTTACCTCCGGCTCACGGTCCGCACCCCTTCGGATTCCGCGCAAGACCTCAACCCGGTGCCCTTTGAGATCTTCATGCCTGAGCGCGTTGCCGAGGCCCCGCCCGGTGAACGCCTCTCTCCGCAAGTCCTGATTCTGGGGACCACGCCCCTTCTGCAGATCCCTTTCGCAGGGCCGGTCTTGGTCCGTGTCTGGGACTCCACCGGTCGGCTGCACGGTGCCGATCTCCTTCAAGGCCCCTATCAGGGCCCCTGGCATCCACGCTCGCCGCTTCCCCCGGGCCTGTATTTCCTGGAGGTCCGGGCACGCAGTGTCCACGTATCAGTGCCGTGGTGGGTCTACTCGAGCCCTTAAAATTAGGGCATGGCAGAACCCCTTGAAGAACTGGCCAAAGAGGCGATTCGAATCGCCGAGAAGAAGGGGGCCCAGTACGTGGATGTGCGTGTCGCTCGGATGCAGGAGGAGCGGATCGGGGTGGAGACCGGGGAGGTCCGAGACCTCACGACCTCGGGCTCCGCAGGCTTCGCGGTCCGCGTCCTGAAGAACGGGGCCTGGGGCTTTGCGTCGTCCCCGGTCCTGACCCTGGCCGAGGCGCGTCGGATCGCCGAAAAGGCTGTCGAAGTTGCCGAAGGCTCCGCGTTTCTCCAGGAGAAACCGGTGGTCCTGGACCCGTTGCCCCCGGTCGAAGCAGAATACGAGACCCCGGTCGAGAAGGACCCCTTCGCCGTCCCACTGGAAGAACGCATCCAGTACCTGCTGGACCTCTCCTCACAGGCCCTGGCTTTTTCGGGCGTCATGGAATTCAGCGCCTTCCTCCACGCCACCCAGGAAGAGCGGTTCTTCTTCTCGAACGAGGAACGGAAGATCTGGCAGCGGGTGACCAAAACCGGTGCGGGCATGACCGTCACGGTCGGTGAAGGCCGGCGTCCGCGGGCCAGCCGGTCGTATCCGCCCACGGCCTCCGGCCAATACGAAACGGCTGGCCTGGAACTCTTAGACACCTGGGACCTGCCGGGTCACTTAGAGCAGACCGTGGAGGAGGCGAAGGCCCTGGCCGGCGCCGCTCCGGCCCCCAAAGGCGTCATGGATCTCGTCATTGACGGCGCCCTGGTCTCCCTCATCATCCACGAGTCCATCGGCCATGCCCTGGAGATGGACCGGGTGCTGGGCGCCGAGGCCTCGTTTTCCGGCACCTCCTATGCAACGTTGGACCAACTCAACAAACTCCAGATCGGCTCTCCCCTGTTGAACATCGTGGCCGATGGTCGGACCCCGCGTGGCCTGGCCACCGTCGCCTATGACGACGAAGGGGTGGAAACCCGGACCGCAGACCTGATCCGGGAGGGCATCCTGGTCGGCTATCTGACCTCCCGGGAATATGCGCGTCTTCTGGGCCGTCCTTCCACCGGCTCCGCCTTTGCCAAGGGCTGGCTCCATCTTCCACTGATCCGGATCACGAACGTCAACCTCCAGCCCCAGAAGGGCACGCTCCAGGACCTGATCGCCGGGGTGGACCACGGGCTTTATCTCTCCGGGGTCAAGTCCTGGTCGATTGATGACCGGCGGCTGGAGTTCCAGTTTGCGGCTCAGATGGGTTGGGTCATCCGCGGTGGCAAACTCCGGGAAGTCGTCCGCGCTCCCTCCTTTGTCGGCAACACCCTGGACTTCTGGCGGAGTCTGGACGGGGTGGCCGGCCCGGAGGAATGGCGGATTTGGGGCACCCCCAACTGCGGCAAAGGGGAGCCCGGCCAGACCATCGGCACGGCCCAGGGCGCAGCCCCGGCACGGTTCCGCCGGGTACAGGTTGGAAAGGAAACATAGCCATGGATCTGGAAACCTTTGAAAAGATTGCACGGGAAGCCGAGGCCGATCAGGTCCTGATCGTCGTCGAAGAAGAGGAACGGAACCTCACCCGGTTCGCCAACTCCGTGATCCACCAGAACATCGACCAGAAGGACCAGACGGTGGTGGTCCGGGCCGTCAAAGACCAGCGGGTTGCCGTGACCGTGGAGCATGGGGTCCTGGATGCAGACCATCTCAAGGCCGTGGTGAACCGCGCCATTGGTCTCTGTCCGCACTTGCCACAGGACCCGGACTGGCCACCGGCCCCGAAGCCCCAGAAGCATCCGGCGATCCCGGGCTTCGTGGAGGCGACCTACCAATTCGGGCCGATCGAGAAGGGCAAAACCCTGGAAGACCTCCTGGGACCCCTGAAGAAGGCCGGTCTGACGGCCGCCGGCTACTTAGAGACCCGGATCCACCGGCTCACGGTGGTCACCAAGACCGGGATCGCCAAGTCGTTCCGGTCCACCACCGCCGCTTATAAGGTCATCGTACAGACCCCGGAGGGCTCCTCGGGCTACCAGTTCGTGGTCGGCCGGGACATCTCGGCTCTGGACCTGCAGGCGGCCACCGATGACGCGGTCTTCAAGGCCGAAACCGGCCGGACAAAGACCGAATTGCCCCCGGGCCGATACACGGTCATCTTAGAGCCGGCCGCGGTGGGCCATCTTTTGCTCTTCCTGGCGTTCATGGGGTTCGGGGGTCGGTCCGTCGCCATGGGCTGGAGTTTCTTCCGGCCCGGCAAAAAGATCCTGGGCGAAAATGTGACCATTGTCGACGATCCGTTGGACCCACGGAACCTGGGTATGCCCTTCGATTACGAGGGCGTCCCCAAACGCCGGGTGGTGATCGTTGAGCACGGGGTCGCGAAAGAGGCGGTCTATGATACCTACTGGGCGCACAAGGCCGGCAAAACGTCCACCGGCCACGCCCTCCGGCCGGACAACACCTACGGCCCGTACCCCAAGAACATGGTGATGACCGCGGGCGATACCGACCGGAAAGCCCTGCTCGAAGGCCTGGACCAGGCGATCTGGATCAACCGCTTGTGGTACGTCAACTTCTTCAACCCGATCCGGACCCAGGTGACCGGGATGACGCGGGACGGCACCCTCCTGGTGCGCGACGGCAAAATCGTCGGGGGCGTCCAGGATATGCGGTTCCTGGTCAGCATCCTGGAGACCTTTTCGTCCATTGAACGGGCCACCCGCCAACTTTTCCTGACCCAAAAGTACTCGGCCTACCAGCGGGTGCCTTACCTGGTGGTCCGGGACTTCTCCTTCATTGCCTGATGCGGATCCTGGTCCTCGGCGACCTCTCCTCGTTCCATACCCCGCGATGGGTAGAGGCGTTGCGCACCTTCCTGGAAGACGGTGAGGTCTACGCACTCTCGCTGGAGCCGTTCGTGTCAAGCCACGCGCAGGACCGGTATGTGCTGCCCCGAATTTCCTACCCCCGGCTCCGATACTTGACCGCCTTAGACCGGGTCAACCGGGCGATCCGCGAGATCCAGCCCGACGTCCTGAACCCCATCCACCTGCCGAACTACGGCCTTTTGGCCAGTTTCTGTGACCAGAACCTGCCGGTCTATCTCCACCTCTGGGGCTCCGACATCCTGGAGACCGCAAAAAAGAGCCCGATCCATCGACTCCTCAGTTACCACATCCTGCACCAGGCCGACCACCTCGCGGTAGACGCCGAGGTGATGAAAGAGGTCGTGGTGCGCGACTTTGGCTACCCTCCGGACCGGGTCACGGTCATGACCTGGGGGGTGCCGGAACCCCTGCGGACCCGACCGTTGCCCGCCTGGACCCCGCCCAAGAAGTGGCGGATTGTGAGCCACCGGCGGTTTGAGCCCCACATCGACCCACAGGTCGTCTTGGAGGCCTTCGCCCGGGTCCTGGAGGTCCGGCAGGACGTGGAACTCGTGATGGCCTCCGAGGGCTCCCTCCTGGACGCCATGAAGGCCTATGCCCAGACCCTGGGGATCGCCGACTTTGTGCGGTTCCCGGGCCGGCTCGAACGGAACGAACTCCTCGACCTCTTAGCGTCCGGCCATCTCTATGTCTCCGCATCCCGGATCGACTCGACCTCGGTCTCCCTGTTAGAGGCCATGGCCCTGGGCCTGTTCCCGATCGTCTCGGATCTGCCGGCCAATCGGGAATGGATCCTGGATCGGTTCAACGGCTTCCTGTTCCCGGTCGGCGACGCGGCCGCGCTGGCCCATCACCTCCTGGAGGCCATGGCCCGGCCAGACCATGTGGCGTACGTCCGTGAGGTCAATAAGCGGCTCATCCAGGAAAAGGCCTGTTGGGAATGCCACGTCCGCAAGGCTATACGAACCATGCAGGAACTGGTCTGGGCCCGCCAGGCCTCGGGCAACCGATGAAACGCGTGTTGATGATCGCGTATTACTTCCCGCCCATCGGCGGGGTGGGGGTCATCCGGCCGGTCAAGTTTGCGAAGTATCTCCGTGCCTATGGCTGGGACCCGATCGTCTTGACCGTCCACGAAATTGCGTATCCCTTACGGGATCCTGACCTCCTGCTGGAGGTCTACGATGTCCCGATCTTCCGGACCGAGAGCCTGGATCCGCCCCGAATCCTCTGGAAACTGGGTCGGCGACCGCGGTTCACGTCCCGAGCCCGGCAGTGGAGTCTTCTGGGCTCGAACTTCTTTTTGTTTCCGGACTCGAAGGTACCGTGGCTCCCCTTTGCGGTGCGTCGGGGCCGGGATATCGCCCGGCGTCTCCGGCCCGATGCCCTGTACTCGGTTTCACCCCCGTTCACGAGCCACCTGATCGCGTGGCTCCTGCATCGGCGGTTCCGGATCCCCTGGGTGGCCGACTTCACGGACCCATGGCCGACGGGACACCGAACCCCGACGCCGTTCCACCGGCTCCTCTACCGACGGCTTCGTTCGGCGATCGTCCGGCGATGCACGGTCCCGGTCAAGGTCTATGAAGGCCTGCCGTTGGGGCCCCGGGCGGT
Organism: Caldifarciminota bacterium; assembly: GCA_015490555.1. Taxonomy (GTDB): domain Bacteria; phylum Hydrothermota; class Hydrothermia; order WGAB01; family WGAB01; genus S141-55. The sequence continues at coordinate 3,866 of WFXO01000003.1, read as the reverse complement.
ATGGATCGAGCACGGCTATGACCCGGACGAGTTTGCGGGTCCTCCGAGGTCTTCAAGGTTCTCGCCGGACGAACTCCATGTGGTCTATACCGGTTCTCTGGTGGATCGAGAGGAGGGGTTCCGGCTCTTTTTGAAGGCCTTACGGCAGGTGCCCCGGGTCCGGCTCTGGTTTGCCGGCCCGTCCGCCGAGACCTTAGAACGATGGGCGGAAGAGGAAGGGGTCCGGGATCGGGTCCAGACCCTGGGCTTTCGCCCGCATCACGAGATCCCGGACCTGCTCAAGGCAGGGGATGTGCTCCTGTTTGTTTCGCCTTATGAGACCTCGACGCTGAAACTTTACGAGTACCTGGGCGCCGGCCGGCCGATCCTGCTGATGGCTCCGCCGGGGTCCGATGCGATCCAGTTGACCCGTCGGTATCCCGAGATCCTGCGGCCGGTCACACGGCTTGACGACATCGTTTCGGCGCTCCGGGACCTGTGGTTTCAACGGGGGCGGCCCCTTGTGCCGCCTCCTGACCTGACCTGGCCTGCCCAGGCGCAGCGCCTCGCCACCCTCCTGAACACCCTCTAATCCCCCTTCATCCCCCCTTTTTCAAAGGGGGGCCAGGGGGATTTTCCCCCCTTTTCTAAAACCTCCCTGTCCATCTCCCCCCTTTTCTAAAGGGGGTCAGGGGGGATTTTCTCCCCCTTTTCCAAAGGGGGACTAAGGGGGATTTCACTCTCCCCCAACCCCTCCCTGATTTCAGGGAGGGGAGTTCTCCCCTTTTTCTAAAGGGGGACACAGGGGGATTTCCCCTTGCATCCCCTGCCGTGAATGATTATCATTCACGGCATGAATAAAAATTACATTCCCCGGTGGGCGGCGGAGGAACTTCGAAGAGCCCTGGTCGCAACCCCCGTCCTGGTCTTGACGGGCATCCGCCAAGTCGGCAAAAGCACCTTGCTCCGGAACGAGGGTCCGTTCAAAGACTGGACCTATTACGATCTGGACGATCCGGACACGCGATTGATGGCAGAGTCCGATCCGTATGCCCTCTTCCACAGTCCGAACGTGGTGATTGACGAAGTCCAGAAGTTCCCTGAACTCCTGAATCTCACGAAGGTCCTGGTCGACCAAGGGCAGGTGGAGCATGTGGTGCTTTCGGGATCCGCCAACCTTCTCCTCATGAAGTCGGTAAGCGAATCTTTGGCCGGTCGGGCCAGTTTTGTGCCGTTGATGCCGATGACCCTCCGGGAAGCCCTCGGTCAGCCCCCAGATCCTGTGCTCGCCCTCCTTACGGGCCACGGAGATCTGACGACGCTGGAACTCTCCCGCCCACGACCCTCGCCCAGGTTTCTCCTCTGGCGAGGAATGTTGCCCCCGGTCCTTCCATGGGAGGAGGATCCGGACCCGGTCAGACGGTGGATGAAAGGCTATCTCATGAGTTACTTAGAGCGAGATCTGCGCGCCCTCTCCGCGGTTACATCCCTGACCGATTTCCAGCGCGTGATGGCCCGGTTAGCCCTGTCCACAGGATCGATCTTGAATGAGACCGAAATTGCCCGGGATACCGGCGTCAAGCAGCCGACCGTCCACCGTTGGCTCTCTCTCCTGGAGACCTCCGGGATCGTCTTCCGGGTCCCGGGATTCTATTCGAGCCGAGTCAAACGCTTGATCAAGCGCGAAAAAGTGTACTTTACAGATCCTGGGATCGCCGCTGCCCTCATGGGGTTCACAGACCCTGAAGCGATCCAGGACCAGGACCTCGGACCTCTGCTGGAGACCTATGTCGGCATGGCCCTGAATGTCTATGGCCAACTCCTGACGCCGCCCGCTCAACTCTACCACTGGCGTACCGGGGATGGCCAGGAGGTAGACTTTGTGTGGGTCTGGGGACAACACCTGTGTCCTGTGGAGGTGAAAGCCAAAAAGACGATCCGATACCGTGACTTTAATCGGATCCTCAAACTCATGGACGCCGACCCCCGGGCCGACCAGGGCCTGATTGTCTATCTCGGAGAGGAACCCCGAAGGTTCGGCCCACGCCTTCTTGCCATCCCCTGGCACTGGCTCTAATCCCCTAAATTCCCCCCTTTCCCAAAGGGGGACTAAGGGGGATTCTCCCCCTTTTCCAAAGGGGGTTAGGGGGGATTCTTCCCCACCACCGCCTGCCAAATTGCCTTGACCACCCCCTCCAGATTCCTCAAAACCTCTTCATTCGTAAACCGCAGCACGTGCAACCCCAAAGACCGAAGATACCGATCCCGCTGCTGATCATAAACGCGTCCACGTTCCCGGAAATGCTGTCCGCCGTCCACTTCAATCACGAGCCGGGCCGCCGGTGCATAGAAGTCCACGATGTACGGCCCGATCGGCCGCTGTCGATAGAACTGGACCCCCTGGATCTGTTTCCGACGGATCTTTGACCACAACCGCCGTTCCGCATCGGTCATGTTCTTTCGGAGTTGCCGTGCCCGTTCCTTCAGCCGCGACTCATATCTTCTCCGTTTCATGGGTACCTCCAACTCTCCCCCGACCCCTCCCTTTTTGATTGAAGGGAGGGGAGTTCCCCCTTTCCCAAAGGGGGGGTCAGGGGGATTCTCTTCCCCCCTTTTCCCAAAGGGGGGCCAGGGGGGATTTTCCCCCTTTTCCGAAGGGGGACTAAGGGGGATTTATTTCCACAGCACCCGCCCTAAGGCAGGCAAATGGCGGAAGCCGTGCCGAAGGGCCCAGGCCGCAAACTTCAGGTCCCCTTTCAAGATCTCTTTGAAAGCCGAAGCCATCTCGTCCCGGGTGTACTGTTCCAGGACCTCTCGGACCCGGCCATGGACCCGTTCCACGAGCCGGTCATACGCCCGTCCGTCCATCCTCGCCAGCCCCCGTTTGATGACCCAATGGATCCGGAGTTCGCGGTCCAGGTCCTGGACGGCCTTGTCATACGGCACCCCCTCGACGATGCTCCGCACCAAGGCCCGTGCGCCGCGCAGGCCGGTCACCGTACCACCCACGGTCGTGACCTTCACCTGTCCGGCCGCATCGCCGACGAGATAGACCGGCAGGCCCTGGACCCGGGTCCAGGGCCTCAGGCTCGGATGATACATCGCCACCTTGGCGCCCTGGAACCCCAGGACCTCTACGCCCAGCCGTTCCACGTAGGTCCGGACCACGGCCATCGGGTCCCGATCCAGGTCTTCGATGACCCCGATGACCCCGCGTCGGCCGTCCTCGGGCACAAGCCAGACGAAATGTCGACACATCTCCGGCTCCAGCCACACCCGGGCCTCCCACCGATCCCACCCCCGGGGCAACCGAACCTCGGCCTGGACGATCCGCACGCAGGGCGGCCGTTTCAAGCCGGCCGCCCGTGCCACACGGCTAAAGACCCCATCCGCCCCGACCAGATGGTCCACTTGGAGCCGTTCCACGCTGCCATCCCGTTGCAAGACCGCCCGCACTTTGCCGTCCTCGTGTTCGATCCCCAGGAACCGGCTCCCCAGGACCACCTCCGCCCCGGCCTCCCGAGCCCGTTCCGTTAGTTCCTCGATCCACAAAGCCCGTTCCAGGACCCAGTCGCTGCGTCGAAAATCGAACACCGCCTTCCGGTTCGGGGACACCACGGCCATCCGGTCTACCTGGTGCAGGACCGAGCGTTTCGGGACGACGCCGAGCCGTTCGTCGAGATACGTGGTCACGATCAGGGTCCGCCGAGCCGGCCGCACCCCATCGGGCCGGCGGTCAATCACACAGACTCTCAGCCCTTGCTGTGCCAGCCGTTCTGCCGCATACAGGCCCGCCTGTGACGCCCCCACAATCAAGACATCCACTCGATCCATAAGCCTCCTTTGAAAATGTCCTTTTATGTCCGCTTCTCGCCGGTGAATTGTTG
>WFXO01000002.1 GCA_015490555.1 Caldifarciminota bacterium | reverse complement strand
GTGAGGCGCATCTGGTGGGTGTGGACTTCCTTATGGCTCTGGGGATGCGGGGCGGGGATCGGGGTGATCCATTCCAAGGAGCACCCAACCCCTTCCCCCTCGACGTTTCCATCCCTTGCATTCCATCTCACGGGACTCGGACAGCCGGTCGTGAGTGAGTTTTATCTTCGAGCCCCGGTTGCCTATCCAAAAATTGCCGCGGTTGGGGTCGGGTTTTATCGTTTCATCGGTATGCGATACTGGCACGCCCCAATCCCTCTTCCATCCCTTGGGATCCAATTGGGGATTCTGAAATGGCAAGGAGATTCAACCCGCTGGATCATCGGCGGGCACCTTGCATTGGCCTTGGAATGGACATTTTTGAGGAATTCCAAACCCCCGGAGAAGATCGGGGAAGGGGAATTTCTCTGGTGGTATCTTCAAATGCGGTCCGGGGCCTTATTGTTGCCGTGGCGGATCGTGTCTCCTTATGCGGCTATGGAGGTTGGGTTCCGAGTTTCTGAGGTGTATTCTTTTTAAAACGGGAAAAGAGTCATGACAGAGCACTTGGTTCCGCTACCCTTAAGCCGTCGAGGCCAATGGTGGGCATTCGTGTTACTTCTCGGTGTGGTGGGGATGTGGCTCCTGGGCCTCTATGCCTACCAAACACTTCCAGAGCAGGTTCCAGTCCATTTTGGCTGGAAGGGTACCCCGACCCGATATGGGGATAAAACGGCATTCGCGTTTTTACCTTTCGCGTTTAGTATCGCCCCGATTGTACTTTTCCTGATCACGCGGTATCGCTTCACTTTGATCAACCGGTATCCCTACCTGATCAACCTACCGGCCTTCTACACCTCGCTATGGCGGTTGCCACCAGAACGGCGGAGTCTCTGGGTCAACCGCTACTTTGAAGGGATCCTCGGGCTGGGCGCTTTCCTCTCCCTCTATCTCCTGGGCCTGGAGTATGGCATCTATATGGGGACCAAGACCGGACACCTGCCGCTCTGGTTTACCCCCGTAGCCCTCGTGGCTCCTCTTTTTCTCTTGATCCCCTGGGTGTTCTATCTGGTGAAACTCTCCAGAGAAATGGCACAGGAAGCCGAGCGATACTCCAGCGAAACTTCTTAATTTGAAAATTTGCCAATGAAAGCAGCCCTTGCGGTTCCTCAACTGAGTGCAGAGGTACACGAGAATCTTCAGAAGATTCGTGAATTCGTTCTCCAGGCAGCATCTCATGGGGCAGACTTGATCCTTTTCCCGGAAGCCGTGTTGACCGGACTTGTGAATTGCGATGACCCTGCCCACGATCTTCTGCTGGGCATCGAGATCCCCGGACCTTTGACCCATGAATGGGCGAAATTATCAAAGCAGACCGGCCTGATCATGGGACTGGGTGTACTGGAACGGGAGGGGCAAGCTTTGTATGACGCGGCTCTTTTGATCACACCGGACCAGGGGATCGTCCTGCATTATCGAAGGATCACCCCTGGGTGGCACGGCCCCAAGGCAGATCCTCATGTATATCGACAGGGAACGCACATACACACTGCACATACCCATTGGGGAACTTTCGCCTTTTTGATTTGTGGCGACCTATTTGATGACCGTCTGGTGACAGAGATCCGTGAGAAAAAGCCGGATTTTTTGTTGGTTCCAATGGCTCGAGCGTTTCCCGAAGGCTCCTGGGACCCAAAGCAGTGGGATCAAGAAAAACCGTTCTACATCGAACAGGCGAAGAAAGCAGGGGCCATGACCCTGATAACCAACTATTTAGCCGATGAAAGTCTGGGGGAGGATCGGAGTTTTGGCGGAGCGATGGCGGTCTTACCCGATGGCATCCTATTCGCGGAATACCCCATTGGCCGAGAGGGAATGTTGGTGGTCTCCCTTGAAAAACCTTGGAGAGAGGAAAACCATGAAGATAGAGTACCTGGAGCAACTTCCAAAAAAGAGGATAGGGGTGGGAGTCCTTGTTCCCGACACTGAGGGGAACTTACTTCTTCTAAAGCCAAAGTATTCCCCCAAATGGACAATTCCAGGAGGTGTGGTGGAGTATGGAGAGTCTCCTCTTGAGGCTGCATGCAGAGAACTGCAAGAAGAAACAGGACTTCGTCTCCAAATTCAGTCTCTGGTGGCTGTTGATTATATCCGGACGCAGGTCGATGGGAATTTCACAGAAAGCATTCAACTGATCTTCTGGAGCCAACCAATCCGACCTTCTGCTGAGTTTTTTGTGAAGATCCCCAACGACGAAATCGAGGAATTTTGTTGGTTGTCTGGAGAAAAAGCCCTGGATTTGTTGGAGCATCATCTCTCGATAAGAATCCGCTCGATCTTGTGTTCACCAGGCCGTTTCCTTTATCTTGAAAATGGTGAACCATGTTTCGATACCGATTCATAGTTTTGTGAAGTAGAAAGGGGGGTCAGGATTCTTGATCTTTGCGTACGAGAGTGTGAGGAGGATGCAATGGAATTGTCACCAGAAGTCATGAGTCTTCAGGATCTTGTGGCCTATCAGGAAGGAGCCATTGTTAGTCGGACACTTTTAGACCGAAAAGCCGGCACGATCACGCTCTTTGCCTTTGACCAAGGACAGGGCTTGAGCGAGCACACCACCCCGTATGATGCCTGGCTCTATGTCATCGATGGCGAGGCGGAGATTACGATTTCAGGAACTCCCTATCGCCTTCACGCGGGTGAATCGATCATCCTTCCCGCGAACCAGCCGCATGCTGTGAAGGCTGTGACCCCTTTTAAGATGCTGCTGGTCATGATCCGGGGAGAGGAGTCCGGCTGAATCTTCCCAGGTTACTGGCTTGAATTCGCAAGCCACCGACTCCAGATTCCGCGAAGGTTTTTATGCGTAAGTGTCTTGGAGCCAAGGGGAAGAATCCATAGGCTTTTTCAGGAGGATGCGCCATTCTGCCTCACTCTCCACCAATCTCTAAGATTGAGTCTCTGTAACTTTTAGCACCAAATCTTTTGCAAAAAACTTGACAAGAACACTTCGGTGCAGTAGATTTTCGACCGACCGGTCGGTCGAAAATCTAATCTTAAAAGTGTGAAAGCGTAAGAGATGAAAGCGCATACGAGAGACACAACAAAGCGAAAGCAGAAACGGACGAACATTCTTCTTGCGGCCCTTCATGTGTTTGCAAAACACGGCTATGAAAAGGCAAGAATGAAGGACATTGCTCTGGAGGCGGGCATCGGGAAAAGTACAATTTATGAGTATTTTAAAAACAAAGAAGAACTATTTAAGGAACTGGTGGATTTTCTATTTCGAGACCTGGAAGAGTACACATTCACATCTGTTAACCCGGATGCCCCTCCAGTTGACAAAATCTGTAGCATCATTACCTCCTTTGCAGAATATATGAGCCGTATGCCCTATGGAACCGTATCAGAGACCATGGCGATTACCCTTGATATTTTCGATCAAAGTATTAGGACAAAAATAGTGGATCTCCGCCCTATTTATCAGCGTGAGAGTGAGGCCCTCGTTCGAATCATCCAGGATGGAGTCCGGAATAACAAAATAAAAACCAACATCCCACCGGAGAGTATTGCATCAATTATTGTTGCCTTCCTCGATGGGCTGTTGACCCAATGGCTTCTTTTCCCTGACCAAGTTGATATTAACAAGAGGGTTGAGGAGTTCTGTTCCCTTTTGCGGAAAGGACTCGGTTAACCCCCTTTTCAAATTTTGAAATGCGCGACTTTGGAAAATAGGCATAACAATACTTTAAAGACATAAATCTTATTTATAAAGCTGAAAAAGTGACAGAACATAAATTCATGATCTATAAATCATACGGGAGGTTATAGCCATGAGGAGAAATAAGTGTGTGGTTATACTTCTCGTGTTTTCAACAGGGCTGTTTTCAGCTGAATCAATCAAGAAGGCTGCTACAACAATTTCCATAACCACAAAGTTGTCCACAACCCGAAAGTTCTCCATCACCACGCTAAGTCAATTAAGGAAGTCCAGTGCACTCATATCTCGAAATATGGGATCCTTGCCTGACCTGGAAAAGACGCGACGAAATCAGAATCTCCAGTGGTTAGATTTGAGGACAGATAGTCGGTTTCTTTCCGGTGGCCCCGATGGTTATGGATATACTTACGAGTCCAATCAGGATGGTGACCCTGTGACATTTTACTGGATTGAAATCAGAGACACTACGAATGACCTTCATCTTGCAGATGATGATGTTGTCTATGTACCCCTATCGTTCAGTTTCCCGTTTTATGATTCAACTTACGATACCCTTACGATAGCCTCCAACGGTCTGATTTATTTTGAAGATTACTATATCGGAACTGGCAACACAGCGTTACCGAGCAATGCATACGGAGGCGGTGACATCATTGCGGTATTCTGGGATGATCTCCGCCCACTACCCTATGGCACGGGGACAGTCTATTTCAAGGACTTCCAGACATTTGCTGTAATCGAGTGGGACAGTGTCCCCATATACGGGCAGACCACTTACAACACCTTCGAGGTCATCATCTACGACGACGGGTTGATTAAGATGCAGTACTTATTTATGAACTACACGCAGTCTGATGCCACCATTGGTATCCAGGACTCCACGGCATATTCCACTGGAAACGGATGGTATCTTCAATACTTTTACAATGGGAATCCCTATGGACATACACCTACGGCAAACACAGTTATTGTTTTTTATCCTCCAACACAGGATCAACACGATGTAGGGGTTGAGTCGATTGATGAGCCAACGCCGTATGATACGTTGGCGATGGGGGACACGCTATGGCCCCGAGCGACCATTCGGAATGATGGGTCGAGTTACGATACGTGTTATGTGCATTTTGGGATATGGGATTCTTTAGGGGGTCAGGTATATTCGGATTGGGACACGTTGGCACTTGGGGCTGGTGCTTCTGCGCCGGTTTATTTTACCTACTGGTTGCCGCCGGATGTAGGGACCTATACAGACAGTGTTTGGGTGATGTTGCCGGGGGATATGAATCCTGGGAACGACAAGATGGGGAGTGAGTTTTATGTGAGGTATGGACACGATGTAGGGGTTGAGTCGATTGATGCACCTTATGATACGGTTGCTTTTGGTGAATCCGTGACTCCTCAAGTGACCGTACGTAATAACGGATTAAACCATGAGAGCTTCTCAGTGATCTATCATATTTACGATGCGCGTGGAACTCAGGTGTATTCGTCGACCCACCAAGTC
>WFXO01000001.1 GCA_015490555.1 Caldifarciminota bacterium | reverse complement strand
GACCTGGACCGCCCCCACGCCTTTGCCGCGCTGGAGGGCTTCGACAAGTTCGTTTTGGACAATTTTCCGGACGTCTAATGTCGAGTCATCCGAAGTTGCTGCAACGATGAGCACAGGCCATTGGGAGATGTCGAACTTGAAAATCGTGGGCTCTTCGGCGTCCGGAGGGAGGAAACGGCGGACCAAATCGATCTTGTCTCGGATGTCGTTGACCGCGGCGTCTAAGTCCGTCCCCCAGGAAAAGGAGATGGTGATCGCCGAGAGACCTTCGCCGGATGTCGAGACGATGTCTTCAACATTCGGGACCGTTGAGATGGCTTCTTCTAAGACCTCGGTGACCGTCTTTTCTACATCCTCCGGAGCGGCGCCAGGGTACATGGTGATGATCGAAGCCGTCGGCAACGTGACGTTGGGCATCAGGTCGATCGGGAGGTTGACGAGGCTTAAGACCCCCATGATGACCACTACAAGGAAAACCACAAAGGTGAGAACCGGGCGACGAACGGCAATCCTTTGCATGGCAGTGTAGGTCCTTTAAAGTTTCGTGATTTTCACCGGTTGGCCGTCCTTCAGGCTCGAAGCCCCCAGGCGGACAACGGTGTCTGTCTCCTGAATGCCGGAGAGGATCTCAATGTCTCGGTAGGTTTCGATCCCAGTCTTCACAGGCACTTTCCAGGCTTTTCCGTTCCGGACCACAAAGACATACTTGCTGACTTCGCCAAGCACCGCATCCCGGGGCAGGGTCAAGGCGTGTTCCTTCTCCACTACCGGGATCAGGACGCGGACGGTGAGGCCCGGGATCAACCCCGGATGTGCGGGGACCACCCCACGGACCTCTTGAGTCCCGGTCCGTGGATCGATGACCGGGGCAACCAGGCTGACCCGTGCTACCACGGTGTCCTTCTCCGCAACCAGACGAACGGATTCCCGGACCTTCAGCACATTCCGATAGGTCTCTGGCACATGGAGAACGAATTCCAGCGTGTCCATTTGGAGGATCTCGAGGAGCGGAACTTGAGGTGCTACAAGGGTTCCCTCGCCGATGTCGTATAAGTGGACAATCCCATTCACCGGCGCCCGTACTTTCAGGGTCTGAAATTGAAGGCCTGGGATGTCCCGCTCCAATTCCGCAACCACTTGATATTTCGTGACCGTGTCGCCCTCAGAGACGGTGAACCTTAAGAACTTAGCGGGGGCATCCGGGAAAACACGAGCGCGCACACGACTCTTTAGAACGGTGTTGAGAGGAAGGATTTGGGTCAGTGTCTGCCGCTTCGGCGTGATCACAGTGACCGTGACCCGCGGGACTTCCGATTCCTTGGCTTGTGCGGCCTCACGGGATCCCGCCTGCCCCTTGCAGGCATTCAGGAGCCAGAGACTCAGAAAAAGCGTGAGACCAAATAAACGAGTTTTCATTGTGGTTCCTCCTTCCTTAGCGAGGGCTCATCCCCCCGGAATTCTGTGGGGACACAGAAGAAGGAGAAGGACTCCTCATCCCTCCTCCCGTGGCCCCCAAAGAAGATGAAGTGCCGGAATTGCCAGAGGATGTAGAGATGGTCCCCACATCCACTGTTTTCTTGAGTTCAAGGAGTTTGACGTGATATTCCGCAATCGCCTGGAAGTACTGGACTTTTGCCTGGAGATAAGCGTTGGCGGCGTTGAGGTATTCCAGTTGGGAGAGGAGTCCGAGGTCAAACTGCTGTTCTGCGGCCTTTTGCATTTTCTCGGCCAGACGCAGGTTGTCCTTCCGGGCTTCGATCTGGGATCGCAAAGAAGCCAGTTCTTGAAGTAGGGAGCGTATCGTACGTTTGGCCTCCTGAAGGGTTTTCTGCCGCAACAGTCGTAAGGAGCGGAGGGTTGCGGCCATCTGGAGGACTTTCCCCTTGGTTCGGAACCCATCAAAGATGGGTAGGGTCAAGCCCACCGAGACAGTTCCCATGGTTCCCCATTTTTGCTCAAAGCCGATAGGATTGCGGAGGGTATACGCAGTTTGAAGCGTGACCGTGGGTTTGTCTTCTGTCTTCGCCGCTGCCAGTAATTGCTCCGTGGCTCGGATTTGGTGATCCAGAGCCACAATGTCCGGACGGTCCTCAAGACGCTGGAAAAGTGCCAGAGTGTCAGGAAGTGAGGGCACATCCGTATTCAGAGAGTCCAGGAGTCGAATCGGCTGGTCCGGCAGATCGAGGAGGTTCCGTAAGGTGTTGAGGAGCGATTCAAATTGTGCGTGGACCTGTTCCTTTTGCGGGGCAAGGGTTCGCCAGTTCACTTCCGCCTGGAGGAGATCCAATTCGGAGGCAAGCCCCTGATTGTACCGCTCTCTGGTCGATTCGTAGTGCTGTTTGAGCGTTTGCTCCATCTCGTCCAGCAGGTTCTGAGACTCCTGAAGGGCTAAGAGGCTGTAGTAAATCTGCTGAGCAGAGTAAATGAGGTTTTGGACGGTCTGGTCCTGGCGAATTTCCGAGGCGCTGACCTGTTCTTTTTGGGCCTTCGCCAGATAGCGAAAACGTCCCCAGTCCCACAGGGGATATTGAAGGCCTACAGAAAGCGTGTACGTGTGGTGCTTCCCGAACTCGATGGGGATTTCCTGGAAAATGGGCCTGCCCGTCGCCGGATCGAAGCCGACAATGACCCGCTGGGTGAATTTTTGGACATAAGACGAATATTGGTAATTGCCGGAAAAGAAGACCTGAGGCCACAGAGCACTCTGGGCCTGCTGTGCAAGCCCGCGTTGCGCTTGTGTTTGGGCTTGCATGATCTGGGTCCAAAGAGATCGCGTAGCCCATTGAGGGATGTCTTCAAAAGACAGGGAGAGTGTATCCACACCCCGAACAATCCCGGGAATCAGGATCCAGAGTGTGATCCCGATCTTGAAAACGTTCATGTTCCTTCCCTCTCTTTATGGATCTTCACCCCATCGAAAAAGATCTCTGAAATGGTCTGAACAAGAACCGAAACACGAGGGGGGTTGCGGAGGAATCCGTGGGTCATCCCTAAAAAGGCAACGGCCATCATTCGGGGTTGAAGGGGTTTAAACTTGCCGAGCCGGATTCCTTCTTCCATGATGCTACTGACTTCCAATTCGATGCGGTCTCGGATCGGAGAAACTCGGTCTTCAATCAGTTTGCGAACTTTGGCAGGGAGGGGAGCCGACCGATATAGCATGGAAAAGAAATGCCGTTCACGGCGGCCATATCGGCCAAATTCCCGTAAGACGGCGATGAGTTTTTCCTCGGGGTCTTGGGTTTTGCGGAGCGCCTCGGTAATGGAAGACTCTAATTTCAGGATGCGATCTTCCAGGACAGAAGTAAAAAGATCGGCTTTGTCTTTGAAGTAGAGGTAAAGTGTCCCTTTGGTTACACCAATTCGCGCGGCGATTTTGTCCATAGTCGTCCCGTGATAGCCTTCGCGCGCGAAGGCCTTATAGGCAGCGTCTAAGATTTGCTTTTTGCGATCTTCTGCATTCATGACTGACTGGTCAGTAAGTATATGGGGTCCGCATGGATCATGCAAATCTCCGGGTGGGAAATGATGAAGGCGTGACATTTGGCCTTCCCGGATTTGCAAAGCAGTGCTATGGTTGAGAGGGTTGCGGGACCACAAATTGAGGTTTTCAGGGTCCTAACCCCGTGCCAGCCCTCCCCGAATAGGATGCAAAACTTCTTGATTCCCAAAGAGTTATAAGTTGTGCTTGACCAGAGTTGCATTTTCAGTCAAATTGGTATAAAAATTAGGCATGTTACGACTTACCACAAGGATCGATTATGGAGTGAGGGCATTGGTGCGCCTCGGCGAGATTGGGCAGGGCAACGTCTTAACCGCTGCTGAAATCTCGCAAAAAGAGGGGATCCCGATCCAATTCCTGGAACAGATCCTCGTTACCTTGCGTCGTTCTGGCTTAATCCGCAGCGTTCGTGGCCCTGGCGGGGGCTACACCCTCTCAAAACCGGCTTCTCAATTGACCCTGAAGGAGATCTTTGATGTCTTAGAAGGGTCTACGGCTTTGATCCGTTGTTTAGATCCACTCTCGTTAGAACGCTGCGAACGCGAATCGAATTGCACGGCCCGGCTCTTGTTCCAGAAGATGCAAGATCAGTTGGATACCTTGCTTAAAGAGACGTCCTTAGAAGATCTGATCTTGATGGGACAGGAAGCGGGAGCCCTCTCTTAGGAGCGGTCTCAAGAAGCCCCTGCCCACAGCGCACCAGCCCTTCACTCTGAAAGTTTTATTTAAGACCGGGAAAACCGGAGGGGGATTCTTTTTGGATTTTTCGATAAAGCCGTTGAATCCGACGTCGGGTCTCCTCCCGATCCTGAGGCAGTTTCCAGGCATAGAGAAGGGCCCGGTATGGATCGCGGATCCGATGCTCGTAATACTTGCTGAGTTCCACCGCGGGCTCTGGATCCTCCGGAGCCTCCCTCAGGAGTTCGTGCCAGCAGTGTAAGGCGTGGTCCCATTCCTTTTGCCGTTTGTGAAGCATCGCCTTGAGTTTGAGGAGGCGGTGTCGAGTCACCCCCTGCGCTCTCAACAACCCGGCCTCGAGGAATTCCCTGGCACGGTCCAGGTCTCGCATCCGGAAGTAGAGTCTGGCGATTTTGTATGTGTCGGCAGCAGAATGGCGATCCAACGGTTTCCGGACCCACCGGTCTAATTGGACCAACAGCCTTGGCAAGACCCGGATGTCTTCTCGATGGTGCAGCACGGCAAGGCGGAGGAGGGTGGTCCCTTGTCCCCGCAGGAACTGGAAATACGCCCGGGGAACCCATTGGGAGGGGAGATCTGCCTCGCGGATCCAGCCCAAGAACCATCGTTCAATTTCCGTCAACCGGTACCCCGAAGGGGACGCCATGACCCGACGGACCATGTGGAGGAGGTCGATGTGGGTGGGCAGATCTGGAGGCGGAAGACGGTGGAACCGGAAACGGTCCAAAAGGATCGGGAGATCAAAGGCTTTCCCGTTATAGGTGACCACCGTGGTGTACCCACGCAATCGTCGAGATACCCAGTCCAAAAGGAGGGGTTCCTGGCCGGGGTCCACAAGCAGGAACTGTTCCGTGACCCAGGTCCCGCGGTCCCAGAACCCCAATCCAATCAAGAAAGGTAGAACTCCGGCACCCCCGTTCCCAGTGGTTTCGATGTCTAAAAAGACGGTTTCTTGGGGGATGAGGGGGCGCACTACTTCCCCTTGGGTTAGAACAGGGAGGGCCTCCACCCGGGGCACGGGATAGGGCTCCTCATGCCGGAGGTACAGGAGGATGCCTCGACGGAGCCATTGTCCCCCGAATGACAGGGGCAACTGAAAGAGCGCCCGACGCTGTTGACGGTGCTCAAGATCCTGGAGACGATGCCGGAGAGGCGACGGCTCTGGTTGAATCCGTTCGAGGCGTGCTCGCAGGCGTTTGAGATCCCGTGGGTTCATGGAAAACGGGCAGGTCGGTATTGGAGGGCGACGCCGTAGGTCGTGCCGAGATCCCGATGGTTTTCCCCAGAGAAGTCCCATTCCCACCGGCCGGACCGTAGGCCCATCCCGATGGTCAAATTGCGTTCATCGACCCCTAATCGGACGGCAAAGCCCGAGGTAAACCAACTTTCGACGCCGATCCGGCCTTTGCCTCCGGGCCCGATCGCGGCCATCCAAGAAACCCCGATCGGTCGCTCATAACGGACGGCAATTTCCCAGGTCGAGGGAAGGTCCTCTGTGACCTCTATGACCCGGAGTTGCCCGTGGGCTGCGTTCTCCTGGTGGAACCCGATCTGGAAGGCGCCTGAAGTCCAGGTCACCCCCCAATCCACCAGCCATGCCGTGGCAGAAACCGTGGCGACGTTCGGATCCGATACCTGGAGCCAGAAGAGCCGAGGTCGAAATGCCAGGACCCAAGATTGAAACCGATGCGCAAGGTCTACCAAGAGGTGGGTTTCCCGATACAAGGACGGCAGTCCTTGCGTCCAGATCCCGACCCCGATCCCGTGGCGGACCGTGGCCCAACTGATCCCGGAATACACCTGGTAGAATTCCGGCAGCGCATAAGGCATCCGGTACCCCTGAATCCAAGAAAGCCCCGTGCCTGATAACAGTTGGGCCGGGTTCCCATACAAGGCCTCCGCCCCCGAGGCCAACAGTGCAGCCGCATTCCCTGCTCCTTCCATGTGAGCGGTCCTTCCCCATTGCCCGAGGTTGGGAAAAATCCAAACGATGAGGGTGATCCAGGGGGTCATCCTCCGCCTCCCTCCGGTGTCATCGTGGGAAGATCAAAGTTCTTTTGGGCCTCTTCAAAGTAAAGAGACTGGGAGTACTTCTCCCCCAGTAGGTCAAAATACCGTTGGGCAGAATCCGGGAGATCGAATCGGTTAAGATACAGGTAGATCAACGAGTAGAGGGCCTTGGGGGCATACTCAGACTCCGGATACTGCTTGACAATGGTTTTCAAGAGGTCCGCGGCATCTCGCGGGCGGTTGAGTTCAAAGAGATTGAGTTCTGCCAGGCGATACAACGCCTCTACAGATTCCTCATCTTGGATCTCTTTGAGTTGGGTCAGGGCTTCGACCCGCCGGGCCGCACGGTCTTTAAAGGGTGTGTTTTTATACGTGGACGCCACCCGTTTGTAGTAGTCCAGAGCGGCGTCAATGCTGTCCTGCATCTCCAGGAGAAAGGCAAGTTGATATTGGGCCTCGAGGCCCGGGTCAGAATTGGCATTGGCTCGGACCACTGAGCGCAAGATGGCCTTCGCGCTGGAGGTATCCCCCAGAGCCAGTTGGGCCTTGGCCTTCAAGAGGTCCCGCCGTAAACTCGCGAGATCTGCCGGCGGCAGGTCCATCGAGTTCAAGGTCTCCAGCGCCTTCTGGTATTCCCCCATATCCGTAAGGACCTCACTCAAGAGCAACTTGGCTTCCTTTTCCTCGTCGTCTGTAAGGTACAGAGAAAGGTATCGCTTCAGGAAATTGAGTGCTTGGTCCGGTTGTTTGACCTGATGGGCGGCCTGGGCCCCGAGCCAGAGGACTTCCTTCAGATAAGGGCTTTTGGGATCGCGTTTCAGGATCTCTTGAACTAAGGCCAGGCCTTCCTCATTCCGGCCCGCCTCCAGGTACGCCTTGGCCAGGAGAAATTGTGCTTCCCGTCGGTGGCGTCCCTGTAAGGCCTTTTCCAAGGCATCCAGTGCCTGGTCATAGGAGCCTTCCTCCAGGTAGAGCCGGCCCAACTCCAGGTACACCGGAAACGTTTTGGCAGCATCGGGGAAGTAAAAGAGCAGTTCCTCAAACTTCTTTTTGGCCTTTTCACGTTCTTTTTTACGGGAATACGCAACCGCCATCATGAAAAGGGCATCGTCCACATACTTGGAACGTGGATGGAATTGAAGGATTTTGGAGCATTTCTCGATCACACGGTCATACTCCTGACGCGCTTGGGGCGTCAAGGTCCCTTGTTGTGCGTAGATGCGCTCCGCTTTGCGGAACGACTGTTCCGCATTGTAAAAGGTGTTAAAGTACGCGCACCCTGAGAGGAAGAAAAACAGTGCGAGGACCCAAGGCTTCCGCATCACAGCGGAAATGGTAAAGGGTTCGGCTAAGACAGTAAAGACGGAGGGCCGAATTCCAGTTCAGCGATCATCCCGGCGCAAGGTCCGGAGGACCTTGGCGGTAACTTCTTCGGAGACCGGTTGATAGGACTCGAATTCCATGCTGAAACTCCCTCGCCCCCGGGTCAGAGAGCGAAGGTCTGTGGCATACTGCAGGAGTTCCGCCAGAGGGATCCGGGCACGGATCACCTTATTCTGGCCTCGATCCAGGATCTCGGTGACCTGTCCGCGTCGTGCCCCAAGGTCTCCGATTACATCCCCGACCATGGCTTCGGGGATCCGGACCTCGACCTTCATGATGGGCTCCAGCAGGATTGGATGGGCTTCGGCCAAGGCCTTCAGGATCGCCCGTCGTGCCGCCTCCTGGAATGCGATGTCCGAGGAGTCGACCTCGTGATGGGAGCCATCCAGCAGGACCACCCGAACGTCAATCACCGGGTATTCAGCGATGACCCCCTTTTCCAGGGCCTTCCGAACGCCCTTTTCCACGGCCGGGACATACTCCCGAGGGACATTTGACCCTCGAAGGCGTTCTTCGAAGATTACTCCACTTCCACGTTCCAGCGGTTCTACCATCAGGACCACATGGCCGTATTGCCCACGACCTCCGGTCTGTTTGATGAACTTCCCTTCCACGGTCACGGGCCGGGTGATGGTCTCGCGGTACGCTACCTGCGGCATTCCCATCTTGACCGGTGTATGAAACTCTCGTTTGAGGCGGCTGGCCACGATCTCCAGATGAAGTTCTCCCATCCCCGAGAGCAGGGTTTCTCCGGTTTCTTCGTTGTAGATGAGCCGAAGGGAGGGGTCTTCGTCCAAAATCTTCCTCAGTGCGGATTGAAACTTATCGTGATCGTGCTTCGAGACAGGCTGAATCGAGACTGCCAACACGGGTTCCGGATACATGATCGATTCCAGGACCAATGGAAACTCGGGCTCTGTCAAGGTATGGCCTGTCACTGTGTGTTTGAGGCCAAGGATCGCCCCAATATCCCCTGCCCGGAGTTCCTCGATATCCTCCCGCTGATTGGCATGCATTCTCAGGATTCGCGAGATCCGTTCCTTTTTGCCGGTCGTGGCGTTGTACACATAAGAGCCGGCCGTGAGCGTGCCGGAATACACCCGAACATAAACGAGTTTGCCGACATAGGGGTCGGTCATGACCTTAAAGGCAAAGGCCGTTAAGGGACCATTCTCATTGGGTTCGCGGATCTCCTCTTGGCCCGTAACCGGATGGGTCCCGGAAATCGGTGGCAGATCCGCTGGAGAGGGCAAATAATGCGTGATCGCATCCAATAAAAATGGGATGCCTTTGTTTTTGTATGCACTCCCCAGGAGCACGGGCACAATGCGGCCAGTGAGGGTCCCTCGACGGATGGCCTTGCGCGCAAGCGCCTGATCCATGACCCCGTGTTCCACAAAGAACTCCATGAGCGTTTCATCAAACTCCGTGAGGAGGTCCAACATAAGTTCCTGATAGTACCGCAGATCATCCACAAGGTCGTGGGGGACCTCGGGCAGTTCGTGGGCGTGGCCCACCTCGTCAAAGGTATACGCCTTGCCGGTCAAGACATCTACCACCCCTCGGAACTCTTGTTCCAGTCCAATGGGGATTTGAAGGACCAGGGGCGTTGCCCCCAGCATCTGCTCGATGTCATGGATGGTTCGTTCGGGGTTGGCCCCCACTTTGTCCATCTTATTGATGAAGACGATCCGAGGGACTCGGTACTTATCCGCCTGGTACCACACCGTTTCCGTTTGGGGTTCCACCCCAGCCTCTGCGTCCAAGATGACGACGGCGCCGTCCAGGACCCGCAAGGCACGCTCCACTTCGATGGTGAAATCCACGTGGCCGGGCGTATCCACGATATTGATCATGTGCCCCTTCCAGTAACACGCGGTAGAGGCCGCAGTAATCGTGATTCCACGCTCCTTCTCTTCGGGCATCCAGTCCATGGTGGCGTTTCCATCATGGACCTCGCCCAACCGGCGAACCCGGCCGGTCAAATACAAAATGCGTTCGGTGGTCGTCGTTTTTCCCGCATCAATGTGCGCGACGATCCCAATATTGCGAATATACTCAATACTTCTCTGTTTCATGGCTTCTCTCATTCCTCCAGGGGGAAGTTTCCGTGAAGGCGTCCATCATAAGGGTTTTGACCACCATTGTCAAATATCGGAGGGAGTTTCCCTTTAGAAAAGGGGGACGACAGAATCCCCCTTTGGGAAAGGTGGACGAACATTGGCCTTTAGAAAAGGGGGACGATCGTGGCGAAAGACGCTCCTACAACGGGCTTTTGACCCTTGCGATCCTGAAACTCAAAGTCCTATGGCCACGCCTGAACCACGGAGGTTCTCTCTGTGACTCCGCCCCTTTCTGGTCAGCGTGAACTTCCGCAACACCCAGTCCTACCCTGGTCAGGGTGAACTTACCACACACAGCCTTTCCCTGGCCAGGATCTGCCGCAACATACAGCCCCTCCCTGGTCAGGGAGGGGTTTGGGGAGAGTAGTTTTAAGGAAAAGACATGAGGCTGGTAGTGGGTGGTGAGTAGTTTGTGGTTGGAAGTTTGAAACCCCATCTTGGACAAACAGAGCCCATCAGACGGGGCCCTACTTCCCCCTCTTTTCCGTGTCAACATGTTTCAGGAGTTACCAATAGGAAAAGTCAAAGAATTCCTTCTCCAAATCAAACCCGAACTTAAAAAGTTGTCCATAGGTTGGGTTTTCTTTGTTTTACACAATGCGGAGGGGTGTGTAAGGACGGACCCGTTGTTCTAACTCTTCCACGGTTTTCCGAATCCACTCCGGGGATAAGACGAACTCCAGACCAGCCTGTTTTAAGATCCGCCGGTTCATCCCCGGATAGTTCATGAAGTCCACCAGGATTTCATCCACATAAGGGACCACATCTCGGAGCAAAGACTCGATATCCAGGGGGAGCAGGGGCGCAAGGAAGACATACGTCCGGATGCCCTGTTGTTTGAGAGTCTGGAGAGCCCGGATCCTCCGGTGGATGGCAGGACTGCGGGGCTCCAATCGACGCTTGATCTCTGGCCGGTTGGTGGACAAGGAGAAACCGACCCGGAGGTGGGGAAACCGTGTGAGGAGATCGACATCCCGGAGCACGAGGTCCGATCGGGTCAGGATCTGGAGATCCACAGGCACCTGCTGGAGGATTTCCAAGACCCTCCGGGTAAGGCGGAAGTGCCGCTCCTGGGGGAGATAGGGGTCTGTTGCGGAACTCATGAGGATCCGGGCCGGCCAGCGGCGACGTGGAACCTCGCGCCGGAGCCGGTCCGGCAGATTCACTTTGGCATAGACAAAGGAGCCCCAGGGCCGATCAATCCCCCAGAAATCCAAGAACTTCCGGACATAGCAAAAGCGACAACCAAAGGCACAACCGACATAAGGGTTGATGACATAGTCGAAACCCGGGATCCGGGTTCGTACCAAAGCGGTCTGGGTTTTGGTTTTCTCGACCTGGAGGCCCTTAGGAGGCCGTTGCAAGGTTCTGGAGGTGTTCGAGAACACCCTGTTGATGGAGCCGTTTCCCTGTCAAAAGGGCGTTCTTGATGGCCCGCGGAGAGGAGCGGCCGTGTGCGATGATCACCAGTCCCTGAAGGCCGATCAGCGGGGCACCGCCATACTCTTCGAAGTCCAATTGGTTCTTCAACGACTTCAAGGCTCCACGGAGGAGCAGGCCCCCCAGGAGCGCGATGGGGTTCCGCTTGATGGCTTGTCGGATTAAGAGGCTGATGAAACTGATCACGCCTTCTCCAAATTTCAGCATCACGTTGCCGGTGAAGCCATCGGCCACGATCACATCTGCCTTGCCGAACAGAACGTCGTTGCCTTCTACATATCCGACAAAGTGGATTCGTGGGTCTTGAGCCAGCAGTTCGCGCGCCTGGAACACGATCTCGTTTCCCTTGGTCTCTTCTTCGCCGATGGAGAGGAGCCCCACGCGGGGATTCTGGATGCCGAGCATGTGTTCGACCATTACGGAGCCCATCAATGCAAATTCCACGAGGTTCTGGGGTTTGACCTGTGCATTAGCGCCGACATCCAGGACCATGGCGAAGCCTTGGGTGGTGGGGAAGAGTGCGCCGATGGCCGGGCGTTTAATTCCGGGGATCCGGCCCAGATGGAACAGGCTAAAGGCCATCACGGCGCCGGTGTTTCCCGCGGAAATGAAGGCAGCCGCGTTCTGATCTTTCAACGCCTGGAGCCCGATGGAAATAGAAGATGCCTTTTTCGTCCGGAGGGCCTGGGTTGGCTTGTCATGCATGGTGACCCGTTCGGGCGCATGCAGGATCTCTAAGCGATCTGGGATCGGCTTTGGAAGCCGCGCACGGAGTTCCTGTTCGTTTCCGACAAGCAAAACCCGAAGGTCCGGATCTTCCTGGATGGCCTGGAGTGCCCCGGAAATCTCGACCTCTGGGGCTCGGTCACTTCCCCATGCGTCCAGAACCACTAAGTCCATCGGGGATTACGCTTTTTCGCGGATAAAGACGACCGATTGGCCCCGATAGAAACCGCAATGGGGGCACACCCGGTGTGGGGGTTTCGGTTGCCCACAATTGGGACACACCGAGAACGACGGGACCTGGGCCTTGTAATGGGTCCGACGTTTCCGGGAACGAGCTCTTGAGTGTCTTCGTTTGGGTGCTGGCATGGATTCTTTACCTCCCTCTCAGCCGACACGCGGCGTTCGTTGTGGCCCGGTAATTATACATGCCTCGCCTGCCGGGTTCAAACCCTTACTCCCGGAACAGGATCTCTTCGCGCTGGAACAAGAAGACCGCGATTCCCAGGGCCACCGCCGCATACAATAGACTGCTGCCCAGGGTGAGGCCATAGGAGAGCATCGAGAGCCGGTCTTGAAGGATCTGCCGGAAGATATCCGAGACATTCAGTACCGGCACCAGGGATTTCCACCATCCCAGGTCAGATCCGCCCGGCATGAGGGTGACCATGGCCGGGAGGATGACGAGGATCATGAGGGGACTCAAGTAGGACTGGGCTTCCCGATAACTCCGTGCAAAGGACGCGATGGCTACCTCCACAGAGGCCACGAACACCGCGAACGGCAGGAGAACCAGGAAACTCAACAGGCCCTGCTGGGCACTCAAGCCCAGGGTCATGCCTCCTGGGATCTCCTCGCCGAACAGTCCGGCGCCCATGTACAGCATGGAGAGGATCCAGCCGATCACCAGGATGATAGACGTCACGACCGCGACCAGGGTCACCACGCTGATCTTCGCCATAACCACATTCCGGCGATAGGGGGCGGCAGAGAGCAAGACCTCCAGGGTCCGGCGTTCTTTTTCGCCGACCGTGAGGTCCATCGCCGCATACATGGCGCTGGTGAACATGAAGATGACGAGGATGTAGCCCAGGAACATCCCCACGACCATCCCGCCCATCCGTTCTTTGGAGGCCAGGTTTTCCTCTTGGACCTGTAAGGGCGATAAGATTTCCGGTGGCACCCCAAGATCCTCCAGTTGCCGGCGGATGACAATTTCTTTGTGTTTTTGGAGCACCTCCCGAATCCGACGGCGGGCCTCCTGACCTTTCTCGCTGGCCCCGTCGTAGAGGATCCGGTATCGGTTGCCCTCACGGATCAACGCGGCCGGGACCGAGGCCGTGAGGGTATCCGGAAGTGTGTTCAGGGGGACCAATTGAAGGTTTGCCTCTTCCAGTAATTGGCGGACCTCTTCGGGAATCCCCTGGGCGGGAACGAAGATGCGGAGGGTCTCACTCTGGATCTTGGTGATCCCCCGTTTGGCAAAGAACGAGGCGCCTCCGATGATGGCGGGAAAGGCGACCAGGGGGACCACAATCATGCTGAACAGGGTCCGCCGATCCCGAAGCACGTCCAGGAGTTCTTTACGGAAGAGGGCCTTCATGGGGCCGGAGCCTCCAGTTTGATCAAGGACAGGAAGATCTCCCGCAGTCGTGTTTTATGGGTAGACCGGCGCAGGTCTTCCATGGTGCCCATGGCCTGGATTGTACCCCGATCCATCACGGCGATCCGATCGGCCAGGTATTCGGCCTGTTCCATGGTATGAGTGGAGAGGATCACGGTTCGACCGCGTTGTTTGGCATCCAGGATGGCCTGTTCGACTTCCTGGGTGGTCGGGACGTCCAGCCCTAAGGCCGGTTCATCCAGTACCCAGACCGGTGGGTCCACTACCATGATCCGTGCGATCGCCGATTTTTGGCGTTGGCCGGTGGAGAGTTTGCCCATGGGGGTCTTGGCGACCTCGGTCAGGCCGAGCTGATCAAAGATCTCCCAGGCCTTCTTTTGGGCCTCCCGACGGTCATGGCCCGCCAATTCCGCAAACACGGTGACCATCTCATACGGGGTGAGCCGGTGGTACACTCCTGCATCGCCTGGATGGAACCCCAAGACCCGCCGAACCTGATCCGGGTGCTGGGTGACGTTCCACCCCTGGACAAATACCTGACCCGCAGTCGGTTTTAAGACCGTCGCAATGACGCGGAGGCAGGTCGTTTTCCCTGCCCCGTTGGGGCCGAGAAGAGCAAAGATCTCTCCGGGGCGGGCTTCAAAGGAGACCCCATCCACGGCTTTCACGAGGCCGCGTTTGCGGTCTAAGAAGTACTTTTTGAGGTCTTGGACCACCACACCTTCGGTCGGTACGGTCATAGGGCGCGACTCCGTTGGATTTTCTCTTGGAGTTTGAGGATGCCGTAGAGCAGGGCTTCTGGCCTCGGCGGGCAGCCCGGCACATAGATGTCCACCGGGATGATTTCGTCCACACCCTGAAGGACCGCGTAGGAGTTATAGGGCCCGCCGGCCATGGCACAGGCGCCCATGGCGATGACCCATTTGGGCTCAGACATCTGGTCATAAAGTCGTTTGATGGCGGGCGCCATTTTCCGGGTCACGGTTCCGGCCACGATCATCAAGTCCGCTTGTCGAGGGGAGAACCGGAAGACTTCGGCGCCAAACCGGGCCATGTCGTACCGTGCAAAGAAGGTCCCCATCATTTCGATGGCACAGCACGCAAGACCCAGGGGAAGGGGCCAAAGGGAGTTCTTTCGAGCCCATCGGACCATTCGGTCCACAGTCGTCAGAAGGACCCGATTCCGGAGTTGCTGGAGTAGGGAACTCTCGGCGCCTGGGAGCACCGGACGGTTGTCCAATCGCCCGTTTTCTCCATAGATGCGGTGAAGATCCGTGACGTTTGGTTTACGTTCCATCGTTCTTTTGCTCCGAGGATGTGGCCTCTAGCGGCAGATGCCCCCGTGTTTTCAGGTATTCCCAATACCGCTTGTGTTTGAAGAGGGGCAGGTGAAGGGGAGAGGGCTGGGCCGGCTCTTGAGGGTAGTAGCCCATCCACGCCCAAATGGGTTTCTCGTCGGGCTTGGCGGTCAATTGGTCTTTATGGAGGATCAAACCCTCGCGGCTCTCTGTGGCGAGTTCGTACTCATCGGTCATGATGATCACTTCTTCAGGGCAGGCCTCCACGCAAATACCGCAGAACATGCAGCGTCCGAGGTCTAAATCCCAGACCGCGGCGTACCGTTCGCCATGGGAGACCCGGTGGTCTTCGGTATTTTCGTCGCCCACGATATAGATCGCGCCGGTCGGGCAGGCAGCGGCACAGAGCATACACGCCACGCACCGCTCCAGGCCGTCTTCGTGACGTTGGAGTTTGTGGAGCCACCGGGCCCGTGGCGGCAACGGTTTCCGCTCCTCCGGATACTGGATCGTAATCTTCGGCTTCAAAAAGTGCCGAAGGGTAACGGAAAGTCCTTTCAAAAGGGGAAGAATCATGGATTGCCCTCCAAAATTTTGGTGAGCCATTGAACGTCAACTCCCGGCTCGCCCCGATAGAGCCGGTTGGCTTCGGTCTTCATGGGCGGCCAGAGGAGGAGGACGAGCCCTTTGGGAACGTCCGGATCTGTCCGATACGGAAACTCATGGCCTTCCGCTTCGACGACCCCTTCCCCTTCGGGAATGCCCACGGCCTGTGCTGTTTCAGGATGGAACACCAATGTGTGCTGGGGAAGGAGTTCTTGGACAATGGGGGATCGGAGCCCGTACCGGGTCCAGTAGAGATGGCGACGGAGGACCCATTGCGCAGGGTGACGCTCCTCTTCAGAAATCGCAGGTACACTCGGCTTTTGGAGTTTGAGTTGTGGACGATAGGGGACATGGGGGTACGTGTATTTGTCTGCCAGGGTGGCTACACTGGGGATGTAGGTGGGATACCGGTCCACCTCCCGCGTCTCCTTGGGTGGATAGACCGATCGGTACAAGGGGTTTTGGGCTTGAAACCACTGGGTGAAATCGGGGATCTCGATGCCGTACGTCCTGAGCACTGCCAGGAAGGCCTCTCGGGCGTCTTTGGCCAGGCCCGGAGGGTGGAGCAAGGCCTCGACCGGCTGGAGGATGCCATCGGTGGTGGTGTACGTGCCGGCCTCTTCAAAAGGGGTGGCCACGGGGAACAAGAAGTGGGCCATGGAGGCCGTCTCGGTGTGGAACATTTCGAACACGACCAAAAGGTCAAGGTTTTGAAGGGCGGCTTCCACCCGTTTTCGATCGGGGAATTCCTTTAAGGGGTCCACGTTCCAGAGGATGAGGGCCTTGAGGCGGCCCTTTTCCGCTGCGTCGAGCATGGCATCGGTATTCATCCCGGGGAATGAAGTCAGGACTTGCCCCGGTGTGAGGCATGGATGCACGCCCTGGTCCACGAACCCCTGCCCGTTCGGGGCCGTCCTCAGGACCAAGACTTTGGCCTTGGTGAGGACAGAGATGAGCACCAGATTCTGGATGACGCGGGGGTTCTGTGAGTCGTCAAAGAGGATCAGGGTTTGGCCGGCGTAGAGGAGTTCTCTGGCCAGAGTCTGAAGTTGTCGGGTATCGACCCGACATTGGGCCATGAGTTGATGGGGATCGATCTGGGAGGCGCCGTCCAGTGAATAGCCCAATTCCTGGGCAATGAACAGGGCCAGTGCCAGGGTTACCGCCTCTTCATGGCAAGGGTGGTAGAGGATATGCGTCCGGAAGTACTTCCGGTCTTCGGGATCCGCGTAGGGCGTTAAGTGGAAGGAGAGTCCATATCGCTTCTGCCGCAGCAGGCGGGGTCCTAACACGGGAAATGCGTTTTTGATCTGGACGTTGAATGCCAACACCAGGTCGGCAGTATCAATATCGACCTGATGAGCGGTGGAGCCGGAGAAGCCCAGGCCGAGGACCAGGGGGTCCCGGTCCATCTGGCCATTGGGGGGTCGGGAATCCAGGTGGGGGGTGCCGATGACGTGTCGGAGCCAGTGTTCAAACAACAGGGCTGCTTCGTTGGTCCCGATCCCTCCGGCGATCCCTCCGACCGCCTCGGGTCCATAGGTCTCAACAATGGCCTGGAGGCGCTCTTTCAGCGCATGGAGAGCGGTGTCCCAATCCGTGTCCTGAAGGGTCCCATCGAGGAAGATGCGGGGATATAACACGCGGTCCTCTGCATTGATGAATTCGTGCACAAAACGGGAACGGTCATCGATCCAGGGATCGTTGATCTCGGGGTTATACCGGATATTGCAACGGAAGATTTGATGATCCTCCCCACGATAGCCGCCGGTAACCATGTGGCCGCGGCCATAGCGCGTTCCAAGCCGGAGGAAGACTTTGAGATTGGCCCCTAAAGAGTCGTGGGGGGAAACGCTGGGGCGAACCGTGTATTCCCAGGGCCGGATTTTGAATCGGTAGTCGCGTCCGGTGATGGCCCCGAGGGGACACACCTCGATCATGTTGCCAGAAAATTCACTCTGGAGGATCGTATCTCGATAAGGGCCGACCAAAATCTCGGTCCCCCGTTCTTCGTAGCCCCAGTCTTCGCCGCCTTCAATTTGGCGGTAAAACGAGACGCATCGGTAGCAGATGATGCAGCGGTTTGGGTAGAGTTCGAGGAAGGGGCCGGCGGACCGGCGTTCCTTTTCATGTTTGGGGAACTCAAATTCAGGCTGAGTGGGGCCATGTCGGAACGTGATGTTTTGGAGGTCGCAGTCCCCACCGGCATCGCAGACCGGGCATTCAAGGGGATGATGGAGCAAGAGAAACTGGAGTTGGTCTTTCCGGGCCTCTCGGACCCGCTTATTATCGGTGCTCACCTTCATGCCTTCCTGTGCAGCGGTGCCACAGGCGGGCATCAGGCTGGTCCGCCCCCGATGTTCAACCTCCACCAGACACATACGGCAGGCCGCAATGACCGGGAGTTGGGGGTGGTAGCAAAAGACGGGAATATCAATGCCGAGACGCCATGCCAGTTGAAGGAGCGTCTCGCCAGGCTCGAACTCAACCTCTTTGCCGTTGAGGATCAGAGTTCCCATAGTGTCGTGGAATGCTTAAGGACTCAATTATACGCCCCGCCTCCCAGGGTTTCATCGAATTCAGGCCTCTTTGAAGCGGAAACAGCCGAAGAGGTTGCGTATGGGAATGTTTCAGTTTATAACTCTGGCATGCCTAAAAATCATTCTTTTCGGATTTACCTGGCCCGACCTCGTGGGTTCTGTGCCGGGGTCGATCGGGCCATTGACATCGTGAAACTGGCTTTGAAACTCTATGGTCCCCCCATTTATGTCCGCCATGCCATTGTCCACAATCAGTGGGTGGTTCGGCATCTGGAGGAAGAAGGGGCGGTGTTTGTAGAGGAGATCTCGGAAATTCCGGAGGGTGCGGTGACGATTTTCTCGGCCCATGGGGTGTCCCCTGACGTTCGGGAAGAAGCTCGCCGCCGACACTTACGGGTCATAGACGCGACCTGTCCCCTCGTCACTAAAGTGCACATGGAGGCCCGGAAATATGCCGAGGCCGGCTATACGATCTTCCTCATCGGGCACCGGGGTCATGTCGAGGTGGAAGGGACCATGGGAGAGGCTCCAGATCGGATTGTTCTCATTGAGAACGAGGAGGATGCACGACGCGTCCAGGTTCCAAACCCCGAAAAAGTCGCGGTGATCACCCAGACCACCCTTTCGGTAGATGATACCCGGGCGATTCTCGAGATTCTGAAACAACGATTCCCACACTTAAAGACTCCCAAAGCGGATGACATCTGTTATGCAACCCAGAACCGCCAGGATGCGGTGAAACGGCTTGCAGAACGATGTGATTTGATCCTGGTCATCGGGTCGCGGACCAGTTCGAATTCCAATCGCTTAAGGGAAGTAGCGGAACGTCAAGGGGTCCCGGCCTATTTGATCATGGATGAAAGCGAGATCCGCGAGGAATGGCTGGACGGTGTCCGCGCCGTGGGCGTGACCTCGGGCGCCTCAACACCGGAGGTGCTGGTGACAGCGGTCCTGGATCGGTTGAAGAGCCTGGGAGGGGAGGAGCCCCAGGAGATTGTGACCACCGAGGAGCGGGTGACCTTTGCGTTGCCCAGAGAACTCCTCGAGGAGATCCGGGCCCGGAACCTCTCGGTCGAGGCATAGTCCCTCCGAGATCTCCCTAATCCCTTGATTTTTCTTGCAATTCATTGAACCCCCGGCATGCATTCCTTATAATGAGGGAGTCCGACCAAAAGGAGGTCAACCATGGGCTTAAAAGATACCCTACGGACTAAAATCCAAAAACGTGCAGAGGAGACCTCGGCCTTCCTCAAAGAACATGGAGAGAAGATTTTGTCCGAGGTCACGGTGAACCAGGCTTACCGCGGGATGCGGGGGGTCAAATGCATGGTCTGGGAGGGCTCCCTGCTGGATCCCTATGAGGGGATCCGGTTCCGCGGCTACACGATCCCTGAAGTCCGGGAAATGTTGCCCAAGGCACCTGGCGGGGAAGAACCACTGCCCGAAGGGATCTTCTATCTGCTCGTGACCGGTGACCTTCCCACCGAGGAGAACGTCAAGGAGATCCAGGAGGAATTCAAGAAGCGGATGGAGGTCCCGGGCTATGTCTTCGACACCCTCCGGGCGATGCCGAAGGACAGCCATCCGATGACCCTCTTCTCCCTGGGTATCCTCAGCCTTCAGAACGAATCCAAGTTCGCGAAGGCATATCGAGAAGGCATCCCGAAGACGCAGTATTGGGAGTACACCTATGAGGACGCGATGGATCTCCTGGCCCGATTGCCGATCATTGCGGCCTTTGTGTACCGGTACCTCTATAAGGATGACCAACAGATCGATCCGGATCCTTCCTTAGACTGGGCAGCGAATTTTGCGCATATGCTGGGATATGATCAGCCGGAAGTGTATGAACTCATGCGGCTTTACCTCGTGCTCCACAGCGATCACGAGGGCGGTAACGTGAGTGCACACACGGGACACCTGGTCGGCTCGGCCTTGTCTTCCCCCTACCTGGCGATTTCCTCGGCCATGAACGGACTGGCCGGTCCACTCCACGGCCTGGCAAACCAGGAGGTCCTCCGCTGGATCCTGGAACTCAAGGCATCGTTCGGCGACAAGATGCCGACCAAGGAGGACCTCGAAAAGTACGCATGGGACACGTTGAACGCCGGGAAGGTGATTCCGGGCTTCGGCCACGCAGTCCTGAGGAAAACCGATCCGCGGTATACGGCGTTCCGCGAGTTTGCGTTGAAGTATCTGCCCGATGACGAGATCTTCCAGATTGTCAGCATGCTCTATGAAGTGATCCCTCCGGTCCTCATGAAACACGGCAAGGCGAAGAACCCGTGGCCGAATGTGGACGCCCATTCAGGAGTACTTCTTTACCACTATGGCATCCGGGAATTTGACTACTACACTGTCTTCTTTGGGGTGTCTCGATCCATCGGGATTCTGAGCCAGTTGATCTGGGATCGCGGACTGGGCTTACCGATCGAGCGGCCGAAGTCGGTGACCCTGGAGTGGCTAAAAGAGAACATCAAGTAACCCCGGTTGGATGAGGAAATGGAACGGCGGGCCGGGAGACCGGCCCGCCGCTGTTTTTCAGGATTTTCAGATTCTGGGGGTTACCGACCCAAGACCACGACGGTGCCCACCTGCATCAAATCGCCCCAGGCCTGGGCGACCCCTCGCCGCACCTCGCGTTTGACTTGACGGGGTCCGGCTTCTCCCTTGACCTGAAGGTAGATCTCGATGACCTTCATCAGGCCCGCCGCTGCGATGGGATTCCCCACCCCTAAGAGCCCGCCAGAAGGGCTGGCAGGAATCCCTGTCTCCGTATCCCGATCCCAGAACCCCTGTTCCAGCAGTTTCGGGGCCTCCCCGGGCTCGGCCAGTTGCAACCCTTCGAGGTGGTGGAGTTCTTTGTACGCAAAGGGGTCATAAGGCTCGACTACGTGGATTTCCCGTCGCGGGTCTTTAATGCCCGCCATCTCATAGGCCATCCGGGCAGCGTATTCGACGTATTTCGGGTAGTAGAGATCTCGGTTCGTCCAATAGGACGTATCCAGGCACCAGCCGACCCCTTCGATCCAGACGGGCCGATCCGTCCGTCGCTTTGCCTCCCGTTCTGATGCCAGGACCAGCGCAGCCGCCCCATCGGTCACCGGTGAGACCATCAGCCGGTGCACCGGCCACACCATCACTTCCGAGGAGAGGATCTCTTCGACGGTATACTCCCCGGGAATACCATCCTGGGCCACAGGGTTGTCCAACGCATTCCGCTTGTTCTTGATGGAGACCTTGGCGATGGTCTCTAACGGGACCTTGTGGACTTGCATGTACCGGTTCATCTCAAGGGAAAAGATCCAGAGGAGGTTGACCCCTAAGGGCCGCTCCAGGAACTGGTCGTAGATCGCATTGAAGACGCCCTGGGGATGGGGCTGGGCGGCAGACATCTTTTCTTCAGCCACCACCAGACAGGTATTGAAGTGGCCGGAAGCGACGTGATACCAGCCGTGAATGATCCCGAAGACTCCGGATCCACCTCCCACATAGGACCGCATATAGGGTTTTCGCCGGGCCCCTGCCGCTTCGGCCAGGTATTCCCCGTTCATATGGACCCCATCGAAGGCGTCCGGGGCGGTCACCAAGACCACGCAGTCGATCTCGTCAATGGTCATCTGGGCATCTTCGAGGGCCATCTTCACCGCTTCAAAAGCCAGTTCTTTGGAGGTTTCTTTGGCCCTCCGCATGAATTTCGTAATGCCCGCGCCTAAGACCGCGACCTTTTGTTGAAATCCCATAATGGACCTCCTATGCGTTCGAGAGAATCACCACGCCCCCCATGGCAGTAGGGATCCCGCGCCAGGACTGTGCCAAGCCGACTTCTGCATTCGGAACCTGATGTTCGCCTGCTTCGCCACGGAGTTGGAGCACAATTTCTGCAACCGCACGCAAGCCGGACATATCATAGGTGTAGCCGCACCCCAGGTTGCCACCGGAAGGGTTCACGGGCAAAATGCCGTCCAGATCAAAGAAGCCTTCTTCCAGGAGCCGGGCTGCCTCTCCGGGCTCTGCAAACCGGAGGGCTTCCAGATGCTGAAGTTCTTTGTATGCGAAGGTATCGTCAACTTCTGCGACGTCGATTTCATCCAGAGGTGACTTGATGCCGGCCATGTCGTAAGCCATCAGGGCGGCGATTTCTGCATAGTGGGCCTGGCCCCAGGGCCAGCGGTCGAGGTTCGGGGTGTCTTCAATCCAGCCGATGCCCTGGATGAACACCGGGTCGTCTCGCAGGGTTCGCGCGACGTCTTCGGTGGCCAGGACCAGCACGATGGCACCGTCCGCCGTTTGGGCGACTTCGAGTTCCTTCAAGGGTTCCGCAAGATAAGGGGATTCCAGGACTTCTGAGAAATCTAAGGTGGAGGGGTACGCTGCGCGGGGGTTCCGGATGGCATTGTTTCGGTTCTTTTCTACGACCATGGCGACCTGGGCTTCGTCGAGATCGTTGTCGCTGAGATAGGCATGCATGTCCAGGCCGGCAATGAATTTCGGGTTGAACCCCAGAGGACGCACGAAGATCGGGTCTAATGCCAGGGCTTCGATGTGGGAAGGGTGGAGGAGATTGCTGGCCTTGGAGTGGCCTTCAATCACAGCAATTTTGAAGTGTCCGGTTTGGAGTTGAAGATACGCAGCCGCGAGACCGGTGATGCCGTCGGCCGTAATGGTATGCACGGGCTTCAAGACCGCACCTAACTGATCTGGGACGTACTCGTCAAAAATGGCCGTTCCTTCCAGGTAGTCTTCTGCGATGGACACAAAGGTGTCCACGTCCTTGGGATGGATCCCGGCGTCTTCATAGGCCTGGACGGCGGCCTCAAAGATCATCTCACGGAAAGAGAGATCAGGAGATACAGAATGGAGTGGGGTATAGCCCACACCGACGATCGCCACTCGATGATGCATAGACGACGCCTCCTTTTGATGGCCAAATTATAAGGGGCAGATGGAAACCCCACCAAAACCGGATTGCCAGAAATTTCAGGGAAACTTTCTTGATTTTGGAATGATTGCACAGTGAATTCGTTTCAGACTTGAATTTTTTACCTTTTTCGCACATAATTAAAAGCACTCGGGCTCGGGGAGCCAAAGTGGGAGGGATCCCCTTCGAGCCGGAGGAGGACCCAGAGGTCCACAAGAGCCAAAACAGTCCTGTGCACAAAGGACAGTACGGAGGATAGGAACCATGCAAACATCCATGACTTTAGAGGAATTGAAGGGGATGCTGATCGAGAAGGGGATCCAACCTTCTTTTCATCGGCTCAAGATCCTGGAATACTTGATTGGACATCGGACCCATCCCACAGCGGAAGAGGTTTATCAGGCACTTTCCTCAGAAATCCCGACCCTTTCGAGAACCACGGTGTACAACACCCTCAAATTGTTTTACCAGAAAGGGTTGGTCCTGGCGTTGACCATTGAAGACCTGGAGATTCGATATGATATCGATGTATCCCCTCACGGGCATTTTAAGTGTTTGGAATGTGGAAAAGTTTACGATCTGCCGTTTCCGTTGTCTCCAGCACAGCGTTCTGAGCTGGAGGGACATCAGATTTTGGAATACCACATCTACTTCCGTGGAATTTGCCGGGAGTGTCGTTCAAAACAGCACCCCGCTTAATCTTTCCCTTCAGTGACGAAGTTGACGTAAGGCAGTCCAGGTTGTATAATTGAAATAATTCCAAAACGAAAACAATTTTAATAAAAGGAGGAAAAAACCATGGTGAAGATTGGCGCAGTGGTACCGGACTTTGAAGCAGATGCCTATCATGAGGATGAGATTAAAAAGATCCGTCTCTCGGACTACCGTGGGAAGTGGGTGATTCTGGCCTTCTATCCGGCCGATTTCACGTTCGTTTGCCCGACGGAACTGGAGGAACTGGCCGAGTACTACGACGAGTTCAAGGCCTTAGGGGCAGAGATTCTGAGCGTGAGTACGGATACCGCGTATGTGCATAAGGCCTGGCACGACACCTCACCCGCAATCGCGAAAGTCCAGTATCCCATGATAGCAGATCCGGCCGGAAAGATTTGCCGGATGTTTGGGACCTACCTGGAAAATGAAGGTGTGTCGTTGCGGGCGACTTTTATCATTGACCCGGACGGTGTTCTCAAAGCCATGGATATTCACGATAACAGCATCGGGCGCAGTGCAAAGGAGATCTTGCGGAAGTTACAGGCTTCCAAGTATGTCCGGGAGCATCCAGGTGAGGTCTGTCCGGCCGAGTGGGAGCCTGGAAAAGAGACCCTGAAGGTCGGACTGGAACTGGTCGGGAAAATCTAAACGGAGGTATCGGGGCGGGCCGTACGGCCCGCCCCTTTCTTTTTAAGGAGGTTCAAAATGAACAGTTCTACACATCTCAAGATCGGTGATCCTGCGCCGGATTTCTGTTTGCCAGATCAAGAAGAACAAGTTCACTGCTTGAAGGATTACCGGGGGAAGTGGGTGGTTCTCTATTTCTACCCCAAAGACAACACCCCGGGATGCACGTTAGAGGCCATCGAGTTTACAGCCCTGAAAGCGGAATTTGAGAAAAACGGGGCAGTGGTGTTTGGCGTCAGTGCAGATTCCGTTTCCAGTCACAAGAAGTTTTGTGAGAAGCATGGGCTCCAAATCACCCTGCTCAGCGATCCAGAGCACAAGGTCCTCGAGACGTATGGGGTGTGGCAACTCAAAAAGCGAGGGGGACGAGAGTATTTCGGGACCGTCCGGTCTACCTATCTCATTGATCCCGAGGGCCGGATCGCCCAAATTTGGTTCAACGTCAAGGCCCAGGGGCACGCAGAGCAAGTTCTCCAAACTTTGAAGGCATTCATTTCTTAAGGAGAAGGGTTAGTATCATAGGAAACAACCGAACACGAGGGTTTTCCTCAATTTCATAAGGTTCCTTGACACGATCAATTTGATCCTCTAAATTTTCCACATCTAAAAAAATGTTCATTAACATCACAGAGGAATCGCATCATGTCGGGCTTCGATATCGACAATAAAACTCCCAGCGCCTCTCCCATGACCAGACCTTTCGATCTCTGAAGACCCTCCTTTTGCCCCTTATGTGATGTTCTCTGTGATGTAATGGAGATTGTTTGAAGCGTGGGCATGGGCAAGCCCAGAGGAGGTTTGTCATGGCTATATGGAGTGTGCTGATCCCAATGCTATTGGGGTATCCCCTGGATTCACCTCCCGAGTTGTCTGTGTATGCATATTACCCAATGTATCCGTCATCAGATGCAGTAGAATTCGACACCGTCGCTGCCATCGCCGTGACTCCAGACGGAAACCTCGTGCTATTTGGAACCATTCTTTTCGAATTCGACGACCCAGGTCGCCTCCCTGAACGTGGACCCGCATGGGTCCGCGTAACACCCTCTGGAGACATCCTTCAGATGTTTCACTCGAACGACCTGCAGGGACTGCTGTATGCACTCTACGATGGATGCATTACCGTCAATGGTGACTTGGTTGCGACGGGCGTCCACCACACTAATAATGGCTTGAATCTGCTTGTGTACGCGCTAACTTCAACGGGAGGGTTTCTGTTTGAACGTACCTACGATTTCGGATATGGCGTCGCGTCCTATGGGCGATCGATCATCCCTCTTCCCAATGGTGGAACGGTCGTTGCGGGAGATTTCGATGGCATATCTTCAGGGGTTTTTCTTGCCAAACTCACCGCAACCGGGGACACCGCTTGGATCCATCTCATCCCAGATTCGTCATTGAATTTGTATGTGAAAGATGTGGATCGCTTCTCCAATGGCGGATATCTTTTGACCGGCCTTGCAATAGATCCAACCACTTCTGAAAGTTTGGCTTTCCTCCTAAAAACGGATTCACTGGGGAACCCTTTATGGAAACGAACGTATCCTGGGGGATGGGTGGAAAATGGTCTGTTGATGCCCGATGGAGGAGGAATTTTCGCAGGCACTTGGAACGGAGACGGAAATTACGCCTTTCTCCTGTTTCGGACAGATTCCATGGGAGATACGCTCTGGTGGCGAACCACCCAGTACTATGGACATCCAACCCATGGTGTTGGAGTTCAGCGTCTATGGAACGGCCTCCTCATCGCCGGTGGCTACACACGACTCTACCACGGAGAAATATATGGATGGAATGAAGACCCACTTATCGCCCTTTTGGATGACGGTGGGACTTTCCAGTGGATGTTTGTTGATACTCAGGCATCGATGTTTGATTATAATTATTATGACGATGTAGTTTCCGATCTTGTGGTTCTTCCCAATGGAGACATTGCTTTTTCTTCCACACTCAATGGACAATTCTTTTCCTTAGTGGTGTTCAAGTTTCCCCTGGATTCGTTTGACCTTGTGGTTCCTCCGGATAGTTCTTGGTATCAATTCGAGGAGGGGCAAACGATCCCGATCCAATGGCATAGGAGTGAGGCACTCTGGGGCCCCCTTTTCTACCAGGTTTTCTTTGATTCCACCCTTTTAGCGACAATTTCAGACACGTTTTATACCCTTCAACTCTCATGGCTTCCTCCGGAGGGTTCCCACACCCTGACCATTCGAGCGATGGATACCTTGGGACACAGCCGTTTGGTCTCCCACATGCTCGGAGTGGACTTTTCACCGCCGGAGTGGGTCAGCGGGGCGGTGTGGGGAGAATATTCCCTATGGCAACAACCATGTATTCCGGGTTCTTCGAATATAACCATCGACGTAACGCTCCAGGATCCTTTTTCTGGAGTTGCGGATTCAGGATGGTTCTTTTTTAAAATGACGGGCGATACGGCGTGGGATTCTATTCCTCTCATCGCTTGGGGCATTGCCCAACGGTCCCCTATCCCTCCCTCCGGGGACGAACAGCCTTCCCAATATGAGTACAGACTCTTACAGGGTTTGATCCCGGAGATTCCTCTCAGGTATGACACGGTTTGGTATTACATCACTTATCAAGACCGCTCACATCCACCCAATTGGGGACGATTTCCTGCGGAAGGAGAAAGTTTCTTTGTTGGGAACGCGGTTCTGAATGGCTTTGACCTGTTGTCGCCTGTGGATTCCGTGGCACTGGGCACATCGGTCCCGACCTTTACGTGGCACGTTCCTGAGACCCCTCACTTCAATGGAATTATATCTTATCGATTGATATTGGACGGTGACTTGATTTCCGTAAGTCAAGAAACTACTTATACCTACGCGTTAGGGGACTCTCTTTCAGAGGGATTCCACTGGTGGTATGTTCGGGCCTGGGACGGATGCACTGTAACGCCCGGCGGGTGGCCCTTTTTTACGCCTTCCAATACGTGGGGATATTTCTTTGTGGATCTGAGTCCCCCCGTCGTCGAGACCGTATCCATACTCCCAGACACTTCCTTCACAGGACCTTTCGTGATACAGACCAAAATCTGGGATCAATATACTCCTGTGGACAGTGTCCTCCTTTATTACTGGCTCGAGAGCCAGGGAAACTGGAATGCAGTCCCCATGTCACAAGTCTCGGTTCTTGCCGATACCGCCTGGTATGCGGGAACCATCCCCGCAGTCCAAGAGCCCTGGGAAGAGGTCCGTTATTACCTCTGGATATCCGATGGAGCCATTCCTTCCAACGAATCCGTTGATCCCCTTAACGCTCCAGATTCCTTCTATCATTTTTATGGCTTTGCCGTTGATACGACCATGGATGCGTTTTCTCTGCTTGCTCCCACCGATTCCGTGATTCTTTCTGCTTCCCAGATCCAACTGATCTGGGAAGCCTCAGGCGGCTATTTCGGTGTAAGTCAATACGAGGTTTATTTGGACAGTATCATGGTCGGTCAGACCACGGATACGGTGTGGACTCTTACAGATCTCTCCGACGGTTGGCATACGTGGTATGTCCTTGCGCAGGACACGATGGGATATTGGAGGCTCTCGGAACAATCGGGAATTTTTGGAGTGGACACTACGGCCCCCCAAATCTTGTGGACCCAGACGTGGAATTCCACTACAGAGCAAGGTCCCTTCCAGGTTCTTAGTTTTGCAACGGACGCCTTCTCAGGGATGGGGCAAATGACATTGTTTTATCGCCGACTGGAGGACAGTACTTGGAATTCGGTTCCCATGATGCCCCTTGGGACCCGGGCAGGGGTTCGAAAAGAAACTCTTGCAAAGGAAACAGTCTACAGAAGCCTCCCATCTCCTTGGAATTCTGAGGAGTCCGTAAAAATGCTGGAACCGTCCAGCATTAGGATCGGTGGATTTGTCGGAGAAATCCCAGAGGTTTCCCTGAATTACGACTCGGTGCGGTATTATGTTCAGGCGTCAGATCAATCATGGCCGCCCAACAGCAGCGTTGATCCGCAAGGGGCACCTTCCGAATCGTATCTGTTCCTTGCCCTTGTCGGTCTTGATTCCTTTTCGCTTCTCTCCCCATTGGATTCCACCTTTTTGGGGCCCCCAACCCTGTCACTCCTATGGGAGTATCCTCACACACCTGGTTACGCGGGGACGGTGTTATTTTGGGTCTTCGTAGATAGCCAATTGGTTACCGTGGAGTACAACGATACCAGCATTGTGTTACCAACGGATAACTTCTCAGAAGGTTGGCATATCTGGTGGGTTGAGGCCGAGGAAGAAGTCTTGGGGGTTCAAACAGTTTCTGAAAATCAAGGCTTCTTCGGGCTGGACACATCCGGCCCATGGATCGATTCCGTAACCTTCTTGGGAGATACGGTATGGAGTGGACCTTATGACGTGGACGCCAGGGTATCGGATGAACTGTCGGGCGTTGAGGCGGTCGAGTTACATTACTGGCTCGAAAGCACAGGTGAATGGTATGTCGTAGAAATGACTCCTTCGGGAGGTAGAGATGGTTGGTATACTGGCGAAATCCCTGCAATCAGCCATCCTTGGGAAGAGATTCGATACTTTGTGGTGGGATTCGATCAAGCAGAGCCCCACAACGAAACGACATACCCACCGGACGGTGGATATCTCAGTTTCCACGGATTTACAGTGGACACCGTGATGCAACCGGTCATGCTTCTCTGGCCCGTGGACTCCGTGGTAGTGGGCACTTCCGACGTCGGGTTGGAGTGGCAACATTCCGACGGGTTTTTCGGCGTTGAAGGGTATCGGGTGTATCTGGATGGTGAACTCTATGGTGAGGTGCCGGATACGTTTACCGTCGTAATGGATCTCGAAGAGGGATGGCACATTTGGCAAGTGGTTGCGTACGACAGCATGGGGTATCAGGCCATTTCAGATCCAGAAGTCTTTGGCCTTGACACCACCCCGCCCCTTCTCGACTCCGTAACCCTCTGGCCAGACACTACTGGGACCGGACCGTTTGAGATTCAGGTATGGGTGTGGGAATCGCTTGTTCCTCCTGACTCTGTCCTGTTGTATTATCGGAGGGACGAGGATATGAGTTGGGTCTCGGTACCAATGGCCCCCCTCCGGGAGCACACACATTCCAAAGGGAAGAAAACGAGAGAGGAGAAGGAATTCAAGGATTCGAAGGTATTTCGGGTGCTGTCATCCCCGTTCTTACGCTCGTTCTCAGGTTGGTACACCGGCTTGATCCCGGAGACAACCATCGAGCCCGATACCGTGCGGTATTATGTAAGAAGTTGGGATGCTGCCATTCCGCCCCATGTTTCGTCCGCTCCTCCGGGTGCACCCGAACAATACTACATGTTTGTAGCCGGGATTGTGGGGGTGCAAGAGAGGGAGCCCATGAGGCATCCACCCTTGCTTTTGAAGGTCTCTACCCTTGCGCGTCGGATCATAACCTTTGAGGTCCGCCTCGCAAGACCCGCGCCCGTCTCTCTGAAGGTCTATGACGTTCTGGGGCGTTGTGTCGGCACACTCCTTACTGGAGAGAAAACACAGCATCAAAGGGTGGAGTGGTCCCCGCCGGCACGTGGGGTTTATTTTTACCATTTGGAAAGCCTCAATATCCTGAAAAAGGGAAGGATAGTCGTGTTTTAAATAATGGCTGGCGTGGTTCTCAAGAATCCTTGCGAAGCCATAAAGACCGCTGGCCGTCCTTACGGATTTCAAATTTCAGAACGGTGAAGTCTCGGACGAGTTTCAGGATCTCTTCATCGGTGAAATAACGCCACAACATCCCTTTCCGCGGTCCTTTTTGGTAAAACCGAGTCCCATCCTCGAGACGGACAAAGTTCTGGGGATCCTCCGGTTCGTTCCCGTCGAAGGTGAGCCAGGCAATTCCTTTTGGGCGGAGTACTTTGTAAATTTCCTGGATGACTTGGCGTGCATGAACAAGAGGCATGTGGTCGAGCACAGACCGACAAATCACGCAGTCGATTGCACCCGGCGGGATGGCCTGGGACAAAAATTCTCCAGGGCTGACCAGGGTTTGGACGGGCAGGGCCCACCGTTCGGCCCACGGGGATAGAACCCCATCAAGGTCCCTTTACGAGTTACCAGACGATGACAGGGGATCAAGACCTGCAACGGATTCCGCATCAACGCTGTGAGAACCGTCGGGTAGGGAACTCCCGAACGTTTTGCCAATTCAAACGGAAATCCAAACGGGTCAATAAGCGTCCCCAGACCTTCACGGATGGACTCGTGGAATTCTGAGTTTCCAGAAGATGCCGTTGATCAGGAAAAATGGGGGGAACGCGCCCTGGAACGCTGCGACTCCTACTTCCGAAATGACCCCTGTCGTTTCAAACTCTGAATTGAGGGAGCCCCGTAAGAGGGCCACCGAGAGGATCTCATGAGAACTGGCAACGGCGAGGGTGTCTGAAAAAACGGCCATGATCTCTTTCGGTGCTGTAAAGGTGGCAACCTCCACCGGTGCCTCCGGGTTTGAAAGATCGATGGCCCTGTACGGATACGGCGGGGAGGATCTCCATGGATTGGCCATCAACAGGAGGAGAGTGTCGCCGTCAAAGAGGCCGCTGTAAAGGGAAGGATCTGTTTCCATCCAGACTATGTGGGGTGTGTGGGGGTCACGCAGATCATAGACCACGGCCGTCCCACCGGCGATCCCGGCCACATACCAGGGTTGGAGAACCCGTAGGGCCGCGAAGGCCTGTTCTGAAAGCGTTGCGATTTCTTGCCAGGTCCCATCGGGATGGTATCCGTAGATCCGGGTCGGTCCCTCGAGAAAGGAGAGAATCAGAAGGGAATCCATGACCTCAAAGTGTCTCAAGTATCCGGAGATCTCCAGATGGAACAACAATCTGGGTGCAAAAGGTTGATAAAGGGAAAACACATAGATCCCGTCATCGTGGGTCGCAAGCCATAGGGTGTCTCCCTTGAGGGTAAAGTGTTTGATGGCAACGGCTGGAAGAGACTGGGAAAAAACCTTGTGGATCGAGGACTCGGAATAGGTGTACACGAGATAACTTCCTCCATAAGTGATGGTGGTTAAAGTAGATTCATCGAAGCGAACCAGGGATCCCGAAACCCTTCCGATTGGCACCAACGAATCGGGCGTAGGTTCCAGGACGTAGGTGGTTTCTTGAAGTTTCGGAACCATGCGTGGGAAGAAATTGTTTTTGAAAATGACGGCTCCGTAATTCAGGGCCCGTGCGTGGAGTCGGGCCCAGCCCTCTGTGTTGGTTCGTACGGAAAAGTAGTCCCAGTCCAGCCCCCCTTCGATCACCGCGCCAACGACCGGGTCTCCCGCCGGAGTGACCACCCGGATGAATACGAACTCTTCCGGACCCACATTTTTACATGCCAACAGGAACAGAAGGAGCACGGAGGTCAGGATGGAAAAATGGGTCGTTTTCGAGGTCTGTCCTGCAGATTTCGAGAAAGAAGGGTCTCCCCCTTTCAACATGCGCGTTTTTATGACAATACCCCTCATGCCCAACATCATTTCATTCCTCCAATTACCTAACTTAAAGGCATGCCAAGAATGGATCAAGCCTTGGAGAAGGGGATCCTTTCCGTTCGCTTCCCGGGTATTCAGGTAAACAGCCGAATGGACACCTGACACCACGCCCGATATAGATTCTCAAGGATGTCACGGTAGATTTTATGCGGTAACAGGACTTGTGTGGGTGTCCCTACGGGGCATTCCGGTCCTTCCTGCTGACGTTTTCTTTGAGTAACCGTTCCAATTGGGGGTTAGGTGAGAGGTCATAGCGTGATCGGAGGGCCGTACGGTGGAGTTCAAAGATCCGGTGGGCCTCGGCCCGGTCCCCTTGCTCTAAAAGAAGGGTCAGATACCGGCGAACCACGTCCTCTCGGGTCGGATCCGAAAAGAAGGCGGTGTGTAGCACAAATCGGGCTCGTCCTCGTTCTCCCTTCTGGGTGTAAAGATCCGCTAAAGCCGTGGCGACCTGGACATACCGTTCTTTCAGGCGTTCCCGCTCGAGTACCACATCGTCCCGATAGAGATCCTCGGGGAGAAAGTCTCCTCGGTACAGGGAAAAGGCCCGTTCGAGGGAGACGAGGGCCCGATCGGGTGCATTCTCCAGAAACCGTTGGCCTTCTCTGGCGGCATGCTCAAAGGCTTCCACATCCAGTTCTTCCGGCCCCAGGTTTAACCGGTACCGGCCCTCCTGATGGATCAGCCGCTGCGGCGGGGCTTCTACCAGCCCCGGTTCCAGGACTTCCCTGAGATACGATAGGTAGACCTTCAAGCGGTTTGCGCTTTTTTCAGGGGATACCCCTGGCCACAGCGCTTCCAGCACCAAATCCCGCTCCAGCCAGCGGTTTCGATGGACCAGAAAGAACTTCAAGACCTCTTGGGTAAAGGGACGGCGCCATAAGGGATTGGGAACCGGGAAACGGCCGAACCACACTTCAAATCGGCCGAGAGTGTGAATTTTCAGAGGATTCTCCTGAACATAGTCCTCATGCAGGGCCTGCAGGAGTTTCCGATCCGTGGAAGTTCTTGCGCGTTTTTTGAGCAACAGGAAGAGGTCCGGAGGGAAATGAGGTCGGCGCCGGAGCAATGGGACCAGGCGCTGAACGGGGTACGTGTGTACCAGGTCCCGAAGGATTCGTCGATTTTCCGACCGGAGGGCCAGCGTAACGCCAATCTCCAGATCTAATCCCTGGAAGCCCAAAGCCTTCCAGACCGTCCACAATTCATCCCAGAAGACGCTCAGGGACCCCCATCGGACCGTCCCCTTTTGTACACAAGCCGTTAAATTCTGAAGCGCGTCTTTTACACGTTGCCGTTCTCCCTGTGCCTCAAGGAGCCGGAGATAGAGAGGGAAAATTAGGGCCTCAGAGGAGCAGGGATGATCCAGGGAGAACGTCACAGGGCCCGGATCCCTCCCCAGTCGGTAGCGGAGGTAGTGATGGAGGACTTCGAGGGCGCGTCGCTTTTCAGACTCTAAGGTTGGAAGGGCAGCCAGGGTCCGAGATACCGTCTCCAGGGCCGTCGCTGGCTTTCCTGCCTTAAGGGAGAGGACGCCCGTCAAAAGGGCATGGGTCAGGAGCCGGTCCATTTCTCCGGCGTCGGGGAGTTGGTCTTGTGCCTCCTGGAGTTCCCTCTCGGCTTCCTGGAGTCGGCCTAACAGAAGATACACGTGGGCTCGAGCCAGGCGGATGGATAGGCCGACCTCCGGGAAAGTGGTACAGCCTTTCTCTTCTCCCATTTTGAGGAATCGGAGGGCCTCTTCCCCACTGTCGATCTCTGCGTACAGTTCCGCGAGATTGTGGAGGTGCAAGCACCAGGTCGAGTGCATCTCCAATCTGCGGGTGAGATTCAGGGCGTCTTGGTAAAGTAATGCGGCCTCTGGGGGACGTCCCAGTTCGTCCACGGCAACTGCCAAGTTCCCGGTCAGGGCGGCCAGGAGGTGGAGGTCACCCCGTTCTTTGGCTGCTTCGATCCCCTCCCGGAGGGCCGCTTCCGCCTGGTCAAATTTTCCCAAGGCAAAGTATACACGGGCCAGGGTATTCAAATATGCGGGGTACTGTCCCGTGGTACGGATCACATCCCGGACACTCTCCAGGAGTGCCAGCCCGTCTCGGAAGCAGCCCCGCTGGACGAAGAGGTTCCCGAGGCCCCAGGTGGCAAAGGCTGCGATTTTCGGGTCCCTGGATTTTTGGAGTTTGCGGAAGGCGATTTCGGCTTCTGCCAGACGCCCCAACATCTGGCGGCCCATCGCCAACAGAAGGGAAGCCATCTCATGGGCTTCGACCGTCTCCTTCGGGAGCCCTTCCAGGAGCCGGACGCCCTCGGCAAAGGCCCCTCGGTTAAACAGGGCTTTGACCCGTTCGATGAGCGCTTCCATCTCCTGTTCCTGGCCCATCTGGGTGAAATTTTACGGCGTTAACCATCCGTTAACCGCATTCCACAAATATGTCCACCAAAAGGAGGTTTTTCCATGCGAAAGGGATGGATAGGGTTGTGGCTCCTCGTTGGGAATGCCATGGGCCTGTGGGCTGCAGATTCGATGAATGTTTATCTTGCCCGCAGGGAGACCTGGATCGCTGGAGGGAGTGTCATCCGGGCGGCTTCCTTAGACAACACGGTGTATCTTGCCCTCCAATTGACATCTCGCCACGGACTTTGGGTGGTGGATGTCTCGAACCCGGCCGTCCCTCGCAGGGTCAATACCTTGACCTTCGATACCCTGGGCACCGTCGAAGACGTGAAAGTCCATAACGGCTACGGCTATGTGCTCGTGAGCGGCCTTGGACTGGTGGTGCTGGACCTCACAGACCCCGAAAACCCCGTACCTCTCACCACCGTGAACATCCCTGCGTGTTTCCAGGGGCTGGTTGCCGTCTCGGATTCCCTGCTGGCGACGGTAACCTGTGACGCACTTTATCTGTTTGATATCTCGACCCCCTTCCAGCCCGTGCCCTTGGGGAGCGGCGGCTCCTTTGATGAACCCAAAGAGGCCCTCTTTTACGACGTTGACCACCTCCTTGTGGCGGACCGTCAGGGACTCCACATCATTGATCTTAGCGATCCCGCCCAACCCCAGGAGGTAGCGGTTGTCCGTCCGGGCCAGATGATCTACGATGTCACCGTTTACGGGTCTTATGCGTATGCTACCACGTCGGTGATTTTGTCCGTGGACCTCTCCGATCCGAGCCAGCCTGCGGTGGTGGACACCCTGGCCCCCATGTATCCCCTGGGTTCGTTCTATCGCCTCTTTGCCACCTCTGCGGGACTCTACGCGCTCAGTGGAGGACCCTATGCACCGGAGTTTTTGGTCCGGCTGAGTCTTTCCGATCCTGCCCACCCCTCCCTCCAGGAGACCCTTCGGGTTTCTGCTGTCCCAGAGAA
Source organism: Caldifarciminota bacterium (assembly GCA_015490555.1). GTDB lineage: Bacteria > Hydrothermota > Hydrothermia > WGAB01 > WGAB01 > S141-55. The sequence goes on along the minus strand of WFXO01000001.1, from coordinate 7,699 downwards.
GGCCGATCTGATCGTTTCAGGGCCCTGGGTGTATCTGACCAGTGGCGGTTTGTATGCCCTCCGGATCATCCGGGATTCCGCAGGGATCCTGATGCCAGTGGGGATCTGCGGTGGGCTCTACACCTCTCAGTCCGAAAAGATAGCGATCCACGACACCCTGGTCGCCATCACAGATGGCCCTGGCCTGTGGTTCTTGAGCATTGCTGATTCGGTAACCACTCGAAATATCGGAACCAACGGCCAGGTGGGTCCAACGGCTGCGGTGGCCTGGGGAACCCTCCCACCTTATCTCTTTGCCACCTCAGGGGGATGGAATAGCACCCTTTACATCTTCCATCCCGAGAGTCTCTTCGGCCCGCCCATCGGCCAGATCCCATTGAATGACCATATCACACATCTTCTTCCCTTGGGCCGGTATCTTTACGCCTTTGGTACTCAGGGCCTGCAGATTGTGGACGTCTCGGATCCTCACAATCCAGACATCGTGCAGAGCATCTCGGGCCTGGGTGCTGAAGATATCGCCTGCCAGGACAACCTTCTCTTTGTGGCGCACGGAATCTCGCTTGAAGTGTGGGATATCTCAGATACGACGTCCCCGGTCTTGCTGACGACGTATCCCTATCCAGCCCTCAGTGTGGCGACCGGGGATTCTCTCGTCTTCGTCGGACTGGAAGATTCGGTGTATATCCTCGATATGAGGAACCCGTTGAGCCCTCAAAAACTCAGTACCTTCCCGCTGTACTGGGAACATGGGGCTCGAGGACTCACCTTTGTGGCGCCGTATCTTTTCTTCCACGCAGATGGGCCTCCCTACATGACCCTCTATGTGCTGGATGTCTCCAACCCTCAAGAGCCTCTCCTTGCGGGGTTCTACAGATTTCGGAATCCGGCAGGAGCGGCGGATTTGGCCGTAGGAGGAGAAACTTGGGTTTTGGCTACGGCCCAGTACAATTTTGAGTATTTCGGGTTTCGGAGACCTCGTGCCGACCTCTGGGTTCTGGGGGATACCGCGTCGGTTGATTATGAGGTTCGGCTCCCCATCGTGCTGGCCCATCCCCAGGACAGTGTGGCCGCACTCCACATCCAATTCAAAGCATCCTACATGTTGTTAGATTCAGTCCAGTGGTCCCTGTCCCCTGGCTTCACGATGACCGTCAATAGCACGGGGAGTACGATTGAAATCACCATCCAGAGTGTCACCGACGCACTTCCCCCGGCTACGGACACGTTGGGGACCCTCTTCCTCCACTTCTATGATCTGGTCGAGCCGGGGGACTCTTTGACGATCTACTCCCGCTGGCCGTGTGAGGCCTGGGATCTTCAGGGAGAGGCCGTACCCTTGATCTTTCATACGGGATGGGTTGCTGCAGCGCCGGACCCGCCCCAGGTCCTGTGGCCACCGGACGGAAGTTATCTTGGATCTGATTCGGTCGTTGTGATCTGGAATGCCTCGAACGGCGCGGTCGCCTATACCCTTGAATTGGCCCTGGATCCGGACTTTGAGAACCTTGTAGATTCTTTGAACACTCCGGATACCACAATGCTGCTTGTCAATCTTGCGGAGAGCCGGTACTACTTACGGATTCAGGCGGTCTCCGCTGAGGGCTACCGGGGAGACTTCTCCACGCCCATCACCTTTGAGGTGGACACCACAGGGCCGATCACACCGGTACTCGAAGAACCGGTGGGCGGCACCTGGCGGAATGTGACACCCGTGACCTTCCTGTGGAGCCCTGTTTCCTTTGTTTCCCGGGTGCCCACCGTGCTTGCGGCTCCGGTGCGTTACGTGATTCAGGTCTTGCAGGAGAGCACTGTGGTGATCACCGATACGGTGGACACGAACACGGCAACTCTGGATCTGGGAGAGGGCCGATATCTGTGGCGAGTCCAGGCCTTTGACATGGCAGGCCACACCTCGGCATGGGCCGGGCCGGACTCCTTTGGCTTAGACCTCACCCCGCCGTCTGTCGATTCCCTCACGCACTGGACCGACACCACAGGGTTCTTCGGTCCCTGGCCGGTTCACGCATGGGTTCATGATTCGCTCAGTGGGATCGCCGAAGTGTGGCTTCTTTATCAGGCTGATACCCTTCCCTGGGATTCCGTAATGATGTTCCCGGGAGACGGCTTTTGGGAAGGTGAGATCCCCGAACTCCCTGGGGTCGCCCTGGTCGGGTATTTCGTTCGGGCGGTGGACATTGCTGGGAACTCTTCGACGAGCGATACCCTCACCTTTGCCATCGTCTCTGTACAGGAGAATTCACCAACGGTCACATCTCTACGACTTCTGGGTCTGTGGAGCACATCCGGAGTTTTGAGTTTCCGTTTTGCTTTGCCGGAACCCATATCCGTCGGTGTGCATCTTTATGATGTGACCGGGAGAAGGGTCCGGACCTGGCAGCGGCACCTGGAGCCGGGCATTCGGATCTGGCGGATCGAACCTCACCTGCCTGCTGGGCTCTACTTGATTCGAATAGAAACAGGCCGGCAGGTGTGGTTCCGGAAGGTCTTTCTATCCCGGGGTGCTTGATGTTCCGTCGTATCTATGTGATTGAGCAGGTTCGGGTCGGGGATGAGGAGCGGTTCACCCTGCAGATTGCTGGCCCTCGTGAAAAAGGGCTCCGGCGATGGGTGTTCCGCTCCTCCGACACCCTCCTTCAGACATTGCGGAGGTTCCTTGAGTCTCCACCAGGGATGATCCCGGACGCCCCCGACCCAGTGGACTCTGTTGACCTTGAGGAATTGTAGAACAGATGGTCTCGGCGCATCCCTTTGTTGCGGAAGATGGGCTTAGGGAACGTCCTACGTGAGGTGTCTAGTGAATCTTTGAAGCGAGATCTGTACAACGAGAATCCGGGTTTAAGTCTCGGGTTTATCAAAGATCTCCCCATTTCTTTCTTGGTCGAACCACATGCAGAAGGGTCCAGGAAGCCGTGTCCGGAAAATCTTGATAAAAGGCTCTCCCCACCAGGAAACACCTCCTGCCTGGTCGTGCATCGGGCATTGTGTTTAGGGGTAAAAGGCAATTCCGGAGGACAAGGAGAGGAAGCCATCATACAAAAAGGAACGACGAGAAGAGATTGCGGAAAAGATTTGGGAAAGATCGTGGGTATGGCCTCAGGGTTGCTCTGAGCCTTCCCCTCGAGGGATCTGGTAAAACAACCCGATCGAGAGGTTTTCTTTGAGTTGGAGGCGGTCAACGATGTCCCGGTCGTAAAGGAGTTCGAGATAGAAGGTCAGCTGGAGGTATTTCGTGAGAGCAATCCTGAACGTGTTTTGGAAGTTCACATCCGGAGTCTGCCATGTTGTGGAAAGGGTGCTTTGTGAGCGGGCAAGGGCTTTAAAAAGGGTGAATTTTCCCTGATATTGGATGTTTTGAGTAAAGCTCTTCTTGATTTGGAGGACCGTTTCAAGTCCTCCTTCCTGTGCTGTGTCCATGAGGTGGCGGCGATCTAAGGTTGTTTTCATTGCGATGCCCTCCCGAAGGTTGATCTCGTCTTGTTCTGATTGGTAGAGGGTTTTGACCAACCCAAGGGATGTCGTAATCTCCCACGGATTGAATCGAGTTGAGGTGGCTTCGTCGGCAAATTGACTTCTGGCCAACAGGGAGAAGAACGGTTCCACAAGCCAGTGCCGGGTCATTCGAATCACGGTTTCATTTTCGATCCGATCCATGGATTTTTGGGGAGGGTTCCATCGGCCCGTTTCCGGGTCCTGGGAATAGGTTTGTCCGTAAGCCAGATGTGTAGTCTTTGTCAACAGGAAGTGTGTCTGGATCATCCGTTTTGCCTCAAGATCAACGGTCCCGGTCCAGACAATGGAGCCCGTTTCGTCTCCGGACCACGCAGCATTATAGTAACTTTGGCTGAGGTTCAATCCAGCGTTTATCGAGATGTTCCACCCTTGAGCGGTCAAGAGGATGCTGGAAACGAGAACCCACATGTTTCTTCCTCCTTTGCGAAAAGAATAAGGGACAACTTCTAACACTTGTTTATGGTCGAAGGTTTTTGGAAAATGACTGTATGAGTCTTAGGTGGGAAGAGGCAGTAGTGAACCTCCTGTACTGGGTGTTCTCAGAAGTCAAAGAGAAACCCAGGAACCGATGGCTCCTGAAATTTTGAGATATCGCATCTTGAGGTGATCATAACCCAAACACAATTCTTGAGTCACTATGGATTCGCTTGAGAACTCCTTTTTCCCAGACGATTTTCCACGGCCTGTATCTTGAGGTGAAACCTTTTTCAACCGTGTTATAAAACGTCAACCTTGTTTCAGGGTTGCGAGAGGAACCGATGTAGTATTGGTCGTGATGAACAGACTTTAAGATGTACACGAAGTATCCAGGGATGGCATATAAGGAGCTCCCCTAATTGACGGCTCTTTCAAAATCTGGACAGGCTCCTGATGGGCAAGTTCTGGAAATTCAAGAAATTCAACATCTACCTTATCATTTAAGATTTTTGCCTCTTTTATAAAAAGCCTTGCCAGTGCCTGCCTTTCCTTTGGCTCAAGAGAAGGATACACCTTATAAAATCCTTCAAATCCTTTCTTTATCACTTCAAAATCAATGACCGTGCTTTCCTTTCTCCTTATTTTAAGCCTTATTTCTTCAAGTTTTTTCTCTAATTCTTCCTTTTCCTTTGACCGCTTATTGACTTCTTCCCTTACCTCTATCGGCGGGTTTGTAATTACAATATGGGGTCATTTTGTAAATCACAAAACTAAGCCATATATTTGGTGAAAATACTACTTGACAAATGCATCTTTTAGGAGTATATTTATAGTGTATATGAAAGGACAAAATTATGGAAGGTTGCACAACATGAGAGATAAAAAAGAAATTTTAAGATTCACGGTCTCAATGGATAGAGACCTACTTGATGAGCTATTGAGGATTACAGGAGAGAAAAAGAAAAGCAGGGCTGTTAATGTTGCTTGTAGGGAGTTTGTAAGAATGAAACAAAAGGAAACTTTATTATCTCTTAAAGGTAAAATTAATTTTAAGGAGGAGATAAAATGAGCTGGAATTACCTTTTCGAATCCAAAAAAGACACACGCCATAAGGTTTTTATCAGTTATTATCATAAAGAGGATGAATATTATAGAAATCGTTTTGAAGAATTATTTGGACATCTTTTTATAAACAGATCAGTAAAGCCTGGCGATATAGATACTGATGTTAGCACTGAATATATAAAAAGACTAATACAAGAAGATTACATCTCAGATATATCGGTATTAGTGGTATTAGTTGGTCCTAAAACTTACTGCCGGAAACATGTAGATTGGGAAATATCTGCGGCGTTGATGAAAAAAGTTGGTGGATATTCAGGATTATTGGGCTTATGTTTACCTACACATCCTGACTATGGTAAGGATAAATTTAATCCTGACATTGTTCCTCCGAGATTAGTAGCTAATATCAGATCAGGATATGCTAAATTTTACGATTGGACAGAAGACGAGCGCAAAATTAAGAAGTGGATAGAAGAAGCCTTTAAGGCAAGAATAGATAAGGCTGATTTAATAGATAATTCACTTCCTCAATTTAGATATAATAGGTGTGAATAAATATGGAAATTATACGACTGTTCTTAAATCAAAATTGGGATATTCAAATAGTTTTAAGTAAATGGTTGGTATTACTAATCGCTGGTGCCTTAGTGATTTGGCTATTAATTGTTATATTAAAAAATAGAGGAATTGGAGCAAAATCTTACGAGATAAACGAAGCTATAATAGGAATAGGAAATCATAAGATAAAAATAAAACCAAATTACGATGATATGCAGATTGCTTACAAGTTATGGGTTGAACTATCTACTAGAAAAATAGGATTACCAATTGATTTTAAAAACGATGTAATTGTAGAAATTTACAATTCTTGGTATGAATTTTTTAGGATAACAAGAGAGTTGGTAAAAGAGATACCTATTTCAAAGGTGAGAAAAAATGAGAGCACCCGAACTATTGTAAGAATTGCTGTAGAAGTACTAAATGAAGGATTACGCCCTCATTTAACGAAATGGCAGGCAAAATTTAGAAAATGGTACACAGAAGAAATCGAGAAAGAAGAAAATAAAGGACTTCCACCGCAAGAGATTCAACAGAAATACCCTGAATATGAAAAATTGATAAATGAAATGCAAGAAGTAAATAGGAAACTAATAGAATATAGAAAAATTCTAAAAGAGTTAGCAATCGGGAAATGAATAAAATGATACTAACTGATATAAAGACATGGAAAGATTATTTTGAGGGAAAGCATACAAATGAAACGGAGATCTTAGAAACTTTATTGAAGGAGAACAATATAGGGGTGACGGGATACACTATTGCCAATGTCCTCAGTGATGTTAAAGACAAAGAAATCTTTGAGAAACTTTTAAAAGGTTTTCTTGCTTTACCTTATGTAGATATAGAAAAAGAAGACTGGATAAAAGCAAGTAAAATTGTCTTTGAGTTTAAAGGGTTGTCTATTGAGTTAGGCTTACTTTGTGCTTTAAGCCAAAGGAAAAACTTAAAAATCTTGACCAAAAATAAAGAAGTTAAAAAGAGCAAAGGTGTAAAAGTCTATGAAGATGAAAAAGAATAAGAAAAAAGAAGTTGTCAGGTGTGCGGTCTATACAAGGGTTTCAACGGAAAATCAGGCTGAAAAAGATTATAGTTCTCTTGAATCCCAGAAAGAGCATATTTTGAATTTTCTAAAAAGCCGAAAGTTTGAGGGCTGGGAACTTTTTGGTATTTATGAAGATGCGGGCTTCTCCGCTGCTTCTTTAAATAGACCAGAACTTCAAAGAATGTTAAGGGATATAAGAAAGGGCTTAATTGATGTTGTCCTTGTTTATAAGATTGACCGCTTAACAAGGAGTCACAAGGATTTTTATTACTTAATTGAATTTTTTGATAAATACAATGTTGAACTTGTAGCCGTAACCCAGAAATTTGACACTACCAACGCAATGGGAAGACTTTTAAGAAGCATAATGCTTGACTTTGCACAGTTTGAAAGGGAAATGACAGCAGAAAGAACAAGAGATAAAATGAAAGCAAGAGCTAAAAAGGGATTATGGAATGGTGGTTGTTTACCTCTGGGTTATGACTATGATCCAGAAAATAAAAAACTTATCATCAATCCTCAAGAGGCTAAAATCATTAAATTTATTTTTGAGACCTACTTAAAAGAAGGTTCTATTTCAAAAGTTGTTAAGATACTAAACAAAAGAGGATATAAGACAAAGAATGGAAAGGATTTTATTTATACCAGCACAAGGCACATTTTAGAAAATCCCATTTATGCAGGGAAAATAAAGTATAGTGGTGAAATCTATCAAGGAAATCATGAGGCAATAATTGACGGGAGGATTTTTGAAGAAGTCCAAAGAATGCTTAACCGAAATAAAGAGGAATGTAAATCAATTAAACAGAACAAATATGATTTTCTTTTAAGAGGGCTTTTAAGGTGTGGTTATTGTGGATCAAATTTAACTACCCATTACACTCTTAAAAATGGAGACAAATTCTTTTATTACAAATGCTCAAGGATACAGCACAGGGATAAAACGGCTTGCTTATCAAAACCTTTACCGGCAAGAGAATTTGATAATGTAATGGTTGGGTCAATTGGTAATATGGCAAAAGATAATCGTTTACTTAAAAGAATACTTGAAAGATCAAACCGTGTTGTTTTAAATGAAAT